>NZ_JOGV01000066.1:0-21741 GCF_000721365.1 Streptomyces sp. NRRL F-5650 | reverse complement strand
CTGTGATTCCGAGGTTCGTAGTTGGTGTGGTGAGGGTGGCTTGAGCTGGGGTGTTGTGGATTCCTTGATAACAGTCCCGGTGCTTGCGGGACGCTGGAGGCGATGCTGATGGGGCATCTGGCCTGCGGTTGTTCTGAGTTTGTTGATAACAGCGGAGCGCTGTTGGTGATAATGCCCGGCATCTAAAGGACTGGTGCGGGTTTGTGCTGGTCAGCGGGTTGCTGGCCGGTCGGTGCTGATGGTTGAGGGCTGAAGCCGGTCCAGTACAGGGCGGTGTCGATGTCGCGTGCGGTCCAGCCGTCGGCGCGTGCTCCGCCGTGGTGGAGGAGGTCGTCGAGGAGCTGGAGGTAGCGGCCGTACCGTCCCGGTGCGGGGGTGAGAGTGAGGCCGAGACCGTCGAGGGCGTGTTGGACGCGGCGGTCGTAGACGGCCATCCGATGCGGTGCTGCTGCGGTCAGGACGGCTGAGGCGAGGGCGTCGCCGGAGCGGAAGCCGGGCAGTTCCCAGATGACGCTGCGTCCGGTGCGGGCGGCTTCGCTGCGGGTGAGGGTGGTGTCGCGGACGGCGGTGACGGCTCGCTCGGTGACGGCTCGTACGTGGGTGTCGGGCAGGGACATGAGGTCTGTCACCCAGCGGGTTTGCGCGGAGAGCCGTTTCCAGACGACGAGGGCTGCGATGTCCGTCTTGCCGAGGCTGCCGGTGTGCTCGGTGCGCTGCGCGACGTCGTGGAGGACCTCGTCGTAGTGAGGTGAGACGTCGGCGAGGTAGCCGGCGCGGGCGGGGATCAGGGTGTCCCAGGCCTGCCGACAGAGGGCAGCGAACTCGTCGCCGCCCGGCGTCTCGGTGGTCGTCTTCATGTCCGCATCATGCCGTTCTGGCGGGTTGGCGGGTACGGGGGCGGTTTGCTTCTTCGGCGAGGTGGTCGAGCTGGATGGCTTCGAGCGCCTTTTTGGTGATGCGTTCGGTGCCGTCGCAGATGGCGGTGATGGCTGCTTGGCGGATGAGGCGGGCGAGGCTTCCGATGCGGCCGGCGGTGCGCTGGTGGAGGTAGGAGGCGTGGCGGGGGAGTGTGCCGGGTGTGTGCTGGGTGAGGTCGAGGGCGTTTTCCATGTCGGTGATGAGGTCGGTGAAGGGGCGGGTGTTTCCGTGGCGGGCGGGGAGGGGGCCGCAGTTGATGAGGCTGGCGCGGCCGGCGAGTTGGGCGCCGCGTATGCCGCTGAACAGGGGTGTGGCGGCGACGTCGATGCCGGTGTAGACGAAGGTCGCTTTGATCCGTTCGGTGAGGTCTTTGAGCAGGTCAGCGGCTTCGGCACCGGTGGTGGTGCGGGGGTTGAGGCGGTGAATCTCGTCGATGAGGACCAGGCGGACGCCGGCTTGGGTGTAGGTGTGGCAGACGGCGCTGGTGATCTGGGCCTGGGTCATGCGGGTGGTGACGGGGATGCCGAGGTAGCGGGCGAATTCGATGGCGAGGGTCTTCGCGGTGGCGCCAGGCGGCACCAGCAGGTACGCGACCGGCACCTGCTCATGGGCACGTCCGGGCGAGGCCGGGTTCTTGCGGGTGTGGGCAAGGTGGCAGGTGCGACCAACCTCGAGGAGGGCGGTCGTTTTCCCGGCCGTTGCGGGCCCGGTGACGATCAGCGAGGGCCGGGCGGTGTTCTGCTGGTGGCGGCCGAGCAGCATCAGGGTGCGGACCTGGGTGGCGAGGGTGTCGATGGCAGGGGTGCGGACGGTGACGAACGCGGAGTGGTAGGCGAGGCGTTCTTCCGTGCTGCGGGGTGCGTCGCCGGGCTGGGGCGGGGCGAGGGGCGGGGTGGTGGCGAAGTGCTGCCAGCCCTGCCAGGTGGTGATCGGCCACTCCGGGTCTGCCGCGTGCGTGCCGGGCAGTGGTACCTCGGTGCCGGTGGTGGCGTGGTGGTCGTGTGCGGGGCTGGTCACCAGTTGAGGGCTTCCTGGGCGGGGTCGTAGAGGCCGAGTCCGGTGTACGGGACGGGCGCGTCGCCGTTGTCGAGGGTTTCCTCCTCGCCATCAGCCTGCTCTGGGTCGTCAGGAAGGTCGTCGAGGTCGCCGAGACTGTCGTCGTCCCATCCGTCGACCTGAGGGCCCAGGGCGTGGGGCGTGCGGTGATCGGCCGCAGGCGGGGGCGTTTTCAGCGGTGCGGTGCGGGTGATCAGGCGTTGCTCGCCCGCGGTGGCGGTGCTGGTCTGGGTTCGGCGCATGAGCTGGTCGAGGGCGTCGGCGAGGTCGGCCTCGTGGGTGTCGCGGTCGCCGTGGCGGGCGGTGATGGTTTTGATGTGCTGCCAGGTGGCGCTGTTGAACGGCTCGTGGATGTGGTCGCGGTGGATCCACGGGATCTCTGTCAGGTGTCCGTCGGGCAGGCGGATCCAGACCTGGCGGGCGTCGTGGGGGTTGGTGTGGACTTCCCATTTGCCGCCGCGCGCCGTGACGGGGGAGGGCTGGCCGCGGTAGGGGGCGAGGACATCGTGGTCGTAGGTGCGGTGGTCGACGCGGATGCCGCGTTCGGTGATGGCCTGCCAGCGCACCGGCAGCAGTTCGAGGTAGTCGCTGCCGCTGAGGGGGAGGGGCACGTGGCCGGCCACGGCGATGAGCGCGGCCCACATCTGGTTCGGGGTGAGGGCCTTCTTGGGCAGGGTGGGGTGGCGCAGGCCTTCGTGGGGGCGGTGGTGGTAGTGGATCAGCCATTCGTCCAGCAGGTCCTGCAACTGGGCGACGCTGAAGCAGGCCTCGGTTTCGGCATCCGGTCCGCGGCGGGTGACGTCAGAGCCGGTGTAGCCGGGCAGGTGCTGGCACAGCAGGGCGTTGATGGTGCCGAAGGTGCGCTCGACGATGCCTTTGGCGGCGGGGGCATGGGGCGGGGTGGGCTGGACGCTGATGCCGAGAGTTTCGCAGGCAGCGCTGAACGCCGTGGACAGGTAGATCTTGCCCCGGTCCACGACGATCGTCTCGGGCACCACGACCGGCCGGGCGGCGGCGCTCTGAAGGCGTTCGTCCAGGCTCATCAGCCTTTTCAGGTAGGGGAGTTGGGTGTGGGCGAGGCGCAGCGCGTCGGGCCAGGAGGGGCGGGCCGGGTGCGGGACGGCCATCTCCGCCAGCAGCAGGGCCGCATCCACGGCCTTGGTGCCGGCCGGGCGCAGGACGGCGGCGAGGATGGCGCGGGTGGCGACATCTACGGCGATCGTGAGTTCGGGCCGGCCGGTGGTGCCGTCGTCGAAGACGGCCAGGACATCCAGCCGCGTGGTGTCGACCTGCACCTGCTCGCCCGGCCGCAGCGCCACGGTCGGAGTGAACGCCCGCCTGCCGGCCGGGGAGGGCAGAGTGCGGGCGGGGCGGTGGGGGTGTTCGGCGGGACCGGCGAGCTGGTGGACGAGCCGGTAGAAGGTGGCCTGGGAGGGGACGGTCACTGTGCCGCGGCCGTGCCGGTCGGTAAGGATCTGCGTGACCAGGGGCATCAGGCCCTTGACGGTGCCTTTGGAGCGGCCGCGCTGGCGGCGCAGCGCTTCCTCGATGGCGGCGATGACGCGTTCGTCGGTGCGCCCGGTAGGCACGGGCCGGCGGGTGGTGCGGTGGTCGACCAGCCCCCACAATCCCTGCTTGCGGTAGGCCAGGCGCATGCGCTGCACCGTGGTCCGGGAGACAGGTCCGAAGCCGATCGCGGTCAGCTCCGCGGCCTTGGCCTCCTCGCGCTGCGCGAGCGTGAACCGGTCGGGATCGTACTCGGCCCGGGGCACCCCGCCGCTGTCCGTCCCGCCGGGCAGGCCGGACTCCACCTCGCGGATGTGCCGCTGCCAGGCCAGCGCCTTGCGCCGCGCCTCCTCGGGCGCGGTTTCGAACAGACCCCACTGCGTCACGGCCTGGGGCATCTCGGCGCCCACGATGGTGAAGGACGGGTCGGCGAACAGATGCCCGGCCACGACCGTCTCGTCTTCGCCTGTCTCGCCGGCGAGGTGGACCTGCTGCCCCGCCACAGCGATGACCTGCCAGTACCGGTCACGAAAACGGACGTGCGCTCCCACCTGCAGCACCGGCCGCCCGCCACGCCGCACGCTCATCGCCCATCCCCGCTGCCCGGGCCGCCGCGGCCGTTCGCACCGTCGGCGCCGGTGCTGACGAGGACCCGCTCGTGCAGCGGCGTCTCCAGGTCTGTCGTCAGCTTTCCGTGCCATAGGGAGTGGAAGACGACGGGCAGGACTTCGATCGGGTCGCCCGCCGCTTCGGCGCCCTCGATCAGCGGCCGCGGCTGTGCGAACGTCTCACGGACGGCGGCCGCAAGACGGGGACGGCCGGCGTTGCGGGGGTGGCGGTAGCCAGCCAGCCATTTCAGGTTCGCCGTCAGGGTCTTCTCCAGCGGCTCAAGGCGCCGGTAGCTCCAGCCGGCCTGCGCGCACGCCGCCTCAAGGACCTTCGCGGCCTTCCGGGCCCGTTCACCGCCGGCCTCCGGATGGCTGGGACAGTCGGCCAGCACAGCGGTGCCGTCGCGGTGGCGGGCGAAGAGCTGCGGTACCCACGAGCGCACCTGGCCGCGCGCGTCCCGCCACAACAGACGGACCGGCCGCCCGGCCAGGCCGACCACCTCAGGATCGCGGTCCAGCACCATCAGCTGCGCCCGCATCGCGGCCGACCCGCAGGCCACATGCCGGCCGGTCGTAGCCGACCACCACTGGCCGGGCCCCCACCGCCGCCCCGGCACCACCGGGAACGCCGACACCGGCTCCAGCTCCTCGAAGGCCACCGCGAGGACCGCGTCCGCCCACCGCTGCTGCACCACCTGCCCGATGGGGTCGACGAAGACCGCCTCCCACTCGGATCCGGTATCCGTCTGCACGTGCTGTGAGCGGCCGCCCGATGCGGCCGCTGTGTTCTTGCTGCCCACGCGCCCCAGTCAAGCCCGTTCTGCCTGCTTGGCGGGCAGCTTCACGGATTTTGATCACGAGTGCCGCGCGATGAGGTACCGCCCCGGCGGACGACGGCCCGTGCACGCCTGCACGCCTGCCGGCTTCCTGATACGGGCTCACCGCCCTTTTGCCTGCTGCTCGTTGTCGTGGTCGGCGAGTGCTTCGGCGAGGACATCGGCCGGCAGGCGGGCCCAGCGTGCCAAATCCTCCAGTGCCATCCCGGCCGTGAGGGCTCCTGCTGCGGTCTCCCGTACGGCCTGCTCGATCAGTGTGGCGGCATGGCCGAGGTTGCCCAGCAACTGCTGCGCGGCGTCGGCGGTCTTGCCATACTGGGCGCCGCGCAGCTGGGTCAGCTGCTCTTCGGCGTCGTTGACCAGGCTGGTGATCAGCGCCCGCTGCTCGGCCGGCACCGCAGAGCGCCACGTGGTGCCCGAGCCGGGCGCGCTGCGTTCCTTGGACAGGACGCGCAGCTGTCCGGCCATGGTGACGGGCTGGTGCTCCTGCCTCAGCCACCACGGATCGTTGCCGTAGCCCGGCGGGCCCCCCGCGCCGCGGTGGATCCGGATGACCGCGCCCATCCACGAGGTCAGCGGGCCGCCGTAGTCGGTCGCGGCCAGCGGCCCCAGCCACCCCCGCCCGACACGCTCCCCCAGCCGGCGGCAGAACACCCCGTCGGCGGGCAGCGGCCGCGGCTGCCCCGCCCCGCTGTCCCTCCACACCAGCTCGGCCATCGTCGGGTCCAGCAGCGCGTCGGCCACGGCCACCACCTCGGGGAAGACGACCGTGTCCCGGCCCACAATCCGCCACCGCTCCAGCTCCGTCCCGGCGTTGCCACCCGCGACCTGGTGCAGCCGCCGCGGCCAGACCGCCTCGCGCTCCCAGTGCAGGGCCTGCTCCCACCACCGGGCCACCACCGCATAAGCCAGCGCGAACACCCTCTCCGGCCCGGCTCCGGCTCGTGCTGCCCGCCGCGCCACGCCGGCCCACCGTCGCTGCGCCGCGGCCACTTCCGGCACACCCCGCACGTCCAGATACTCAAGAGGCTGGTCGGCGTCCGCGTCCAGGAGCCACCGCCCGTGCCGGACACACACCCGCTCCCATCGCGGCGCATACCGCACCACCCGCACGGCCGTCCCCGTGCGCCGGGCCGCGCACAGGCGGCAGCCGAAGGCGACCGGCCCGGCGACCGCGCCGCCGGTCCGCCACGCCGCCGCAGGCACCCCGTTCCTTCCGGCCGACAGCTTGGCGTCCTCCTGTCCCCAGGACGGCAACGCCCGCGCCAGGACGTCTTCCTCGACGCCGCACAGGCCTGCCAGGAGCTGCCGTCCGGCCGCGTTCAGCAACACCTCGGCGTCGGCCCGCGCGCCCCCGCCGTCGTGCCCCGGCGGGTAGTTGCGCCACTGCCAGCACGACCGCAACACCTTCGCGTCCATCCCGTAGCGGCCCGCGATGCGGGAGATCAGGGACGACGTCGTCTCCCCTGTGACGGGAGCGGTGCGGAACACCCCGCGGGGGTTGGGGTCGCCCTCGTGGGGCTGCCCGGGAGAGTGGACCACTTCGGCCTCGTCCTTCTTGTGACAACGTGGCTTGCATGACAGCGGCATCGGACACCGCAGGGCAATTCGCGTCCGGCGAGTACCGCATCCCTGCCATGGGCGACTTCCGAGCCGCCGCCTGCTCCCTGCGAGCGCTGTGATCAACCCATCACCTGCGTCCGCTACGACGATGCCGTGCGCGAGGACGGTCAGCTCGCAACGATCGTCGGCGTGCTCGCCTTCGCGATCGATTCCGATGCCGCCCCGCCGCACACAGCGTGACCGGATCCAACCTGATCACCGGGGTGGAGTCGGCGACACCAGAGCGTGGAGCGAGACCCGCGCCCGAACCATCATGGTCGGCCTGACGGCTGTCGCGTCCCTGATCATCTCGTGTACTCCCGCCCGGGCCCCGACCTCAAGGTCGGGGCCCGGGCGACATGAGGTCGTCAGTCCCGCCGTGCGCGCAGGTAGCCGGTCAGCAGGGTGAAACTCTCGGAGATGACGTCGACCAGGAGCGTGGTCAGCGCCGCCACCAGCAGCTCGTGGTGCCACTTCTCCATCATCGTGGAGCCGGCGATCAGCAGGGAGCTCACCACCCGTCCGGTGATCCGCAGCCCGCCTCCGCGCCGGGCGGACAGCCAGGGCGCTCCGACCCGGAGGGTGGCGATGACGGTGCCGTCCGCGGCCCGCCGCGTCGACGCCCGCACGCTGCGCAGCACCCGCCACAGCCGCCCGGAGGCGTCGAGCGCCGACAGGCCCACGTCGATGAGCACGTCCAGGCTCAGCAGCACCAGCCCCGCAAGCAGCAGCCCGCTGTGCAAGTCCTCGGTGTGAGGCATCAGTTGGACACCGGTGGTGACCGCACCGGTGACACGCGCCAGCAGCCGCCCGCGAGAGACCGGCTGCGGATGGCCCGGCAGCGGTCGGCCCCCGCCGCCCGGCGTCGGCGGACCGAACGGGGAGGCCGCCTCCCCGCCCACGGGGGCCTGCGCCGAGGCCTTCGGCTTCTTGCTGGCCTTCATGCCGGCCCGCCGCTTGGCCGCGGCCTTACTGCCGGAGGTGGAGTCGTTCTTCTTCGTCATGCCCCACCCCACTCCGTACGCCGCACGAATCTTTCACCCGCCCCGCCCGTGCAAGGTTTCGGCGCCGCCCGCGTGGAGCGGAGTGGTGTACCCGACGAATGGAGATCTACATGGCGGCCTTCAAGACGCCGAACGACGACGGCGACGAGCATGGAGGTGATCCACCCCAGGACACGAGTTCCATCCCCCTGAGGCTCAGTCCGGATCAGATCCCGCAGATCACGGCGCTGGCCAAGGAGTACCACCTGTCGGTCTACCGCTACTTCCTGTGGGCGACCCGTGATCAGCACAAGGCGGAAGACCTCACCCAGGAAGTGCACGTCCTCATGTGCCGGGTGATCGCCAAGGGCAAGACCTTCACCGGCAACCCCATCGCGTACGCGATGAGGACCGCGCGGAACGTGCTGATCAGCCACGTCTATCGGAAGAAGGTGGTCGAACTGCCGGTAGAGGATGTCGGCGACGCCTACACGGCGTGGCTGACCCAGCGTGGCGACGCAGATCCCACGGCGGCCAGTGTGCGCTTCGTCGAGCTGCTCCACGAAGTCAAGAACGCCATCGGGAACGAAGCCGAGATCGAGGTCTGGGAGTACCGGGTGCTCTGGGGCCTCAGCGGCGTCGAGGTCGCGGAGCTCCTCGATGTGAGCGAGGCGACGGTGTCGCGAAGGTTCAAGGCAGCCGTCATGAAGGCCGGCGGCATCAAGTAGCCAACGGCCAGCAGGACATCTAGTTCCTGCCTCTGAGGCGTGGCAGCCAACCGACTTCGGGTGCACCGCTCGCCGCGCCTCGGGGACGGGACCTAGCCGGTCCCGGGGGGACAACACCCCCACGACAAGGAAGAGGAAAGGTCATCGCATCACGCCCGGGGTCTGGTGCCGAGCGAGGCAACGCTCAACCAGACCCCATCCCTGATTGGACTCTCCGAAAGGACACACCCTGTATGTTCGACAACCCTCCCGAGCCACTGCCTGACAGTCCGCATCAGCGGATGCTCGACTTCCTCGCGGAAAGCGACGCAGTCACTGCCCACGTCGTGCCCACCGACCCCGACTGGGACGCGATGATCGACAGGATCAACCGCGTCCTGGAGAACGAGGACGGTATGCACCTCATCGGACAGGACCGGTGACCCATGCCTCACGCACAACTAGCTAGGTCCGTCGCCCGGATCTTTGCGTGCTTTCACGGGGACAGCACGTTGTACTGGCGCGGCATCCTCGAAACAGCAGCGGCTGCGGCAGCGGCACAAAGGGCGTACATCCATGACGCGCTCCGAACTGCCTTGCCCACGGCAGCCACAGGACCCAGCCACCGGGGGACTGAAGCGACGTCCGTCGCTTCAGCAGCGTTGGTTCTATGCAGCTACGCAAGGCGAGCAAAGGCGGGAGCGGCTTGCAGGAACCGTCCCACACGGCCACATGCTGCGAGTCTTCATACGCAGGGCTGGCCAACAGCCAGGCCCCGTCCTATCAGCGGCGCAGAGCGGGTGCCTCAACCAAACCGGCATCCACGGCCTGAGCACCCTGTGCGCCGACGAAACGCAGTACGCGCCACTGGATTGC
This sequence comes from Streptomyces sp. NRRL F-5650, assembly GCF_000721365.1. Taxonomy (NCBI): domain Bacteria; kingdom Bacillati; phylum Actinomycetota; class Actinomycetes; order Kitasatosporales; family Streptomycetaceae; genus Streptomyces; species Streptomyces sp. NRRL F-5650. Next base: position 12,649 of record NZ_JOGV01000066.1, on the reverse strand, counting down.
ATCAACTACACGGCCGGAGGAACCGGCTGAGCTGCCCATAGAGCGGTAGCAGCGGAGCAGGGGCGAGCCTGAAATGCCCCTGCTCCGCAGCTCCGACCTTCACAACGCATCAATCAGCCGGGCGGCTCAAGTGGCGAGTGTCCGACCCCAGACATCTGTACGACACCTAGTGGCCGCGCTGAAGGACCACCGGCGACGCGTAATCAGCCATGAACGAACTGACGTTCCGTTATTTTCGGCCATCCTCCGGCGTGGGTGGAAAAGGTATGAGATCTGCAACGCGGCAGGTCGGAGCCGCTTCTAATATGACCTCACTTTTGGGGATCTCGGGGGAGGGGACGCGGCGGGATGAAGGTTCTGAGGCCGACGCAGCCGACGAGCGAGCAGCTCACGGTGATCAACAATCACAAGCCGGGGGTGTTCGTCGTACGGGGCGCCGCCGGCAGCGGCAAGACCACCACCGCCCTCTACCGGCTGAAGTTCACCGTCCGGTACTGGCAGCGGCGCCACCGTGACGGCTTCATCGACGGCCCCGTCCGGGTCCTGGTCCTTACCTACAACAAGACTTTGCGCGGCTACATCGAGGAACTGACCAAGGAACAGATCAAGGGCAACGACGTCGAGCTGACGATCTCCACCTTCGCCAAGTGGGCCACCGACCGCGTGCCCTACGAGCGGATCCTTCAAGAGCACGAGCACAACGGAAAGCTGGACGCGCTGGCCGCGGCCCTGCCCCTGTCCGAGGACTTTGTACGCTCTGAAGTGGACTATGTCCTGGGCCGCTTCACGCCGGACCGTCTGACCGAGTACATCGAGTGCGAGCGGCAGGGCCGCGGCCGCTCCCCGCGCATGCCGGCCTCGCTGCGCCGTCGGCTGCTGGACGAGGTGATCGTTCCTTTCCAGGAGTGGAAGAAGGAGCAGCAGGCCTGGGACTGGTCTGACCTGGCCAACGCCATGGCGGCCAAGCGCGCCGACGACCCGTACCACGTCGTCGTTGTAGACGAGGCCCAGGATTTCTCCGCCAACCAGGTCCGGGCGGTCCTCAACCATGTCACCGACGAGCACACCCTCACCTTCGTCCTCGACGCGGCCCAGCGCATCTACCCCCAGCGCTTCACCTGGGCTGAAGTCGGCTTGAGCGTGGGGCCGCACAACAGCAAGCTGCTGTCAAAGAACTTCCGCAACACCCGGCAGATCGCTGCCTTCGCCGCCCCCTTGCTGCGCGACGTAGAGACCACGGACGACGCCGCGATCCCGGACCTTTCTTCCTGCGGGGAGGATGGCGACAAGCCCCTGCTGGTCCAGGGAACCTTCACCCAGCAGATGGACCACGTCGTGCAGTTCCTCAACGACCTCGGCCCGGAGAACGACGAGTCCGTCGCCATCCTCCATGCCAAGGGCGGCGGCTGGTTCAGCGAGGTCAAGGCACGCCTTAATGCAGCCGGGCTGGCCTGGGTCCCGCTCACGCGTACCGGGGAATGGCCCACCGGCCCGGTGAACGTGGCGCTGTCGACCATGCACTCCGCAAAGGGCCTGGAGTTCGACCACGTGATCATCGTCGGCCTCAGCAGCGAGGTCATGCCGCACGCCACTGAGCCCGGTGACAGCGAGCGAGACGCGCACCTGCGTCTGCTGGCCATGTCCGCTGGACGGGCCCGCAAGACCTTGACCATCACCTACAAGCCTTCCGAGGCCAGCGACCTCATCGCCTGCATGGACCCGGACACCTATGACGTGAAGGCCGTATGACCACCACAGAGCCGAGTCCGCCCACGTCGGACGGCGACATACACGCTGAGGGAATCAGCACGCTCCTCCAGGAACGAAAGATCACCGAAGTGGTGCACTTCACCACCAACCGTGGTCTGCTCGGCATCCTCGTGCAGCGGCTGTGCAAAGCTCGGTCGCTTCTTGCCAAAGACGAGTACCTCGAGAGCATCTATCACGAGAACACCAAGTGGCGTCGCGAGGACCCCAAGTACTGGTCGTACGTGAACCTCAGCATCAGTGAGCCCAACCACCGCTTTCTGCGCATCAGCAGCGAAGACTGGTGGGCGAACGAAGACCTGTTCTGGGCTGTCCTCAGCTTCGATCCAGTGATCATGACGCACCCCGGCGTCCTCTTCGCCCCAGGCAACATGGGATACGAAGGCATCACCCCCGCCGAGGGACTGCCCGGAGCCGAAGCCCTCTTCGCTGACCGCGTTCCCAAAGGTTTCAAGAAGACGATGCCGCGCTGGGACCGAGCGCCCCACCTCCCGACCAATCCCCAGGCCGAAGTGCTCTACCCGCAGGCCGTCTCAACCCGACACCTGCAGCGCATCTACGTCCTCACCGACGAAGACGCAGCGAAGGCCGAGGCCATTGTCAGTGTCAGCGGACATGATGAGGTCGACATCATCGTTGACCCGGTCACGTTCGGCAGGTAAGGACTACGGTGAGCGCCATGCAATGGGAGGCAGTACGCGCCTCAGCCCAGTGGGCGGCGTACGGAGATGCACTCGGCTTCATCACCGAACTGACCGACACCGCCGGCGTCCGACGACGCGTCGGACAGGATGAAGTCACCACGACCGTGCCCTGGAAGAGGCGCGTGGGAGGCCGCTACGGACGCGACATGCCTCTCCCCGCAGGCGCCTACTCCGATGACACCCAACTGCGCCTTGCAACTTCACGCGCCATTCGCGGAGACGGGGAATTCGACGCCGAGGCCTTCGCGAAGATCGAAGTCGTTGCCTGGCAGACCTACGCCCTCGGCGCCGGCCGCGGGACCAAAGCGGCAGCCACCGGTTTGATGCGGGTCGAAGCCAAGTGGTCCCAGAACGTTTTCGCCACCAAAGCCGCCCGCTACGTCGACATCGGCGGCAACGGCGCCGCCATGCGTATCCAACCCCACGTCTGGTCCGCACGGGACCTCACCAACTGGGACCACATCACCCGCGACGTCGTACGCAACGCCGTCAGCACCCACGGACACCCTCGGGGCATCCTCGGCGCCGTCCTGCACGCCATCCTGCTGGCCCACGCCCTGGATACCAACGAACTCCCCGGCCCCAAGCAGTGGCGCCCCGCAGTCGACTGGCTGGAGCAGGTACCGGACGTCATCGCAAAAGACGACGAACTGGCATATCTATGGCTACCCACATGGAGTGATGCCGCTGGCATCGACTTCCGCTCGGCCGCCGTCACCGTCGCCAACGAATGCCGCGCAGCTCTCGAGGCCTTCGACCCCACAACGCCCCTCACAACAGAGACCTACGCTGCCCTGGTGCAGCGGTGGGGCGGCTTCGACGACGCAACGCGTGGATCAGGCACAGTCACCACTCTGCTTGCTGCGGTTCTGGCACATGCCTATGCCGACTCCCCAGAAGCTGGCCTGCTCCTTGCCGCCAACACTCTCGGCTCGGACACCGACACGATCGCCACCATGGCTGGCGCTCTTCTAGGCGTCGTCACGGCAGGCCCCCCGCCTGGCACCGTGCAAGATGTCCAGCTAATCGACTCCGAGGCACGGCGCATGTGGGACATTTCTCAAGGGCGTGAGGCCTCCACATTCGCCTACCCGGATCTTCTGCGCTGGAGCCCTCCCAAGGCCACGCTCGACCTCGTAGGCCACACGCCAATGGGGCCAGCATTGGCCGGTCTGGGGCCCCTTACGCCTACGGACACACCAGCAGCGAGTAACCAGGCCACATACGTGTGGGGCACTTTGCCGTTCGGCCAGAGCGTCCTTGTCCGCGCCAGGCCGGATCTCAGACCACTGGATGAGAACCTGCTCCCGGGCGACGTGCGACCACCGAGGAGCCGGCGGGCTGCAGACGTCCCGAAAGAGCAGCAACTCCTCTTCGAAGCTCCGGTGCAGTCTGCCGTATCCGCCGGTCAAAGGCCCGTCCTTGCCGAGACTGCACCTGGTGCGGTGAGCGAGCGTGCCCACCGGCAGGCACCACCGTCCATTGAGGAGATCGTTCAAGAGCTGGCGAGAAACGGGTTCACTCCCGAGCAGGTAGGCCGGGCGTTGCTTCACCAGATCCGAGGTGGTCGGTACGGCGTCGAGCGGGCCGCTGCGTTCGCTGGGCTACTGGCCCGGGCCTATCACAGCGAGCAGGAGCGCCCTCGCTGAAACGAGAGCTGCCTGCCCACGCTGATGCCGATGTCGGCCAGGAGTTGCTGCTGGTCAGGGTGTAGGAGCGGCCACGCCTGGCGCTGGGCGGTGATCCATCGTGCGGCGCGTGGGGTATCGGGGTGAGTGCGGGTGTGGTGGTAGGCGTACTGCCACCGCATCGGCCAGGGCGGGTTCCACCATGGGTCCAGGCTGGCCAGAACTCGGGCTTGAGGCGACGTCCCGCTCTTTTTGCGGGCGCGCTGGCGGTGTTCGGCCAGCCACCGCCCGATCGGGAACCCTTCGTGCTGCTCACCGACGTGTGCGGCAAGGTGTCCGTGCCGGGCCGTGTACGAGCGGGCATGGGCGACGTCGGTGTCGAAGCGCGGTGTGGTGGTCAGCCGCTGGGACTCGCGGGGGCCGACCCGCGCCTGGGCCGCTTCGGGGGTGATGCCGATAGCGGCGAGGAGGCGCTGCTGGTCGGGGTGGAGGCTCTCGTAGAGGGTGCACTGTCGCTTGACCCAGATACCCAGGGCGTCCTTCCCGACGGGAAGACCGCCCACCGTGTCGGCTCCACGGCCGGCACGCATGGAGTCGCGGGCGCGGTAGTAGTTGCGCTGCCAGTGCAGGTCCCACGGCGGGTTCCACCACGGATCGATCGCGGCCAGTTGCTTGAGGTGCGGTGAGGCGGGCTTGCCTTTCCGGGCGCGCTGCTTGGCGCGGTTGCGCTGGCTGAACAGCCACATCCCGAGCGCGAATCCGCTCTGCCGTGTATCGCGTGGAACGGCCAGGTGCCTGTGGACGTCGGCCCAGGCCCGAGCGTGCACCAGCGCGCTGTCGAACCGGGCGCGGTGGTCGGGGCGCTGTCCAACCCGCAGAACTCCCAGCGGCCTGTGCTGTGCGACCGCAGGAAGGCATCCCACCGCTCCCGCACCGTCCCTTTGCGGGCGACCCGGGGCCCGCACGGGGGCGGCAGACGCACTGGCCGTGGCGGCCGGTGCTTCGGCGATGGCCGTCTCCGGCTTCAGGCCGAGCCGGTCGAGGAGATCGTGCTGGCCTGGCAGGAGCAGGTGGTAGCGGCGCTGCTGGATGCGCAGCCACTCCTGCGCCGGCTTGTCCATGAGCGCAAAGCCCTCACTCAACTCCCCGCCACCAACGTGCTGGAGCTGCTGGCACGCGTGCTCGTAGGAACGCTGCCAGCACAAGTGCCAGGGCGGCCGCCACCACGGGTCGATCCGTGTCAAAGCCTCGGCACGGCCTGGCGACAGCACTCCGCGCCCCATCTGGCCGCGCCGGTCGGAAAGCCACCTGCCCAGCGGGTAATCCTTATGCACCGTGCTGACACCGACTCCCGCCAGGCTCCCGTGCTCCGCAGCCCAGGCCCGGGCATGGGCGAGCGCCTCCTGCTCCCCAGCACGCTGACTGCGACGCCGGGGCCGGGCATCCCGAGCCGCCGCGGCATCGATGCCCAGCCGTGCAAAGAGCCGTTGCTGCTCAGGATGCAGATCCGGATACCGGGTGCACTGCAGGTACAGCCACTCGCCCAGGCTGAGGCCGGTACCGGGAAATCCTCCCCGCGCATCCAACGGGCCGTGTTCCTCGATGTGGCATCTGGCCTGGTAGTAGGTGCGCTGCCACAGGGTCGGCCACGGCGTGTCCCAGTACGGGTCCAGTGCCCGCAGCGCTGCGCTCCGCCGGGCACACATCCCGAGGCGGAGCATGCGCTGGTTGGTCATCCACGCCCCCAAGGGAAAGCCGTCCTGCAGCGTGTCCGCCCGTGTGGCCAGATGCCCCCGCGCAGCCGCGTAGGCCCGGGCACGCGTCAGGCCCGCTTCGAAGGCCTCGTCGGCTTGGCGGCTGTGCCCGCGCCGCCGTTTGGGGGGCGGTGCCTCTGCGGCTTCACCGCCGGCCGTCTCCTGCAGGTGCTGGGTGAGTTCGTCAGCCAAGGGACGAGGCCGGTGCGCGGGATGGACCTTCCACAGCAACCGCTGCCCGTCGCCATCGGGCATGTCCGCCGCCTTGCTGCACTGGTGCGCCCAGGCAAACAGCGGTCCGTGGGTGCAGGCGGCCAGACGCTCGGTGAGCCACGGTCGCCGCAAGCGATGGCCCAGCTCGCTGGGCACGCAGGGCACATCAGCCAACCGGTAGGGGAGGTGACCACCACTGTCAGCAGCGACTCGGAGCCGCCAGGCCTGGCTGGCCAGAAGCGTGGCGAGGGCGACGGTCTCGGGGTAGGTGACCAGATCCCGCGCCAGGATCCGCCACCGCTGCGGGTCCTCGCCCGCGGGCATGGCCGCATCCAGCCGCTCCGGCCACGGGCGTTCCTCGGGCCACTTCTGCACCCACCACGAGGTGGTGACCGCCTCAGCGACCTCGAATGCCGGACCAGCGACGGGGGAGCGGCGCAGCAGCCTGCGGTGATCCTCCTGCGCCTGGACCACTTCCGGGCATCCGGCCAGCCCCACGACACGGCCCCCGCTGCCAGGCACGCTCATCAGCCAGCACCGGTGGCGTGGGCAGACTCGTTGGTGCGCCGCCAGGTACACCCGGGCTGGTGCCACGCGGCCGGTCCGCGCAGCCACGCAGCCCGGGCATGCCGGACCCCAGGCGGCAACCGTCTCGACCCCGTTGTGGAGGCGCGCCGCCGGCCGTTCCTTCGAGGGGTCCAGCGGTTCCTCCCGCGTCCAGGCCGGCAACGCACGGTGTAAGCACACCTGCGGCACACGGCACAGCGCCGCGACCCGGTCCCGGGCCGCAGCGTTCAAGAACACCTCACTGTCGCCCCGTAGAGCCCCGGCGACGCCCTGCTGGCCAGCCACTTCGGTAACCGACGACAGCAGACTCCGCACCGTCAGGCCGTACCTGTCCGCGATTCGCCCCAGGAACGACAGGGTCATCTCACCCTGCAGGGGAGCCACCCGAAAGGCACCCGCAGTCAGCAACAGTCTCCCCACCCATCCCGTGGCTTGTGACAACGATCGTGTTTCGGCTCAACGAGCAGGCCCGGGCTCCCCGCTGCCGGGTCAGTAGTCGAGGTCGAGGTAGTCGATGTCGTTGAGGGTGACGTCGGAGAGCCCCAGAGCGCGGGCTCCGTTGTCTTGGAAGTAGATGTCTTTGAATCCTTCGGCGATGATCTGGCGCATCTGCTGGTCGCTGGCTCCGGCGTCGCGGGCGTTGAAGAGGCGTTGTGCGTAGGTGGGGGGGAGGTGGACGGTGAGGCGCCGGAAGCGTCCGTCGTCGGTGGTGCCGACGGGTGCGGTGTAGCCGAACCGGGCTCTTGTCTCCACCGTGATGCCCGTGGTGGTGGCTGCCTGCTTCTGCCGGCGTCTGCGGACCTGTGGCTGCCAGCGGGCCCGTACGGCCGCGTCGATCCGTTCGGCGATGGCCTGGGGCGGGTGCTTGCGCTCGCCCTTGCGGTAGCGCTCCACCGACCGCTGGCTGACCCCGATCTCCTGGGCAACGGCTTTGGCCGTCTTGAGCTGCTTCATCAGGAAGTTGATGCGGGCCTGGAGGGTCTTGGGCGGCTGGCGGGTGAAGGCTTCCCGGTCGGCGCGTTCGATGGCGTCGTCGATCTCTCCCACGGTCTACTCGCCTTCGTCCAGGACGGCGTCGCCGCCCTTGATGTGCCGGGCGGGGTTGTACCCCTGCTCCATCACGTCGACCGCCCACAACATCGACTGGACGCCCTCAAGCTTGGCCAGGCCCGGGGTGGGCCCCAGGCGGAACCCGCCGGGCTGGGGCTTGCCGGACGAGGCGTAGGGCAGGAAGTCGAGCGGGCTGTCGCCGGGGCTGGGGTAGACGACGCAGTCGGACAGCACGGCGAGCGGGTACAGACCCGTCATCTTGGCCATGTTGGTGAGTTTGCGGTGCATGTTGATGCGGGCCTTGGAGATGACGGCGGCGCGGATGTCGGGGCGCCAGGTCGGCCGCTGAAGGGCCGGCCACCGCTCGCCCTCCTTGTAGCGCTTGCCCTGGGGACGTTCGCGTAGTTTACCGATGCCGCCCTTGACGGTGGCCTTGATGGCGGCGAGGACGGCCGCCAGGGCGGGGTCGACGTCCTTGTGTCGCTCCATCGCCTCGAGGAAGGTCCGGTCGTCCAGGTCCCGGGTGACACCGAGGTCGGCGAGGGTGTCGACGTAGGCGGTCTTGAGCCGGTCGTGCCAGGGGTCCAGGTACGCGCCGGTCTCGCGGCGCAGGTACCCCTCGATGGGAGCCACGTTGTAGCCGAGTTCCTGGGCGTAGGCGACCGTGTGCGTCTGGTACCAGGCCGGGCCGGTCGGCCGGGTGCCGTCCGGCGTGAAGGGCGAGGGTAGACGCGGGTCCACCTCGACGTGGGACAGGTCGACCAGCCAGGAGCCGGGGATCTTCGGGTTGAACTTCGGGCCCACGAAGTGGTCGGGGGCGGACAGGCCGACGACCAGGCGGGCCGCTGCGGCGAGGAAGGCGGTGTTGAGGTCCAGGCCGACCGCGTAGGGCAGGGTGCACTCCTCGTCGGTGAGCAGGCCCACCGGCCGCACCCACTGGTACGCCTCCTCATTGAGGAAGCCACCGGTCCAGCCGCTGTCCACGACGACGGGGTGCTCGGGGGTGGCCTCCGGCGGCGCCGGGTCCATCGGCTCTGTGCCCAGCGAGCCGGGGTTGTGGCCGGGTACCCAGTTCCCGGTCGCTTCGTCGCGCACTGCGCGGGTGGGCGGGCGCAGCGCGGTCATCAGCTCCAGCCCGGAGACGGCGGTGGATCCGCGCGGGGTGATGACCCGCTGGGCGTAGACGCCGAGGACGCGGGCGATGTCGGCCGGCTCCATCTCGGCAACGCCGGGCCAGGACCGCTCATCGAGGGCGTCCCAGGACAGGATTGCCAGCTGCACGCACTGCCGGTCGCGGCCCTGGGCCTTGCGGTAGATCCTTGCCCACGGGCCGAACCCGCGCTGGGTGAGCCGCCATTTCGCCTGCACCACGTGCTTGACCACAGGGTGATCCTCCGGCAGGCGCAGGGAGCGGCGCTGCTCGTGGCCTTCCAGACACTGCGGCAGCCCGAGCTTCACAGCAGCCGCGGCGGTGAGCACGATCAGCGGATCACTGTCCTTGCCGTAGCGGTTGAGCTTCGGCGCTCCGAGGCCGGACTCGCGCAGTGTCCACCCCACCAGCTCCGGAACCGTGGTCGCCGGGCAGTCCAGCACGATCCCGTCCACGCCGTACGCGCACCCGTCACCGTCCAGGACCGCGAGAGGCCCGTGCGGGAAGCGCGGGTCGGCTGCGGGCTGCACCGCCTTCTTCGTGGCCGGACGCCGCGACGGCGCAGCGGTTCGGAAGGCGGGGCGCACCGACGCCGCAGCCGGAACGGCGGGAGCCTGAGGGTCATCTGCCGTCTCCACCCTGGACGCGGCAGGTTCGGTAGACGCCGCGGGAGCCGATGCGGCAACCGAGGCTGTCGGAGCTGTGCCGGGGGCAGGGTACTTCGCCGCCCATCCGTTCAGCAGCCGCTGGTAGGCGTCCAGGCGCGGCGACTTCGGCTCGCTGCGGCCGTTCTCCCAGTTCTTCACTGACTGAGTCGTGGTCTTCAACGCGGCGGCGAGGCGGGCCTGGGTGATGCCGGCGGCCTCACGCAGCCGGGCACGCTCCGCCGGAGGCGGGAGGTGCGGCTCCTCGTTCAACAGAGCGTCGACGGACGCGAACAGCTCTTCCTCAGAGGCCATGACCCTGCACCCTCACTCCAGGCAAGCATTGCTTAACCACAAACTTATCCCGCTCCTTAGCCTTCCACGGCCCATTCCAGCCCTAGCGCGGCGAGTACAGAGAGCTTGTCGGTGGCGAGCTTCGCCCTGCGGGTCTTCTGGTTCATGATCCACACTCCAAGCCGGACCTCGGCCCCGTCCTCCAGTAGCTCTACATGGACCCTGGGGACCTTCACAGAGCCTGTGCGAGCTCTGTACTGCGCGAGGGCCGCCACGCCCCGCTCGAACGTCGTGGAAGCCCTTGCGGGCTCTTCCGGCTCCGGGGCGAGCGGTGTGATGCCGAGCTGCTCCAGGCGCTCGCGCTGTCCGTTGGTCAGGGCTTGCCAGACCTTTGGCGTCCGCTGCCGGGCCAGCCATTTGCCGATGTCCATGCCGTGGACCGTGAATCCGGGCAGGACTTCCGCCTGGCCCTCTTCGTCGGACACCAGTTCGCGAAGGGCGGCGTAGTGCCGCTGCCATTCAGCTGGCCACGCCGGGTTCCAGTCCTCGTCCACGGCCTCCAGCGCGGCCTTCCACTCGGGGTGTCCGTCCAGCGCACCGGGGCGGCGCAAATTGCTCAACCACTGTCCTACCGGCCTGGACAGGGCCACTGCGGACCTCGGAGCACAGAGGGTCCAGTGCTGGTCGTAATACGCCTTCGCTGCCTCCAGGTTCTCCTGGAACCGCTCATCAGCCAGGAACCAGACCATGCCGAGCTGCTCCAGCCGCCGGGCGCGCAGGCCACTCATCTGCCCCGCCCCGTAAGCGCGTCGCTGCTCTGCCACCCACTGCCCAAGCGGAAACGCGCCCTCTTTGTGCCCATATGGAACTCGGGCGTGAAGCTCACGCTCGGTGAACTTCTTCAGCGCCGCCCAGCCGCGCGCCCAGTCCTGCCGTTCGGTATCGATGACGTTGAAGCTGACCCAGTCTGCGACCATGACCGGGTCACGCGGAGCGGCAAAACGGAGCAGGAGACGGCTTTCTTCCTCGCCTTCCTCGGGTGCCGCACCGATGTTCACGGACGGCTGCGCCACGTCCTTCTGCGGCTCCTGCGGAATCGCGAGCAATTCCACGGCCTCTTCATCATGAGCCCGAAGACCTTCGAGTACCTTCACCAACGGCCTATACGATGCCGAGGTGAACATGTCCTCCGGCTTCTCTCCCGGCTGGAGAAATACCGGCACGATCAGAGAGGCCAACTTGCCCTCACCGGGCTTCTGCCGCAAAGCGCGTCCGATGGCCTGGACGATGTCGTGCGGGGCCCCCTTCGGGTCGAGCAGGGCCACACTGTCCACGGCCCTGATGTCCACCCCTTCGCCCAGGACGCGGCAGTTGGAGAGCACGGCCCGCTGCGCTGTGGTCCCGAACCCGGCCAGGACCTCCCGCCGGCGCTCCGGGACGTGCTCGCCGCACAGCCAGTCCGCCCAGACCTTCGCCGGGTACTTCCCCGGCTCGTCTGCATGCAGCTTCGCCGCCACCCGCTGAAGGCCCTCCGCGTACGCCTGGGCCTCGATCGTCCGGTGATGGAAGGTGATGCATGTCTGCAGCCCGTGCTGCGCCATGGTGTGCAGCAGCGCGGCCTGCAAGGCTCCCAGCCGCTGACCGCGCACTTCCTCGGTGTGCCGCTCCTCACCCATCAGATGCTCCGGGGTGACGACCGGATCCTTCAGCTCCAGCACGATGATCTGATACCGCGCCAGCAGCCCGCGCGAGACGGCAGACGCCAGCGACAGCTTGTACAGGACCGGCCCAAAGACCTTCTCGTCATCCATGGAAGCCGCCATCTCCCTCGGCAGCGGGTCCCGCACCCCCTCGGCAACCTCCCGATTGAGCCGCTCCTCCCAGATCCGCGGCGTCGCCGTCAGGTACAGCCGCCGGTACGCCGGAATGACGGCCTGGTCGTGGATATCCGCCCACGCCTTACCCATCGAGCCCGAAGTCCGGTGCGCCTCATCAACTACCGCGAGGTCCACCGGGGCCAACTTCTGGCCGTAGGCGCCCTCGAAAGCCTCCGCTAGCACGCCCAGGCTGGCGTACGTCGCGTAGATGGTCACCGGCCCCTGCCCGTGCCACAGCGCCAGCTGCACAGGGTTCGTGGTGGAGCGCACCCCCAGGCTCCACAGCTCCGGGTCGTCCTGAAGCGAACACACGGCAACCGCCGGCCCCTTGTGCCCGGCCTCGTGCCACGCCTTCACCGTCTGCGCCAGAAGGTCCAGCGTCGGCACTAGCACGAGAATGCGACCCTTGGGCACGAGCCGCTTTGCCGACGCAGCGGCGATAATCGTCTTCCCCGTTCCGCACGCGGCGTGCACCTGCCCGCGCAGACCATTCCAGGGAATACCGTCCGGCGGGATATCGAAGCCGCGCACAATGGCAGCAACGGCCTCAATCTGATGGTCACGCAGTTTCACGGCCATGCCCTGTGTTCTCCTTTTCGCGAAATGTGGCGCGTAATCAGAAAGAGAATCCCGGTGCGAGGTGTGCGGCCCGGGGGTGCGGTGTATGGTCCCAGACTCTACACAGGCAATCACGTTGATGCATCACCCGTGCGCCAACTTCGTCCCTCAGAGGGATGCATGGCTCAATCCCACCCCGAGCGACCGGTTGTGCTGTATGCTGGCGGGGTATTGGTGAACACGTTGGGGCGGTTTCGAGGGCGGGGGAGGGGTTCGGGTGGAGCGCAGCGGAGCCCGTCACTGCGGTGGGGTCGGCACCTGTCACGTCGACGGTCCGTCACTCCCGTTGCCGGGGTGGTGGCTGGTAATCCCAAGCCCTACACAGGCGCGAGCACGATGCACCCTCCCTTTGCTGCCAGCCTCAGCACCCGCGCTTGCGCAGG
>NZ_JOGV01000065.1:0-69682 GCF_000721365.1 Streptomyces sp. NRRL F-5650 | reverse complement strand
CGCTTCCCTTCGGTCTTGCGTTTCCGACTCTATCAGATCTTTCCGATCCGATTTCCTCGGTGCTTTCCAGGTTCCCGCTTTCGCGTTTCCCTTTCCGGCAGTTCCGACTCTATCAGATCCTTTCGGACTCTGATTCCCCGTCAGAAGGGGTTGTCTCCGCGGCCGTTGGGCCGTTTCAACGAGGTGAGACTCTAGCGGACTCCCGGCTCCCGAGCTAATCGGGGGCCGCGTTCTTTCGAACGTGGATTCCTGATTCCGCAAATACACGCGCCGACACGACGACGACGCCGACAACGCGACTGTTCGTCGAAGAGTGGTTGGTACCTGCGGAATCGCTGTCCGGGGACCGACCGGGGTCGGCGCTCACGTCGGACAACTCGGAGAACACTAGGAGTGCGTCGCGGCCGTGTCAAATCCCGGGTGGGACGGGCTGTGCGGGCGTACGGTGGGGCCCGTGACGACGCGTACGTGTAGCCAGCTCTGGTGGGCCGCCTGACGGCGGCCGCACACACGTATGCACTCGACGGCCGCCGCTTCGGCGGCCGTTCTCGTTTTTCCCTCCAGGAGGGGCGGCCGGCTGGAGGCGGTGGCCCTGACCAGGAGGTGGACAGATGACACGGGTCTTCAGTGGGGTCAAGCCGACCGGGCACCTGACGCTGGGGAACTACCTGGGAGCCATGCGGCGGTGGGCCGCGGTGGACCAGCACCGGTCGGACGCGTTGTTCTGCGTCGTCGACCTGCACGCGCTGACCGTGGACCACGACCCGGCGCGGGTGCGCAGACTCAGCCGACAGGCGGCGTCGCTGTTGCTGGCGGCGGGGCTGGACCCCGAGCGGTGCACGGTGTTCGTGCAGAGCCACGTGGACGAGCACGCCCGGCTGTCGTACGTGCTGGAGTGCGTCGCGACGGACGGGGAGATGCGGCGGATGATCCAGTACAAGGAGAAGGCGGCGCGGGAGCAGGGGCGGGGCGGGAGCGTGCGGCTGTCGCTGCTGACGTATCCCGTGCTGATGGCGGCGGACATCCTGGCGTACGGGACGGACGAGGTGCCGGTCGGGGACGACCAGACGCAGCACGTCGAGCTGGCGCGGGATCTCGCGGTGCGGTTCAACCAGCGGTACGGGCACACCTTCGTGGTGCCGCGGGCGACCGGTCCCGCGGTGGCGGCCCGGGTCATGAACCTCCAGGAGCCCACGTCGAAGATGGGCAAGAGCGAGGACACCGGGCCGGGGATCGTCTACCTGCTGGACGAGCCGGACGTGGTGCGGAGGAAGGTCATGCGGGCCGTGACCGACAGCGGGCGGGACGTCGTGTACGACCGTGAGGAGCGGGCGGGGCTCGCCAACCTGCTGGAGATCCTCGCCGCGTGCACGGGCGGGGACCCGGCGGAGCTGGCGGGTGGGTACGACTCGTACGGCGCGTTGAAGAAGGACACCGCGGAGGCGGTCGTCGAGACCCTGCGGCCGGTGCGGGAGCGGCACAAGGAACTGTGCGCCGATCCCGGGTACGTGGAGGGCGTGCTGGAGGACGGGGCCCGGAAGGCGCGGGCGATGGCGCGGCCCACCGTGGACGCGGCCTACCGGGGGATCGGGCTGCTGCCCCCGGCGGGCGGCTCCCGGTAGGGGGAGCGCGGGGCCGTCAGTCCTTGGTGCCGGAGGCCAGCTCGCGGCTGCGGTCGCGGGCGGCCTCCAGGGCGGCGATGAGGGCCGCGCGGACGCCGTGGTTCTCGAGTTCGCGGATGGCGTTGATGGTGGTGCCGGCGGGCGACGTGACGTTCTCGCGGAGCCTGACCGGGTGTTCGCCGCTGTCGCGGAGCATCTTCGCCGCGCCGATCGCGGACTGGACGATCAGGTCGTGGGCCTTGTCGCGCGGCAGGCCGAGGAGGATGCCGGCGTCGGTCATGGCCTCGACCAAGTAGAAGAAGTACGCCGGTCCCGAGCCGGAGAGGGCCGTGCAGGCGTCCTGCTGGGACTCGGGGACGCGGAGGGTCTTGCCCACGGCGCCGAAGATCTCCTCGGTGTGGGTCAGGTGGGCGGCGGTCGCGTGGGTGCCGGCGGAGATGACGGACATGGCCTCGTCGACGAGGGCCGGGGTGTTCGTCATGACGCGGACGACGGGGGTGCCGGGGGCGAGGCGCTCCTCGAAGAAGGCGGTGGGGATGCCCGCGGCGCCGCTGATGACCAGGCGGTCGGCGGGGACGTGCGGGGCGAGTTCGTCGAGGAGGGTGCCCATGTCCTGCGGTTTGACCGTGAGGATCAGGGTGTCGGCGTTCTTGGCGGCCTCGGCGTTGGTGACCGGGGTGACTCCGTGGCGGGCGCGGAGTTCGTCGGCGCGTTCCCGGCGGCGGGCGGTGACCAGGAGGTCGGCGGGGGCCCAGCCGGATCCGATCATGCCGCTGAGGAGGGCTTCGCCGATCTTGCCGGTGCCGAGGACTGCGACTTTCTGGGTCATGGGTTCGGTGCCCTCCGGTGCCCTGTCTGTTCTGGGTGCGTCGTGCGTCGTGCGTCATGCGTCCTGCGTCGTCGTCATCCTCGCATTCAGGGGGGTGGGTGGGGCGTCGCGTCCAGTCCGCGGACGGTCGGCGGGCGGGCTGGTTCACGCTGTTCGGCGTTTCAACGTGGCCGCGCCCAGGGCCAGGACCAGGAGGGCGCAGGCCGCGACGATCAGGGCGTCCCGTACGAAGGCGGGGGTCGGGTCGGTGTGGCTCAGGACCTCGTTCATGCCGTCCACCGCGTAGGACATGGGCAGGACGTCGGAGACGGCCTCCAGGGCGGGGTGCATGGTGTCCCGGGGTGCGAAGAGGCCGCAGAGGAGGAGCTGGGGGAAGATCACCGCCGGCATGAACTGCACCGCCTGGAACTCGGATGCGGCGAAGGCGGAGACGAAGAGGCCGAGTGCGGTGCCCAGGAGGGCGTCGAGCAGCGCGACCAGGAGGAGCAGCCAGGGGCTGCCGGTGACGTCCAGGCCCAGGAACCAGACCGCGAGGCCCGTCGCGAGGGCGGACTGGACGACGGCGAGCGCGCCGAAGGCGAGGGCGTAGCCCGCGATGAGGTCGCCCTTGCCGAGCGGCATGGCGAGGAGGCGTTCGAGGGTGCCGGAGGTGCGCTCGCGCAGGGTCGCGATGGACGTGACCAGGAACATCGTGATCAGCGGGAAGATGCCGAGGAGCGAGGCGCCGATGGTGTCGAAGGTGTGCGGGCTGCCGTCGAAGACGTAGCGCAGCAGGAAGAGCATCACGCACGGGATCAGCATCAGGAGCGCGAGGGTGCGGGGGTCGTGGCTCAACTGGCGCAGGACGCGGGTCGCGGTGGCCGTGGTGCGGGAGAGGCTCAGGGGGCGGGCGGGAGCCGCGGGGGTGGTCATCGGGTGGTCTCCTTCGTGCGGGTCGCCGCCGTTTCCCCGGCCTCGTCGACCAGGCGCAGGAACGTTTCCTCGACCGTCCGGGAGCCGGTGCGGGTGCGCAGGGCGTCGGGGGTGTCGTCGGCGAGGATCTCGCCCTCGCGCATCAGGAGCAGGCGGTGGCAGCGCTCGGCCTCGTCCATGACGTGGGAGGAGACGAGGAGCGTGGTGCCGCGGTCGGCGGCGAGGGAGTGGAACAGGGTCCACAGGTCGCGGCGGAGTACGGGGTCGAGACCGACCGTCGGTTCGTCGAGGACGAGGAGTTCGGGGGTGCCCAGGAGGGCCACGGCGAGGGAGACCCGGCTGCGCTGGCCGCCCGAGAGGTTGCCGGCCAGGGAGTCGGCGTGGGTGGTGAGGTCGACGTCGGCGATGGCGCGGCCGACGTCCTCGCGGCGGTGGGCGGAGGCGGCCCGGCCGGGGTGGAGGATCTCGGCGAAGTGGTCGAGGTTCTGGCGGACGGTCAGGTCGTCGAAGACGGACGGGGCCTGGGTGACGTAGCCGATGCGGGTGCGCAGGGCCGGGTGGCCGGCCGGGCGGCCGAGGACGTCCAGGGTGCCGGTGACCTTGGCCTGGGTGCCGGCGATCGCCCGCATCAGGGTGGTCTTGCCGCAGCCGGAGGGGCCGAGGAGGCCGGTGATCCCGCCCCTGGGGACGGTGAAGCCGAGGCCGCGCAGGACGGCGCGGGTGCCGCGGACGACGGTGAGGTCCTCGGCGAGCACGGCGGGCGGGGCGGGGTCGCCGCCCCGCCCTTCGGGGGGGCCGGGTGGAGTGCTCCGACGAGTTATTCATCATGTGATGAATAGTCCTCGCGGGAGCCCGTGGCGTCAACCCGTCGCGTCAGGTCCCCGGGGAGGTTCCGAGGAGGAGGTGGACGTCGTACGTCTCCTCGACGAGTCCGTCCGGGAAGACCGACAGCAGGTGGCGGCGCTCCTCGGCGAAGAAGGCCGCGGCGCGTTCCTCGGTGTCGGTCAGGAAGGCCGAGTGGCTGCCGAGGTTGGCCAGGTGGGTGTCGAGGGGGACGCGCCGGCTCCAGCGCACCACGCGGTGGACGAAGTCGAGGCTGCCGGTGGGGTCGGCGAAGCGGGCGTCGAAGTTCCGCTTCTCGGCGGCGAGGTTCAGGCCGGCGAAGTGCCGGTCGATGCGCCGTCCCGCGTCCGCGATCCACGGCACGTCGGGGGCGTCTGTGTTCCACCACAGTGCCAGCGCGCCGCCCGGACGCAGCACGCGCAGCGCCTCCGGGACCGCGAGCGCGGGGTCGGTCCAGTGCCAGGACTGGGCGTAGGTGAGGAGGTCGGCGCTGTGGTCGGCGAGGGGGAGGGCGTTGCCGTCGCCGCGGACCACGGGGACGCCGGGGAGGGTGCGGCGGAACTGGGCGGCCATGCCGGCGCCGGGTTCCACGGCGATCACCTGGGCGCCGCGCTCGTGCAGGCGGGCGGTGGCGAGGCCGGTGCCGGCGCCGACGTCCACGACGCGGGCGCTGCGGAGGGGACGGCCGGTCAGTTCCTCCAGCGCGTCGAAGAGGGCGGGCGGGTAGGAGGGGCGGTTGGCGGCGTACTGGGCCGCGGCGGCGTTGAAGGAGTGGGCGCGGTCGCTGTGGCCCGGCTGCGCGGAGGCGTTCGCTGTCTGCGGTGTCGTCATGCGGCCATCGTGGCCGGGTGGGGCGGGGACGGGGCAGCCCTGCCGAGGGAGCGCCGGGTGGGGCGGGGACGGGGCGGCCCCGCCGAGGCAACACCGGACGGGGGGGGAACGGGGCAGCCCCGCCAAGGCAACACCCGACGCGACGAAAACCAAGCAACCCCGCCAAGGCAACACCGGACGCGGCGAGAACCGAGCAGCCCCGCCAAGGCAACACCGGACGCCACGAAAACCAAGCAACCCCGCCAAGCGAAAACCGGACGCCACGAAAACCAAGCAACCCCGCCGAGGCAACGCCGCGGGGAAGGGCCTCGCGGCGCTTCGCTACTTCCGGCGCTTCTTCTTCGACGGGTCGCCCGTGCGGCGCGAGGCGCGCTTCTCGTACTCCGCGCGGGCCTTCTCGTACTCCGCGCGGTGCAGCTTCTCGCCCGGGGCCTCGGTGAAGGTGCGCAGGAAGTAGGCGAGGAGCGAGCCGACGAAGCCGATGGCGAGCAGGCCGCGCAGGGAGGCCTGGCGGTCGGGGTCGGGGCGGCTGGTGAAGCCGGACCAGGTGTGGCGGAAGGCAAGGGCACTGCAGACCGCGAACATCACGATCATCAGCAGCGAGACGAAGCTGCCGATGTCGGCGATCTGGAGGCCCTGGTAGGCGACGCGGAGCACGAAGCAGGCGGCGGCCGCCACGGCGAGCGAGCCGGCGGCGAGGCCCACCCGGCGGACGGCGTAGCCGTTGTCGTGGCGCACCCAGGTCGTGCCGTAGAACCGGAGGGGTTCGGGGCGGGGGCCCGCCAGGGTGTCCGGGGTGCCGTTCTTGCCGTTCTCTGCGCTCACGCGTCGATTATGGCCCGCGCCCGCCGGGGTGTGCGGGGCGGTCAGCCGCCCTGGCCGGCGCTGCCCATCGGGCCGACCTTCACCGGGGAGCCCGGGGTGTCCGAGGCGGGGAGCGAGGCGCCGCCCGGCCAGTCGAGGGTGACCGACTTGGTCTCGTTCGGCGGGGTCACCACCAGGCCCGTGATGCGGACGCCGGAGCCGCCCGTGTCGTTGATCGGGTAGGTGATGCCGAAGGTGACGTTCTCGCCGTCCGCGAGGACGACCGGGTCGGCCTGCTCGCCGGTGCGCTCCGCGGAGATGGTCCCGGCGTTGGTCTTCAGGTCGACGCCCGCGTAGCCGGCGAGGGTGCAGTCCCGGCCGCCGCCGTTCTTCAGGTCCACGGCGACGGTGCCTTCGGTGTCGCCGCCGACGGTGGCGTCGATCGCCGTGATCTCCAGCTCGTCGGTGCGGCACTTGGCGGCCGTGCCCTCCCCGGCGGCACCGCCCGTTCCGCCCGTTCCGCCCGTTCCGCCGGTCCCGGCGGGGCTCTTGCCCGCGGAGTCCGAGCCGCCGCCCTCCTGGTCCGCGCCGGCCGAGCCCGTTCCGGCCGATGCCGAGCCGCCGTCCGGGGAGGACGGGGCCGAGGCCGCGGGCGGGGCGGAGGTCTCGTCCGTGCCGTCGTCGTTCTGGCAGGCCGTGAGCGAGAGACCGGCGGCGAGGGCCATGGCGGCGAGGGTCAGCTTGCGAACGCGCATCGTTGTCTACCTCTGGGTCGGGTGCGGCGTGCCGGTCCGCCCGAACCCAACGGTGCGAGCGGCTTCTACGCTCGGCAAGACCCGCTCGGCCCGGCACGCCGTTCCCCCGGGGAACCTCCTAGTACGTCCTCAGGACACCGCTGTTACAAGGTCATCAGCAGCGCGGGGCCACGTAACCGTCGCTTCCGGTGTGGATGTATGCGTCGGAGACGTACTGGCCGCTGCCGATGTTGTCCCAGATGTTCGAGGTGCCGTAGGGGCCGGAGACCCGCTCCCCCGTGCGCTGGCAGTGGATGGACACCCTGGAACCGGCGGGCAGGACCCGCACCAGGGAGTAGTTGGTGCCCGGGCCGCTGCGGACGTTCAGGCGGTAGCCCGGGGCGACCGGGTAGGTGGCCAGGGCGGCGGCCGCCGCGACGGCGGCCTCGGGCGCCACGTCCGTCTCCTCTTCCCCGCCGCCGGTGTTCCGGACCTGGTCGAGCGACATGTGGAAACTCCCCCCGTTGCACCCCACGACTCTCGTGGGGAGACCGTTGATACCCCTGGAACCAGCCATGAAACACCAGTTCGCCCCTCGTACGCGCGGGGCGGCAGGCCGTCTCCGTCCCGTACGCCCCATCGACTAGGCTCCGAGCGTCGCTCGCGCGAACGAACAGCACGGGGGTGGTTCCATGGCGCCGCAGCGGGATGCCGGGGCGGACGCGGAAGCGGAACTTCCGGAGTACGCCGGTCACTACCGCCTGGAGTCCCGGCTGGGCTCGGGCGGCATGGGCGTCGTGCACCTGGCCCGCAGCGCCTCCGGGATGCGCGTCGCGGTCAAGGTCGTGCACGCGACGTATGCCAGGGACCCCGAGTTCAGGGGCCGTTTCCGGCAGGAGGTGGCCGCGGCCCGGCGGGTGAGCGGAGCCTTCACGGCGCCGGTCGTGGACGCCGATCCGGAGGCCGGTCGGCCCTGGATGGCCACGCTGTACATCCCCGGTCCGACGCTCTCCGAGCACGTGAAGCGGAACGGGCCGATGGACGAGCCCCAGTTGCGCCGGCTGATGGCCGGGCTCGCCGAGGCGCTGCGCGACATCCACCGGGTCGGTGTCGTGCACCGGGACCTGAAACCGAGCAACGTCCTGCTCGCCGAGGACGGTCCGAAGGTCATCGACTTCGGCATCTCCCGGCCGAAGGACAGCGAACTGCGCACCGAGACCGGCAAGTTGATCGGCACGCCGCCGTACATGGCACCCGAGCAGTTCCGGCGGCCCCGGGAGGTGGGGCCGGCGGCCGACGTCTTCACCCTCGGGTCGCTGATGGTGCACGCGGCCACCGGGCGGGGGCCCTTCGACTCCGACAGCCCGTACGTCGTCGCCTACCAGGTCGTGCACGACGAGCCCGAGCTGACCGGCGTACCGGAATCGCTCGCTCCGCTGGTGCTGCGCTGCCTGGCCAAGGAGCCCGAGGAACGGCCGACGCCGGACGAGTTGATGCGGGAGCTGCGGTCGGTGGCGGCGGCCTACGACACGCAGGTGTTCGTACCGGCGGAACGGACCGGGACCGCGCCGGAGCCCGCGGCTCAGGCGCCCGCCGAGCCGTCCGCGCGGCCGGGCCGGGTCGTACGGCGGCTGGGGAAGCGGTCGGCGCTCCTCGCCGGGGCGTTGGGGCTCGCGGTGACCGGGGGCCTGGTGGCCGTGCAGGCGTTCGGCGGGTCCGAGCCCGCGCGCACGGCCGCGGCGCAGAGCGCGTCCAGCCCGTTCGGGGCCTGGGAGGCGGTGCCCGCGGCGAAGGACGGCGGGATGCCGCAGTGCTCGTACGCGGGGCGGCGGCTGTTGTGCGCGCGGCCCGGCCTGGTCTTCGCCCTCGACCCGGCCGACGGGCGCACGCTGTGGCGGCACCCCGTCGCGGAGGCCGTCCGCAGTGACCCGCCGGTCGTGTCGGGCGGGCTCGTGCAGCCCGAGGTCGGCCTGCTGGGCCCGCTGGAGGCCCTCGACCCGGCGACGGGCGAGCCGGCGTGGCAGGAGGACATGCCCGCGTACGACGGGATGCGCACCGTCGGCGACATGCTGCTGCTCACCCGTGCCGACGGCACGGTCACCGGCGTGGACAGCGCCTCGGGCCGGACCAAGTGGGCGCACCGGATCCCGGGCCAGTCCGTGCCGTACTTCACCTCGTTCGCCGGGGAGCGGCATCCGGCGGCGTACGCGACGAGCCAGAGCGCGGACGGGAAGCGGACCCGGGTCACCGCGGTGGACCCGGCGGGCGGGGACGTGCGCTGGGACGTGGAACTGGCGGGGGTGCTGACGCCCGTGGGGGCGGCGGACGGGTCGGTGTTCCTCGTCGCCGAAGGGGCGGCCTACGGCGACGTGGAGGCCGTGGTCCGCTACACGCCCGCCACCGGGGCGACCCGCCGGGTGACGCTGCCGATCCGGGTCGAGCAGGCGTCGGCGTCCGCGGGCGTGCACGGGGACACCGTGTACCTCATGGGCGCGG
The DNA here is from genome assembly GCF_000721365.1 of Streptomyces sp. NRRL F-5650. Taxonomy (NCBI): domain Bacteria; kingdom Bacillati; phylum Actinomycetota; class Actinomycetes; order Kitasatosporales; family Streptomycetaceae; genus Streptomyces; species Streptomyces sp. NRRL F-5650. The sequence goes on along the minus strand of NZ_JOGV01000065.1, from coordinate 60,611 downwards.
GCGGCTCGCTGGTCGCCGTCGACACGGCGGCGGGCAAGGAGGCGTGGCGGCTGGAGACGGGGGTCAGCCGGGGCTCGGCGCCGGTCTCCGACGGGCGGCACGTGTACGTGACCGCGCCCGACGGGCGGCTCCTCGGCGTCGACGCCCGCAAGGGCAGGCTCCTCGGGCAGACCCGGCCCCGGCTGGGCGCCGACTCCGACAAGGTGCCCGCGTCCCTGCCGGCGCCGGTGCTCGCGGGCGGGCACGTGTACGCGGGGGCGCCGGACGGGACGGTGTTCGGGGTGGCGGGGCGGGACCCGGGGACCTGGTAGGCCGCGCCGGGCCCGTACAGGCCCCGTGCCGGGCCCCTGGCGGGGCGTCAGCCCAGCTTGCTGATGTCGCGGACCGCGCCCTTGTCCGCGCTGGTGGCCATCGCGGCGTACGCCTTCAGGGCCGCGGAGACCTTGCGGTCGCGGTTCTTCGGGGCGTACACGCCGTTCAGGGCCTGCTCGCGGCGGGTCAGCTCGGCGTCGTCCACGAGCAGCTCGATGGAGCGGTTCGGGATGTCGATGCGGATGCGGTCGCCGTCCTCGACGAGGGCGATGGTGCCGCCGGCCGCCGCCTCCGGGGAGGCGTGGCCGATGGACAGGCCCGAGGTGCCGCCGGAGAAGCGGCCGTCGGTGACCAGGGCGCAGGTCTTCCCGAGGCCGCGGCCCTTGAGGTAGGAGGTGGGGTAGAGCATCTCCTGCATGCCGGGGCCGCCCTTGGGGCCCTCGTAGCGGATGACGACGACGTCGCCCTCCTTCACCTGCTGGGTGAGGATCTTCTGGACGGCCTCCTCCTGCGACTCGCAGACGACGGCCGGGCCCTCGAAGGTCCAGATCGACTCGTCGACGCCGGCCGTCTTGACGACGCAGCCGTCCACGGCGAGGTTGCCGCGCAGGACCGCGAGACCGCCGTCCTTGGAGTAGGCGTGCTCGACGGAGCGGATGCAGCCGCCCTCGGCGTCCTCATCCAGGGTCTCCCAGCGCTCGGACTGGGAGAAGGCCTCGGCGGAGCGGACGCAGCCGGGGGCCGCGTGCCACAGCTCGACCGCCTCCTGGGAGGGGGAGCCGCCGCGCACGTCCCACGTCTTCAGCCAGTCGGCCAGGGACGGGCTGTGGACGGAGTGCACGTCCTCGTTGAGCAGGCCGCCGCGGTGCAGTTCGCCGAGGAGGGCGGGGATGCCGCCCGCGCGGTGCACGTCCTCCATGTAGTACGTGCGGTCCTTGGCGACGTTGGGCGCGACCTTGGCCAGGCAGGGGACGCGACGCGAGAGGGCGTCCATCTCGGTGAGGCCGTAGGCGACCTCCGCCTCCTGGGCGGCGGCCAGCAGGTGCAGGATCGTGTTGGTGGAGCCGCCCATCGCAATGTCGAGCGCCATGGCGTTCTCGAAGGCCGCGGGGGTGGCGATGTTGCGGGGCAGGACCGAGTCGTCGTCCTGCTCGTAGTAGCGGCGGGTCAGGTCCAGGACCGTGCGGGCGGCGTTCTCGTAGAGCGCCTTGCGGGCGGTGTGGGTGGCCAGGACCGAGCCGTTGCCCGGGAGGGAGAGGCCGATCGCCTCGGTCAGGCAGTTCATCGAGTTGGCGGTGAACATGCCGGAACAGGAGCCGCAGGTGGGGCAGGCGTTCTCCTCGATGCGGAGGATGTCCGCGTCGGAGATCTTCTCGTTGACCGCCTCCGACATCGCGTCGACCAGGTCGAGGGTGCGGACCGTGCCGTCGACCAGGGTGGCGCGGCCGGACTCCATCGGGCCGCCGGAGACGAAGACCGTCGGGATGTTCAGGCGCAGGGCCGCGTTGAGCATGCCCGGAGTGATCTTGTCGCAGTTGGAGATGCAGATCAGGGCGTCGGCGCAGTGGGCCTCGACCATGTACTCCACGCTGTCCGCGATCAGGTCGCGCGAGGGCAGGCTGTAGAGCATGCCGCCGTGGCCCATGGCGATGCCGTCGTCGACGGCGATCGTGTTGAACTCGCGCGGGATGCCGCCCGCGGCGACGACCGCCTCGCTGACGATGCGGCCGACGGGGGCCAGGTGCGTGTGGCCCGGCACGAACTCCGTGAAGCTGTTGGCGACGGCGATGATCGGCTTCCGCCCGATGTCCGCGCCGGGTACACCGGAGGCACGCATAAGGGCGCGGGCGCCCGCCATGTTGCGGCCGTGGGTGACTGTGCGGGACCTCAGTTCGGGCATCGTCGCTCGCTCCTTCGGAGAGTTATGACTGCCGTCGAGCGTACGCCGGTCATCCAGGGGCCGGGACAGGGTGTCCGGAATGCGGGACGTGCGTCTCGCCGTACGCCGTCGCCGGGCGCCCTTCAGGGGCCGGTGAGGTGACCCTGGACGACCGGTGCCAGGCGGGCGACGATCTGCTCGGGGTCCGCCGAGGCCAGCGGCTCCACCTTGATCACGTAGCGGAGCATGGCGCAGCCCACCAGTTGCGCCGCCGCCAGTTCGACGCGCAGTTCCGCGTCCGGCAGGCCCACCTGGGCGGCGACCCGGCGCAGCACCTGGGCGACGATCAGCCGGCGGAAGACGGCGGCGGCGGTCTCGTTGTTCACGGCGGAGCGGACGATGGCCAGCAGGGGCGTCCGGCTGGCCGGGTTCTCCCAGAGGCCGAGGATGAAACGGGTGAGGCGCTCGCCCACCTCGTCGAGGGGGGCGTCGCCGATCGCCTCGGGGGCCTGCAGGGCCGGCGCGAAGGCGACCTCGACGGCCGCCTCGAAGATCTGCTCCTTGGTGCCGAAGTAGTGGTGGACCAGTGCCGGGTCCACACCCGCCGCCTTGGCGATGCCGCGTACGGAGGTCTTCTCGTAGCCCCGCTCGGAGAACTCCTCGCGGGCCGTGACGAGGATGCGGTCGCGGGTGTCCCCGGACTCGGTGCGGCGCGGGCGCCCGCGGCGCCGGACGGTCCCGTCGGCGTCGCCGCTCACCGGCGGTCCGTCCGCGCCGCCGCGGCACCCGGCACCGGGGACGCCGGCCGCGCCAGGTGCTCGCGGGTGAAGGCGAGCGCCTCGGCGAGATCGGCCTCGCGTTCGGCGCCGGACATCGCGCGCCTGGTGTTGACCTCGATGACGACGTGGCCGTCGAAACCGGTGCGGGTGAGGTGCTCCAGGACCTCGGCGCAGGGCTGGTGGCCGCGGCCGGGGACGAGGTGCTCGTCCTTGGCGGAGCCCTTGCCGTCGGCGAGGTGGACGTGGCCGAGGCGGTCGCCCATGCGTTCGACCATGCCCAGGGCGTCGGTGCGGGAGGTCGCGGCGTGGCTCAGGTCGATCGTGAAGTGCCGGTAGTCGTCCTTGGTCACGTCCCAGTCGGGGGCGTACGCCTGCATCTCGCGGTCGCGGTACCGCCAGGGGTACATGTTCTCGACGGCGAAGCGGACGTCCGTCTCGTTCGCCATCCGCCAGACGCCGTCGACGAAGTCCCGCGCGTACTGGCGCTGCCAGCGGAAGGGGGGGTGCACGACGACGGTGGACGCGCCGAGCTTCTCGGCGGCCGCGCGGGCGCGCTGGAGCTTGACCCAGGGGTCGGTGGACCAGACGCGCTGGGTGATGAGCAGACACGGTGCGTGCACGGCCAGTATCGGCATGCGGTGGTAGTCGCTGAGTCTGCGCAGCGCCTCGATGTCCTGGCTGACCGGGTCCGTCCAGACCATCACCTCGACGCCGTCGTAACCGAGGCGTGCGGCGATCTCGAAGGCCGTCGCCGTCGACTCCGGGTAGACGGAAGCCGTCGACAGGGCGACCTTCGTGTCCGGGGTGCGGATCACGTCCCTGGGTTTTGCCACGGGGGTCAGGGTACGGGGTGCCCGCCGGGAGTCGCGGGGTGCCCGATCGCCGTTGTGGTGATTGCCATAGGCGGTTGCCATGCGGTGATTGCCACAAGCGGTTGCCACAGGCGGTTGCCACAGGGGCGAGTGCGGGTGCGGGTGCGTTGTGGCTTGTCGCGCCGTTCACCGCGCTCCTGGGGACGCCTCACCCCTGGTCCATGTGGTCCAGGCGCCGCAGGATCACGCCCTCCCTGAGGGCCCAGGGGCAGATTTCCAGGCTCTCCACGTGGAAGAGGTCCATCGCGGCCTCCGCGACCAGGGCACCGGCCAGGAGCTGGTTGGCGCGGCCCTCGGAGACGCCGGGGAGTTCGGCGCGTTCGGCGCTGGTCATCGCGGCCAGGCGGGGCACCCATGCCTCCAGGGAGGCCCGCTTCAGCTCGCGCTGGACGTAGAGGCCCTCGGCGGACCGGGCGGCGCCGGCGATGCGGGCGAGCTGCCGGAAGGTCTTGGAGGTGGCGACCACGTGGTCGGGGGCGCCGAGGCGGCTGAACTCGCCGACCGTCCGGGCGATCTCCGTACGGACGTGGCGGCGCAGCGCCCTGACGTCGTCGGGGTGGGGCGGGTCGTCGGGCAGCCGGGCGGCTGTCAGCCGGCCCGCGCCGAGCGGCAGCGACACGGCGGCGTCGGGTTCCTCGTCGATGCCGTAGGCGATCTCCAGGGAGCCGCCGCCGATGTCGAGGACCAGCAGCCTGCCCGCGGACCAGCCGAACCAGCGGCGGGCGGCGAGGAAAGTGAGCCGGGCCTCGTCCTCGCCGGTGAGGACGGTCAGCTCGACTCCGGTGTCGGCACGCACGCGCGCGAGGACGTCGTCGGCGTTGCCCGCCTCGCGCACGGCCGAGGTGGCGAACGGCAGGAGGTCCTCCACGCCCTTGTCCTCGGCGGCCTGCAGGGCCTCGCGCACGACCGCGACCAGCCGGTCGACGCCGTCGGGGCCGATCGCCCCGTCCTCGTCGAGGAGCTGGGCGAGGCGCAGTTCCACCTTGTACGAGTGGGCGGGCAGCGGGCGGGCGCCGGGGTGCGCGTCCACCACCAGCAGATGCACCGTGTTCGAACCCACGTCGAGGACACCGAGTCTCATGTACGGAACGCTACTGCGGGCGGCGCCCGCGGTGGTCCCGTCCCCGCGCTTCGGCGACTTACCCTGGAGCCGTGCCAAAGACGAAAAAGGCGAAGGACGAAAAGTCGGCCAAGAGGGACAAGAAGGACGCGCAGGGCTCGAAGGACGCGAAGGACGCGCAGCGCGTCACGGGCGGGGCGGGTGACGAGAAGGGGCTCGACTTCGCGCGCGCGTGGGTGGAGTTCCCGGACCCCGCGGACGACGAGCAGGTCTTCCGGTGCGACCTGACCTGGCTGACCTCCCGCTGGAACTGCATTTTCGGCAGCGGCTGCCAGGGCATCCAGGCGGGCCGCGCGGACGACGGGTGCTGCTCGCTGGGCGCGCACTTCTCCGACGAGGACGACGAGAAGCGTGTCGCCGGGCATGTGGCGAGGCTCACCCCGGACATCTGGCAGCACCACGCCGAGGGCACGCGCGACGGCTGGATCACCGAGGACGACGAGGGCTCCCGGCAGACCCGGCCCTTCCAGGGCTCCTGCATCTTCCAGAACCGGCCGGGGTTCTCCGGGGGCGCGGGCTGCTCGCTGCACATCCTGGCGCTCAAGGAGGGCCGGGAGCCGCTGGAGACCAAGCCCGACGTGTGCTGGCAGTTGCCGGTGCGGCGGACGTACGAGTGGATCGACCGGCCCGACGACACGCGCGTGCTGCAGGTGTCGATCGGTGAGTACGACCGGCGGGGCTGGGGTCCGGGCGGGCACGACCTGCACTGGTGGTGCACGTCGGCGACCTCGGCGCACGGCGCGGGCGAGCCCGTGTACGTGTCCTACCGGCCGGAGTTGATCGAGCTGATGGGCAAGGCGGGGTACGACCGGCTGGTCGAGCTGTGCGAGGAGCGGCTGGCCTCGCAGTTGCCGTTGGTGGCACCGCATCCGGCGGATCCCGGGGGGCGGTGAGGCCGCGGGCCGGGGTTCGGTGAGACCGAGGGGCGGGGTTCGGTGAGACCGAGGGGCGGTCTCGTGCCGGGTTACGGGTCCGACGGGCTCGGGGTGCCGCTTCCCGGCGGGGGTGACGAGTCGTCCGGGCCGCCCGTCGGGGACGGTTCACCGGTCGTCGGGTCCGGGCCGGGCGAGGTCGGCGGCGGGTCGTCGGTGGGCGTCGGGTCCGGGTCGCCCGGATGCGGGGTGGACGGGCCCGGGCCCGGGGTGTGACCCGGGAGGGACGGACGCGTGGCGCCGTCGGGGGTGCTGGGACGCGGGTCCGGGCGGGACGGGGTGGGTGCGCGGCCGTAGCCCTGGATGGTGACGACGGCGTGGCCGGGCGACACGGCCACCCGTGCGCTCCAGTGGCCGGACGGCTCGCGCAGGTGGTCGACGTACACCCGGACCGTCACGGACTCGCCGGGGCGCAGGGTGCCCGAGGACTGGCTCAGGTAGAGCCAGTCGGCACCGGCGGACACGGACCAGCGCACCGCGACGTCGCCGGTCGCGGTCAGGGTGACCAGCGTGGTCCCGCCCCGGTGGCCGGCCGTCACCCCGAGGTGGCCGGTGCCCTTCTCGCCGGTACCGGGGACGCCGACGACCTCCACGGAGACGTCGGCCCCGCCGTTCCCGCCGAAGCCCGGGCCCGGGGTGGTACTCGCGTTGCCCGCGTTCTCGTAGCCGCCGCCCGCCGGCTCGCGGGCCGGGCCGTCCGGATCCTGTGCCTCGCTGGCGCTGGCCGGGCGGCCCTCCTCCCCCTCGACGACGGGGGTGCCCCGGTGGGCCGCCCACAGGGCCAGCACCGGGGCCGCCACGACGGTGGCGACGACGGTGGTGGTGACGGCACGCGCGCGCATGCGGTCCCGCCGGGCGGCGCGGTCCTTGGGGTCCATCGGGAAGCCGCGCCGGTCGAAACGGGGGGCGTTGCCCCGCGCGCGCGGGGTGTGGGGCGGGGCTTTGTGCAGGACCGCGCGGGGGGCCTCCAGGACGGGCAGCTCGGCCGGGGTGACGCTGGTGCCGGGCCAGCGGCCGGGGATCGCGCGCTCGGCGGTACGACGGCAGCGGGGGCAGTCGTCCACGTGCCGGACCAGTTCGCGGCGCAGGGCGCTGCTGAGGACGTAGCGGTTGTCGCCGGTGAGGCGGGCGACACCGGCGCAGGTGCCGGTCTCGACGACGGCGAGGGCGGCGCGGGTGCGTTCCACCTCGCAGGCGGCGGAGGCGAGCAGTTCACGGGCGGCGGCGAGGTCCATGCCGAGGACGGCGGCCACCTCGTGCGGGGCGAGGTGGTGGCGCACGGCGAGTTCGAGCGCCTCGCGCTGCTCGGGGGTGGTGCCGGCGGCCTCCGGCCAGGCGAGGAGGGCGAGTTGGCTGCGGTGGCGCTGGTGGGTGTCGTCGTTGGCGGGGGTGGCTGCGGTGGTGGGGTTGGCTGGGGTGGTGGGGTTGGGCGAGGTGGTGGGGTTGGGCGAGGTGGTGGGGCGGCCTGCCGCGTGGCTGCTCGGACGTTTCTGCTTGGCCTCGGCCAGGTGGCGCAGGCAGGCCCAGCGGGCAAGCGCGTACAGCCAGGCCCTGCGGTCGGCCGGGGACGCGGGGGCACGGTGGCCGCGGCGTTCGGCGAGCGCGAGGACGTCGCCCAGGGCGGTGGTCGCGGCGTCGTGGTCGCAGAGCACGGAGAGGCAGTACGTGAACAGGCCGTCCAGATACGCGTCGTACGCGGCGTACCGCGCGGGCGGACGCTGCGCCGGGGGCTGTGCCAGCGCCCTCGCCGCGGCGCGGTCACGCGCTTCCCGGTGCGCCCGGTGTGCGCCGGTCGTGCGGGTCGTGGTTTCCGGACTGCTCCTCATCACTCGGCGACCGTAGGGGGCTATGGGTGGCGCGAACTGGCGCGTTGGGCACTTTTAATCCGTACGGGTGAAACGATCCCTCATAAGGGGACAGGAACCCGCCCTTCCGTGGCCGGGACGGGGTTGTCGTCGTCCGTTCGGGGTGTGTGCCACGGGTGCGGAGTGCCTGCGGCGTCTGCGGGGTGGGTGGGGGTGCGCGGTACCTGCGGCGCCTGTGCGTGTTGTGGGTCGGGGCCGCGCCGGGGGGGGTCCGTCCTCGGAACGGCGCGGAATCGGTCGGCCACAGATCTTTCCCGGCGCGGACGCGCCAACCGCTGCGGGCGGACACCCCCCGACACGACCCCTCCTCGCCGTACGCGGCTACCGGCCGCGTAGCTGCGGGCAGTCGTGCCGCTGGGGCGGCACGGGTGGGCGCAGCGGCACCCCGCCAGCGCCAGGCCCGCGACCCCGCCCCGCACCCACCCCGGGCAACCCCGAACGCCGGACCACGTGGCCCACCCCCACCCCCGGGTCCGCTGTCAGTGGGGGCGGTTACCGTTCGTGCATGGCTGCCCGTACGAAGTCCGCCAAGGAACGGCCGTCCTACCGCTGCACCGAGTGCGGCTGGCAGACGGCCAAGTGGCTCGGCCGCTGCCCCGAATGCCAGGCATGGGGCACGGTCGAGGAGTACGGCGCGCCCGCCGTGCGTACGACCACGCCGGGGCGCGTGACCACCTCCGCGGTGCCGATCGGCCAGGTCGACGGCCGTCAGGCGACCGCCCGCTCCACCGGCGTGCCCGAGCTGGACCGCGTGCTCGGCGGCGGCCTGGTGCCCGGTGCCGTGGTGCTCGTCGCGGGCGAGCCGGGCGTCGGGAAGTCCACGCTGCTGCTGGACGTGGCGGCCAAGTCCGCGAGCGACGAGCACCGGACGCTGTACGTCACCGGTGAGGAGTCGGCAAGCCAGGTGCGGCTGCGGGCCGACCGGATCCACGCCATCGACGATCACCTGTACCTCGCCGCCGAGACCGACCTCGCCGCGGTGCTCGGGCACCTGGACGCCGTGAAGCCCTCGCTGCTGATCCTGGACTCCGTGCAGACCGTCGCCTCGCCCGAGATCGACGGCGCCCCGGGCGGCATGGCGCAGGTGCGGGAGGTGGCCGGTGCGCTGATCCGCGCCTCCAAGGAGCGCGGCATGTCCACGCTGCTGGTGGGGCACGTCACCAAGGACGGGGCCATCGCGGGGCCGCGGCTGCTGGAGCACCTCGTGGACGTCGTGCTGCATTTCGAGGGCGACCGGCATGCCCGGCTGCGGCTGGTGCGGGGAGTGAAGAACCGGTACGGGACGACCGACGAGGTCGGCTGCTTCGAGCTGCACGACGAGGGGATCACGGGGCTCGCCGATCCCAGCGGGCTGTTCCTCACGCGGCGGGCCGAGCCGGTGCCCGGCACCTGTCTGACCGTCACCCTGGAGGGGCGCCGGCCGCTGGTCGCCGAGGTGCAGGCGCTGACCGTCGACTCGCAGATCCCGTCGCCGCGGCGTACGACCTCCGGGTTGGAGACCTCGCGGGTGTCGATGATGCTGGCCGTGCTGGAGCAGCGCGGGCGCATCAGCGCACTGGGCAAGCGGGACATCTACAGCGCGACGGTGGGAGGAGTGAAGCTCTCCGAGCCCGCCGCCGACCTCGCCGTGGCGCTGGCGCTGGCGAGCGCGGCCAGTGACACTCCACTGCCCAAGAACCTCGTCGCGATCGGGGAGGTCGGTCTCGCCGGGGAGGTGAGACGGGTCACGGGCGTGCAGCGCAGGCTTTCCGAGGCGCACCGGCTGGGCTTCACGCACGCGCTGGTACCGGCCGATCCGGGCAGGGTGCCCGACGGCATGAAGGTGCTGGAAGTCGCGGACATCGGGGACGCCCTGCGGGTGCTTCCGCGCTCGCGTCGCCGAGAGGCCCCACGGGAGGAGGGGGACCGCCGGTAGACTTTGCCCTGGTCTCGCCCGTCCGTACGGCCGAATGTGCGACACGGGAGCGCCAGAAGAACCTGCGACCGGAGGAGTGCAGTGGCAGCCAACGACCGGGCAGCAGCTCCCGGAAAGTCCGGTGGGAGTGCCGGTGCCGATGGCCTGATGCGCGCCTCACTGAGCGCCGTGGCGCCCGGCACGTCCCTGCGCGACGGCCTGGAGCGGGTCCTGCGCGGCAACACCGGCGGTCTGATCGTGCTGGGTTCCGACAAGACCGTCGAGCAGATGTGCACGGGCGGTTTCGTGCTGGACGTCGAGTTCACCGCGACCCGGCTGCGGGAGCTGTGCAAGCTCGACGGCGGCATCGTGCTCTCCTCGGACCTGTCGAAGATCCTGCGGGCTGGGGTGCAGCTCCTTCCGGACCCGACCATTCCGACCGAGGAGACCGGTACCCGGCACCGGACTGCCGACCGGGTCAGCAAGCAGGTCGGGTTCCCCGTTGTGTCGGTGTCGCAGTCGATGCGGCTGATCGCCCTGTACGTGGACGGGCAGCGCAGGGTGCTGGAGGACTCCGCCGCGATCCTGTCGCGGGCCAATCAGGCACTGGCGACCCTGGAGCGCTACAAGCTGCGCCTCGACGAGGTCGCGGGCACGCTGTCGGCGCTGGAGATCGAGGACCTGGTGACGGTGCGGGACGTCTCGGCGGTCGCGCAGCGGCTGGAGATGGTGCGCCGGATCGCCACCGAGATCGCCGAGTACGTGGTGGAGCTGGGGACCGACGGGCGGCTGCTCGCCCTGCAGTTGGACGAGTTGATCGCCGGGGTGGAGCCGGAGCGCGAGCTGGTCGTGCGCGACTACGTGCCCGAGCCGACCGCGAAGCGGTCGCGGACGGTCGACGAGGCGCTCGCCGAGCTGGACAAGCTCAGCCATGCCGAGCTGCTGGAACTGTCCACGGTGGCGCGGGCCTTGGGGTACACCGGGTCGCCCGAGACACTGGACTCGGCGGTGTCGCCGCGCGGGTTCCGGCTGCTGGCCAAGGTGCCGCGGCTGCCGGGCGCGATCATCGACCGGCTGGTGGAGCACTTCGGCGGGCTGCAGAAGCTCCTCGCCGCCTCCGTCGACGACCTCCAGACGGTCGACGGCGTCGGCGAGGCGCGGGCCCGCAGCGTGCGCGAGGGACTGTCGCGGCTGGCGGAGTCGTCGATCCTGGAGCGTTACGTCTGAACTCCCGGCCGGCCGCGGTCAGTCGCTGGTGAGGACGAAGGACGTCTGCACCTTCTCGAACCCGGCCGCCTTGGCCTCCACCAGGTAGGTGCCCGCCTTGGCCGAACCCGCCGGGGGCGTGCCGCACTCGGGGGTGCTCGGCTTGCGGTCCCACTTCACGGTGTAGGTGATGCCGCTGCCCGCGGCCACCCGGTAGGGCAGGCTGCCCCCGCCCTTGACGCAGTCGTCCGAGGCCCAGTAGGCGTCGTCGGCGTCGGCCGGGGTGATCGTGAAGACCGCGTGCTCCGGGCCGAGATCGACCTTGCAGTCGCTGCCGGAGGTGTTCCGCGCGGTCAGTTCGAAGGCGGGGGTCTGGCCGGGCGCGTAGCTGTTGCGGACACTGCGCAGGCTCAACTTCACCGCTCCCGGAGTGCAGTTGGGCAGGGACGACCCGGCGGGCAGGGTGTCGCCCGCGCCGACGCCCGTCACCGCGCCGCCGCCCGCACCGCCGGACGACCCGTCCGATCCGTCGCCGCCGGACTGCCCGCCGCCGGAACCGGACGACCCGGCGCCCGACCCGGCGCCGCCCGAACCCGCCCCGGAACCCGAGCCGTTGGAGTCACCGTCCCCGGACTCGTCGCGCCCGCCCGGGGCCTGGCTGATCGCCGGCCCGGAACCCGAGGGGCCCGGGGTGATGGACGGTGCCGGGTTCTTGCCGTCGGCCCCGCTCTTGCCGCCGCTGCCGCCGTCCCCGCCGCCGGAGACCACGATCCAGGTGATCAATAGCGCCAACAGGGCGAAAAGAGACAGCAGTACGGCCCTCCGTCGCCAGTAGATGGAGGAGGGAAGCGGCCCGACCGGATTGCGCAGTGATCCCACGGCGCAAACTGTACGAGAGATCGGCGCGTTCCCTTGTCCCACCCGCCGTTCGGGTTCGCAACTTTTACGGATCATCATTCCGGCAGACCGGCCCCTGGGCCGCCACCTGGTGGCGGTGTTCCCGCGCGGCGGCCCTCCCGTGGCAGGATCGGAGGGTCATGACTGCGCCCACGAAGCCCTCGCCAGGCGGACCCTCCGACCCCGCCGCGTCCGGTGTGCCGCTGCACGCCCCCGTCATCGACTGGTTCGACGAGCACGCCCGCGACCTGCCGTGGCGGCGCCCCGAGGCCGGCGCCTGGGGCGTGATGGTCAGCGAGTTCATGCTCCAGCAGACGCCGGTCAGCCGCGTCCAGCCGGTGTACGAGCAGTGGCTGGCCCGCTGGCCGCGCCCCGCCGACCTCGCCAAGGAGGCCCCCGGCGAGGCCGTCCGCGCCTGGGGCCGGCTCGGCTACCCGCGCCGCGCCCTGCGGCTGCACGGCGCCGCCGCGGCCATAACGGAACGGCACGGCGGCGACGTACCGTCCGACCACGCCCAGTTGCTGGCGCTGCCCGGCATCGGCGAGTACACGGCCGCCGCGGTCGCCTCCTTCGCCTACGGCCAGCGGCACCCCGTACTGGACACCAACGTCCGCCGGGTCTTCGCCCGCGCGGTCACCGGCGTGCAGTACCCGCCGAACGCCACCACCGCCGCCGAGCGGAGGCTCGCCCGGGCGCTGCTGCCCGAGGAGGAGGCGAGCGCCGCCCGCTGGGCCGCCGCCTCGATGGAGCTGGGCGCCCTGGTCTGCACGGCGAAGAACGAGTCGTGCCACCGCTGTCCGATCGCCGCCCAGTGCGCCTGGCGGCTGGCGGGCAAGCCCGCGCACGACGGGCCGCCGCGGCGCGGGCAGACGTACGCGGGTACCGACCGGCAGGTGCGCGGGCGGCTGCTCGCGGTGCTGCGGGAGGCGCCCGGGCCCGTGCCGCAGGCCGCCCTCGACCAGGTGTGGCAGGAGCCGGTCCAGCGCGCCCGCGCCCTGGACGGCCTGGTCGCCGACGGCCTGGTGGAACCGCTGGCGGACGGGCTGTACCGGCTGCCGCTGGGCTGACCCACCGGTGGCTCCGGGGCGGCGGACACCTCCGTGACAGCCTGGCCGCCGTCCCGGTGACGGCTCCATCGGTGGGCAAATCACCCGATGTCGCCATCAAGTGGGCTGCCGTCTTACCCGGTTCCTACTTCCGTTACACAACCGACGGACAGCCGAGGGTTTGCCGCAGGCTGCTTCGCACAGCGCCGTGACAACGCTTCCCTACCTTCGTTTGCGTGCCCAGGGGGCACGGACGACCAGGGACCACAATCAGTGGGCCGGCGGATGACCACCGTCGGCATACGGGGATCGGAAGGCGGTTGACATGGGCGAGGTGCTCGAGTTCGAGGAGTACGTCCGCACCCGGCAGGACGCGCTGCTGCGCAGTGCCCGGCGCCTGGTCCCCGACCCCGTCGACGCCCAGGACCTGCTGCAGACCGCGCTGGCGCGGACGTACGGGCGCTGGGAGACCATCGAGGACAAGCGGCTCGCCGACGCCTACCTGCGCCGGGTGATGATCAACACCCGGACCGAGTGGTGGCGGGCGCGCAAGCTCGAGGAGGTGCCGACCGAGCAGCTCCCGGAGTCCCCCATGGACGACGCCACCGAGCAGCACGCGGACCGCGCCCTGCTGATGGACGTCCTGAAGGTGCTCGCCCCGAAGCAGCGCAGCGTCGTGGTGCTGCGACACTGGGAGCAGATGTCGACGGAGGAGACCGCCGCCGCGCTCGGCATGTCGGCGGGAACGGTCAAGAGCACGCTGCACCGGGCGCTCGCCCGGCTCCGCGAGGAGCTGGTCGCCCGCGATCTGGACGCACGGGCGCTGGAGCGTGAGGAGCGGGAGCGTTGCGCGGCCTGACCGACGGTCGGACTCCCGGGGAGGCCCGGAGAACCACGCAGGCGGCGAGTACGGCGGTGGCCGTGTTCGTCGCCCTCGGCGTTTCCCTGTCCGGCTGCGGGACCGGCGGCACCGGCGCCCGCGACGAGGGCCCGGCCCACGCGGACGCGGTGGGCGGTCCCGCCTCCTCCCCCGAGCCCGCGGCGAAGAACTCTCCCTCGAAGGTCCCCGACCGCGTGGACGCGGTGCGGCTCGTCAAGGCCGACCCCAAGGTGTCCCCCGAGGTCAAGCGGGGCCTGAAGCCGTGTGTCGCCGACGAGTACCCCCTCGACGTGTCCTACGGCAGGCTGACCGGCGGCTCGGCGGACGACGTCGTCGTCAACGTGCTGACGTGCGGTGACGCGGTGGGCGTGGGCAGTTACGTGTACCGCGAGAAGGACGGCGGGTACCAGAATGTGTTCAAGGCGGAGGCGCCCCCGGTCTACGCGGAGATCGACCGCGGGGACCTGGTGGTGACCAAGCAGGTGTACGACAAGGGGGACCCGGTCTCGAGCCCGTCCGGCGAGAACGTGACCACGTACCGCTGGTCGTCGAACCGGTTCACCGAGGAGTACCGCACGCACAACGACTACAGCAAGGCCGCCGGGAACGCGCCCACCCCGGCACCCGAGCCGGACGGCTGACCCGGCCGTCGCGCCGGCCGCCGTGAACCGGTGGGGCCGCTCGCACCGATGACCCAGTGAGAGCGCGAAAGACGACCGAGTGACAGCGCGAAAGAGGTGCACGGCCGGTCCCGGCACCCCGTTCGACCCGACCACACCCTGAGGACTGAGAGCACCGGGATGGCAGACCAGACCCACGTCCTGTTCGTCGAGGACGACGACGTCATCCGCGAGGCCACCCAGCTCGCCCTGGAGCGGGACGGCTTCGCGGTCACCGCGATGCCCGACGGGCTCTCGGGCCTGGAGTCCTTCCGGGCCGACCGCCCCGACATCGCCCTCCTCGACGTCATGCTCCCCGGCCTCGACGGCGTCAGCCTGTGCCGCCGCATCCGGGACGAGTCCACGGTGCCGGTGATCATGCTGTCGGCGCGGGCCGACTCCATCGACGTGGTGCTCGGCCTGGAGGCGGGCGCCGACGACTACGTGACCAAACCGTTCGACGGCGCGGTGCTGGTCGCCCGCATCCGGGCGGTGCTGCGCCGCTTCGGGCACGCCGGGGGCGGCGGCCGGGGGGATGCGGCCGGCGCCGCGGAGACCGGGGGCGTGCTCACCTTCGGCGACCTGGAGGTGGACACCGACGGGATGGAGGTGCGCCGGGCCGGGCGGCCGGTGGCGCTCACCCCGACCGAGATGCGGCTGCTGCTGGAGTTCTCCTCGGCGCCGGGCACCGTGCTCTCGCGCGACAAGCTGCTGGAGCGCGTGTGGGACTACGGCTGGGGCGGTGACACCCGGGTCGTCGACGTCCATGTGCAGCGGCTGCGCACCAAGATCGGCCAGGACCGGATCGAGACGGTCCGCGGCTTCGGCTACAAGTTGAAGGCCTGAGCGGGGGCACAGGGATATGCGGGGGTTCTTCCGACACCGGACCGCCTCGCCCTCGGGGCAGCCGGACGAGCCCACGAGGCCGGGCGGGCGTGCGCACGTCCTGCACGCGGGGCGCATCGGCGCGGACGGCGTCGGCACACACGGTCCCGCCGCCCGGACGCGCGGCGCGCGGACTCTCGGCGCCCGCCTGCCCGGGGCCCGCCTGCTGGGTGCCCGACTGCTGGGTGCCCGCGGCATCCGCACCGGGCTGCGCTGGAAGCTGAGCGCGGCCATCGCGCTGGTCGGCGCGCTGGTGGCGGTCGCGCTGAGCCTGGTCGTGCACAACGCCGCCCGGGTCTCGATGCTCGACAACGCCCGTGACCTCGCCGACGACCGGGTCCTGATCGCCCAGCGCAACTACGAGCTGTCCGGTCGGCAGAACTTCCCCAACGCCCAGATCGACGACCCCGAACTGCCGCCGGAGCTGCGCCGCAAGGTCGAGGCGGGGCGCCGGGCCACGTTCGTCTCGGAGCAGCCGAACGGCGTGACCCACATCTGGGCGGCCGTGCCGCTCAAGGACGGGCACGTGATGTCGCTGCACTCCGGTTTCACCGACCGCAGCGCCGACATCCTCAAGGACCTGGACCAGGCCCTGGTGATCGGCTCGATCGCGGTGGTGCTGGGCGGCAGCGCGCTCGGGGTGCTCATCGGCGGTCAGCTCTCGCGGCGGCTGCGCAAGGCCGCCGCCGCCGCGAACCGGGTCGCGGGCGGGGAGGCGGACGTCCGGGTGCGGGACGCCATCGGCGGTGTCGTGCGGGACGAGACGGACGACGTCGCGCGCGCCGTGGACGCGATGGCGGACGCCCTGCAGCAGCGGATCGAGGCCGAGCGCCGGGTCACCGCGGACATCGCGCACGAGCTGCGCACCCCGGTGACCGGCCTCCTGACGGCCGCCGAGCTGCTGCCGCCGGGCCGGCCGACCGAGCTGGTCCTCGACCGGGCGAAGGCGATGCGCACACTCGTCGAGGACGTCCTGGAGGTGGCCCGGCTCGACGGCGCCTCGGAGCGGGCCGAGCTGCAGGACATCATGCTCGGCGACTTCGTCTCCCGGCGGGTCGCCGCCAAGGACCCGGCCGTCGGGGTGCGGGTGATCCACGAGTCGGAGGTCACCACCGACCCGCGCCGGCTGGAGCGCGTGCTGTTCAATCTGCTCGCCAACGCCGCCCGGCACGGCCGTGCGCCCGTCGAGGTCAGCGTCGAGGGCCGGGTGATACGGGTCCGCGACCACGGGCCGGGCTTCCCCGAGGACCTGCTGGCCGAGGGCCCGAGCCGGTTCCGCACCGGCAGCTCCGACCGGGCGGGTCACGGTCACGGCCTCGGCCTGACCATCGCGGCCGGTCAGGCCCGGGTGCTGGGCGCCCGCCTCACCTTCCGCAACGTACGCCCGGCCGGGGCGCCCGCCCACATACCGGCCGAGGGCGCGGTCGCCGTCCTGTGGCTCCCGGAACACGCGCCCACGAACACCGGGAGCTATCCGATGCTGCCGGACCGCTCGGGCGGCGGGGCGTCGCCGTCCCGGGAGGCGTCCTCGAAGCGCTGACGTCCGGCACCGGGGCCGGACCACCGGGCTGAGGCCCGAAAACCGGGGGCCCGCACGGGTCCCGCCGTGGGATGCTCGCCACCGGGTCCGGAGCGACGCACCGGCCATGCGAGGGGACGACGACATGGAGCCCGCACACCTCCGGCGTGCCATCGAGGCAGGCCGGGCGACCGCGGCGGAGCTGGGCCTGGAGGCCGACGCCGTGAGTGTCGTCCACGACTCGGACCGGGTCGCGCTGCGCCTGCTGCCGTGCGACGTGCTGGCCCGGGTGGCGCCCGTGGGTCAGCGGGCCGACGCCGAGTTCGAGGTGGAGGTCGCCCGCCGGCTCTCCGAGGCCGGCGCCCCGGTGGCGGAGCTCGATCCCCGGGTCGTCCCGCGGGTTCGTACGCGCGACGCCTTCGCCGTCTCCCTGTGGACCTACTACGAGCCGCTGGCCTCGCCGGTCGCGCCGGCCGCCTACGCGGACGCGTTCCGGCGCCACCACGCCGCCCTGCGCAGGACCGAGCTGTCCGCGCCGCACGTGACCGACCGGGTGGCCGCGGCGCTGCGCGAGGTGAGTGACCGTCGGCGCTCCCCGGATCTGCCCGACGCCGACCGGGAGTTCCTCCGCGACACCCTCCGCGGCCTGGGCGCCTCGCTCGGCACCGGCCTGAGCGGCGAGCAGTTGCTGCACGGCGAGCCGCATCCGGGCAACCTCCTCAACACGAGGAGGGGACCGCTCTTCGTGGATCTCGCCACCTGCTGCCGGGGACCGGTCGAGTTCGACCTCGCCCACGCCCCCGAGGAGGTGGCACAGCACTACGCGGGGGCCGACCCGGACCTGGTCCGCCGGTGCCGGGCCCTGAACTGGGCGCTGTTCTCCGCCTGGCGCTGGCGCCGCGAGGACGGAGGGCCTCCACCGGGTCCGGGCCGCCCTCGGCCCGCGCTGACCCGGCGGAAAACCACACCGGCTGTCCGCCCACCCCGCCGTCGGCACCGGACGCCACGGGGCGGGGGCCACGGGGCAGTCGTTGAGGGGCAGGCGCCGCGAGGGCCCCAAGCGGACGCGGCGGCCGACCGGGAGGACGGAGGGCCTCCACCGGGTCCGGGGCGGACGCGGCGGCCGACCGGTCCGGTGCAGGCTCCCCGCCTGGCGCCGGCGCCGCGACGACCGGATGCCGGACCGGGCCCACTGGAGGACGGAGGGCCTCCACCGGGTCCGGGCCGCCCTCGGCCCGCGCTGACCCGGCGGGAAACCACACCGGCTGTCCGCCGACGCCGCCGTCGGCTCCGGGGGCCCACGGGGCAGGCGGGCGCGGTGGCCTGCCGGTCCGGTGCGGGCGCCCCGCTCACGGTTCAGCGCACGCGGAGCCTCCCGTGCGCGGACGCGCTCAGCCGGATCCGGGTGGCCGCGGTGTACGGCGCGCTCGCGCGCTCGGCCTCGGCGACCACGGCGTGGAGCGCGGGCAGGACGGAGTCCGGGGGCGTGCCCGGGTGCAGCCAGACCCGGAGACCGACGTCCAGGCGCTGTCGGCGGCCGGGCAGTACGCGGGCACGGGCGCGGGCGACCCCGGACACGGCGGCGGCGCGGGCGGTCAGGGCCTCCGCCAGGGCCTGGGGGCGCACCGCGGAGCCGGGCGCGGGCAGGGCCAGGTCCCGGGTCGGACCCGAGCGGAGCTGTGCGAGGGACCAGTACGCGAGGAACACGGTCAGGGCGAGGGCCACGGCCAGGACGGTGGGGGTCCACCAGCCCTCGGTCCGGAGCTGTGCCAGACGGGCGCGGTCCAGCAGGACGGCGCCCGTGCCCGCGGTCGGCCACCACGACGGCAGCCGCTCCCGGAGGGGACCGCCCGTCAGGGCGAGCCACGCGCCCGCCAGGAGCGGCGGGAGCCCGGCGACGGCGAGGACGGTCCGGTTGACGGCGGTACGAGCGCGGCGCCTCACCTGCCACCCGCCGGGGTGCGGGCGGGCACCGGCACGGGCCGGTCCGGCGTGGGACCGGAGGGCGCCTCCCGCCCCGGGTCCAGGGGCGGGCGCCAGACCGGCTCCGGGACGACGGTGACCCGCAGCCGGGGGACGCGGCGCAGTTCGCAGGCGGCGAGGGCGGCGCCCGCGGCGGAGCCGACGGCGTCCCGCGTCCGCGCCCGGTCGCCGAAGCGGAGGCCGGCCCGGACGCCGACGCGACGCCTGCGCACGCGTACGCGCACCGCTCCGGTCCCCGCCACGTCCGCCACCGCGTCACGGACCAGGGACCGCACCACGGAACGGTCCACGGCAGCGTCCACGCGGGCCGCCGGGGCCCGGACCGTGGACTGGTGGCGCCGGCCCGGGGTCACCGCGAGGAGGATCAGCCAGACGCCGAGCAGGGCGGTCAGCACGCCGGCGGCGACCACGGCCGGGTCTCCCGGTCCGTGACCGGAGAGCCAGTCCACGGTCCCGGCCCGCCACGCCGCGGCCGTCCGGTGAGCGGCGTGCACCTGGACCATGTCGAAGGCGAGCGCGCCGCAGGCCGCGGCACCCACCGCGGTGAGCACCGCGACCGGCACCCGGCGCTCGGACCACCAGCGGCGGGGCGTACGGCCCGCGTCGCCCTCCGGAGCGGGGGGCACCGGTACCCGGGGCACGGCCAGCGAGGTGACCGTGACCCGCGTGGACGCCACGTCCAGACCGGTCAACTGCCCCGTGCGGGCGGCGACATGGCGCTGGACGTCCCGCACGGTGTCGGCGAGGGGCGGCGGGTAGGGCAGAACCGCCCCGAGGGACAGTTCCGCCCGCCCGCCGCGCACGGAGGCCGCGGCCCCGGTCGCCCGGGAGGCGTTCCCCCCGGGGAGCGCCTCGGTGACCGCCCGCTCGGCGATCCGGCGCACGGCCCGTTCGGAGACGGTGGTGGTGCCCCGCCCGGCCGGGGCCGTCATCGCCGGCTCCGGCCGAAGGCGTCCCGCACGTCCTGGACGCCACCGCCGTCCTCGACCCACCGGCCCAGCGCCCAGCCGAGGCCGCCGAGTGCGGCCACGAGCAGGAAGGCGCCGAATCCGCCGAAGTAGCCCGCGAACGCCAGCGTCATGCCCGCGGCCATTCCCACCACTGGTGTGCTCATGTCCCTCCGCCTCTCACCGCGTACGACCTCTCACCGCGTACGACCCGCCGTGTGCTCCGTGCCCGGGCGGCGTCACTCCACGCGGGCCCCGGTGCTCTCGGACTCGTCCTCGTCGGGCAGGTGGACGTCGTTGACGGTGATGTTGACCTCGACGACCTCCAGGCCGGTGATCCGCTCCACCGCGTCGACCACGTTCTCCCGGACGTCCCGGGCCACGTCCATGACGGAGACGCCGTACTCGACGACCAGGTCCAGGTCGACGGCCGCCTGCCGTTCGCCGACCTCGACCTTGACGCCTCGTCCGACGTTGGCGCGGCCGCCGGGCACGCGGTCGCGCACGGCGCCGAGGGTGCGGGAGAGGCCGCCGCCCATGTCGTGCACGCCCGGGATCTCGCGGGCCGCGATGCCCGCCACCTTCACGACGACGACGTCGGCGATCGAGGTGCGGCCCCGGTCGGCCGCGGGCTGGTCGGCCCCGGCCGTGCCGCCGGACACCGCCGTGGTGCGGGGCGCCCGTCCGATCTGCGGGGCGGACGGGTCCTTGGGGGCGGGCGCGGTCTGCGTCGTCTCCTTGGGAGCGGATGCGGTCTGCGTCGTCATCGTGGGTTCCTCTCGGCTTCGTCCTCGACGTGCTCTCACTGGTGAGACCCGGCCCGCGCGGTTCTGTGACGCGGGACCGGGACCGGAAACGCATCGGCGGGGTGCCACAGGTGTGACACCCCGCCGACGCGCCGCGTCAGCCGGCGGGCGTCAGGACGCTGTCGATGATGTAGACGGTGGCGTTGGCGGTCGGGACGTTGCCGCAGACCACCTTGGCGGAGTCGTTGACGGTGTAGGACTCGTCGGAACCCGAGGTCGTCACCTTCGACTTCTCCAGGGTGTCGAAGGAGCCCTTCTCCAGGTCCTGCGGCGTGAGCTTCCGGCCCACGACGTGGTAGGTGAGGATCTTGGTGAGCTGGGCCTTGTCGTTGAGGATCTTGTCCAGGTCGGCCTTGGGGACCTTTGCGAAGGCGTCGTTGGTCGGCGCGAACACGGTGATGTCCTGGGCGTTGTTGAGGGTGTCGACGAGCCCGGCCTTCTTCACCGCGGACACCAGCGTGGACAGGGCCGGGTTGTTGGAGGCGGCGGTGGCGACGGGGTCCTGGGCCATGCCCTCGAAGGAACCGGCGCCGCTCTTCGGGACCGCCGAACAGGCCGTGCCGAAGGGCTGGTCCGCCGAGGTGGCGCCGTCGGAGCCGGCCATGCCGTCGTCCGGGGCGGAGGCCGACGCCGACGACTTCGACGAGGAGTCCGACTCGTTGGAGTCGGAGCCGCTGTCGGAGCAGGCGCTCAGGGCGAGGGGCAGGACGGCCGCGGCGGCCAGGGTCACGGCGGTACGGCGGATACGGGTGCTCATGGTGTCTCTCCTGTTGCTGACGCAGCCTCGGCTGCCTCGACTTGAGTGGGGAAAGGGGCTTGGGGGGTCACTCGACGGTCACGACCACGGAGTGCCATCCGCTGGCGCCGTCGGGGACGGTGCGGGCGCGTTTCCCGGTCTGCACCGCGCCGGTGCGGTCGGTGGCCCGGACGGTGAGGGTGTGGCCGCCGGGGGTGGCCTGCCAGGGGAAGGTCCACTGGCGCCAGGTGTCGGCCGTGTCCTCGGCGGCGAGCCGGGCCTCCTGCCACGGGCCGTCGTCCACGCGGACCTCGACCTTGTCGATGCCGCGGTGCTGGGCCCAGGCGACGCCGGCGACCATCACCGTGCCCGCGCCGGGCCGGGCGAACGGCTTCGGTGTGTCGATGCGCGACTGGGTCTTGACCGGCGCCCTGCGGGCCCAGCCGCGCTCGACCCAGTAGGGGTCGTAGGAGTCGAACGTGGTGAGCTCGATGTCCTCGATCCACTTGCAGGCGGAGACGAAGCCGTACAGGCCTGGCACCACCATGCGGACGGGGAAGCCGTGGGCGAAGGGCAGGGGTTCGCCGTTCATGCCGAGGGCGAGGAGGGCGTCGCGGCCGTCCATGACGTCCTCGACCGGGCTGCCGATCGTCATGCCGTCCACGGAACGGGCCACGAGCTGGTCGGCGGGACCGCCCTTCGAGGGCGGCCGCACCCCGCACTCGGCCAGCAGACCGGCCAGGCGTACGCCGGTCCAGCGGGCGTTCCCGGCGTAGGGGCCGCCGACCTCGTTGGAGACGCAGGTCAACGTGATGTCCCGCTCGACCAGGTCGCGGCGCAGGAGGTCGTCGTAGGAGAGCGTGACGGGGCGGTCGACGCCCTTGCCGTGGATCCGCAGCGTCCAGGCCGTCGCGTCCACCTTGGGCACCACGAGGGCGGTGTCGACGCGGTAGAAGTCCGCGTTGGACGTGACGAACGGGCTGAGGCCGGGGACCCGTGGTCCCGCGCCCTTCGGCACGGCGGGGGCGGGGGACGCGGGCGGGGGCAGCACGGCGTTCCGCCGGGAGGCGACCGCGTCCCGGCCGCCGGCCCCGGCCAGGGACCGGCCCAGCAGTCCGGCTCCCGCCGAGGCCACGGCCGCAGCGCCCGCCGCGATCACGAAGCCCCGGCGGTCCCAGTCCCCGTCGGCCGGGAGCGCCCGCGGGGACTGGGACTCCGCGCGGGGTTGGAGGCGGCCCACGACGAGGCGGCCCGTGACGAGGCGGCCCGTGAGCACGTACAGGAGTACGGCTCCGGCGACCGCCCCGGCCGCCGAGGGCAGCGCGTCCGTGGCCCCGGCCGAGTCGGGCCTCCCGGTCGCCGCGACCGCTCCCACGACACCGAACAGCAGCACCCCGGCCGCCGCCGTGCGGCGGAACCACAGTCCGGCGATTCCCAGAAACACCGCGAAAAGCGCCAGGACGGCGAGAATTCCCAGCCGCAGAACCAGTTTGTCGTCGGTGCCGAAACTCCGGATCGCCCAGTCCTTGACGGCGGCCGGCGTGCGGTCGATCGCGGCGCCGCCCACCGCGACGACCGGACCGGCCTGCGGACGGACCGCGCCCGCCACGGCCTCGGCGACCGCGAGCGCGGCGCACCCGGCCAGGGCGCCGCTGAGCGCGCCCAGCGGCAGCCGCACCGGCCCGGGGCGGTGGCGGGGTTCCTTCTCCTCGTCGGTCACGTGGGGAATCCGGTTCTGACACGCCGCCGGATGGGTGGCACCCACGATCGGATGAATTTTTTTCTTTCACCAATCCGCGCCCGTTCCGGCTACGGATCACTTTCCGACCGTCTTACCATTTCGCCGGTCGTCGCTTGGGACGTCCCGCGTCACGGGGACCGCTCCGCGGTGTCCAACCTGGAGAAGACCGGCCTTCGGAAGACCCGACGAGAGGAGCCGCCCAGTGGCGGGGGCCCGCAGACCGAGCGCACCACCGGACAGCTCACCACCGGACAGCTCAACACCGGACGGCGCACCACCGGACGGCGCACCGCCCGGCAGCACTCCGCCGGGGCCGGACACCCCGACCGACACGGACGACGCCCTGCTGGCGGTCCGCGCCGCGGAGGGCGACGAGGACGCGTTCGCCGTGCTCGTGCAACGGCACGCGCCGGCGCTCATCCGGCTCGCCACCCGGCTGCTGGGCACCCGGAGCGAGGCGGAGGACGCGGTCCAGGACGCCTTCCTCAGCGCCTGGCGGCGGCTGCCCGAGTTCCAGGGACGTTCCTCCTTCGGCACCTGGACGTACCGGATCGTCACCAACCGCTGCCTGAACGTGCTGCGTTCCCGCAGGCCCACGGCCCCGCTGGAGGCGGCCGGCGACGTGGCCGCGGCCGAGCACAGCACCTCCCCGGCCCGGATCGCCGAGGGCCGGAACGCGGTACGGGAACTGCGCGAGGCCCTGGACCTGCTCTCGGCCGAGCAGCGCGCCTGCTGGGTGCTGCGGGAACTGGACGGGCGGTCCTACGAGTTCGTCGCGGAAGCGGTCGGCATCAGCCAGGAGGCCGCCCGCGCCCGGGTCTTCCGCGCACGCCGTTGTCTGACACAAGCACTGGGGGCCTGGCGATGACCGACCCGACCGAGCCGTCGTACGGCGCCTCCGCACACGGGGATGGCGACGACGAACTCCTGCCCTGCGGAAGGCTCCTGTCCCGGGCGTGGGCCGACTGGGAGGAGCAGACCGAGGACGCCCACGCCCGGACCTGCCCGCACTGCCGGCAGGCGGTGCGCGAGCTGGACGAACTGGAGACCGCGGCAAGCGGCTTGCGCACGGAGACGGCGGACACCGGCTCCTACGACGCCGAGCCGCTGACCCGGCGGATCATGGACGTCGTCCGCCTCGAACTGCGCCCCGGCCGCCCGCTGCCGCTGGGCGAACCCGGCGAGGACCTGTGGATCATGGAAGCGGTCGCCGCCCGGTCCCTGCGCGCCGCGGCGGAGACGGTCCCGGGCGTCCGCGCCGGTTCCTGCCGCCTCCTCGACGTCCGCGAGGACGGCACGGTCGAGGTCCGGCTCGACATCCACGCCCCGTCCGGCGTGCCCCTGCCCGACCTCACCGCGCGGGTGCGGCAGCGGGTCGGGCAGGCCGCCGACCGCGACCTGGGCGTGGGCGTCGCGGCCGTCCACGTCCGGGTCGCCGACCTGCTCCCCCCGACGGCCGACGACGGCCGGGAAGGCCGTACGCCATGACCGAGCACACCGCGGGGACCCCGCACAGCGCGCTCGCCGAGGAACTCGCCGCCGCCGTGACGGATGTGCCGGGCGTGGCCTTCCTCCGCCCCGGCCTGACCGACCGGCTGCGCGGCACCCTGTCCCGGCCGGCGCGGAACCCGGCCGGGGTCCGGGTGACCCGACCGGACGGCGCGGGGCCCTGGCACGTCGAGATCCACGTCGTGGCGCTCCGGCAGGCACGGACCGTGGAGGTGGCTCGCGGTGTCCGCGACGCGGTGGGGCGTCGCCTGGACACCCTGGCCCCCGCCGGCTCCCCGCCCCGGGTCACCGTGACGGTCACGGGGCTCCTGTGAGGCGGACCCCGCCCTACCGCAGGGCGTCGACGAAGGACTGCCAGGCATGGGCCCCGACGGTCACGACCGGACCGCCCGGGTTCTTGCTGTCCCGCACGGGGACGGTGCCGGTGGGGCAGCCGTCGGAAACCTCGACGCAGTCACCGCCGTTGCTTCCGCTGTACGAAGAGGTACGCCAGGCGGCACCGCCGCGGACGGTGCACTCCACGCATTCGCCGCCGTTGCTTCCGCTGTAACTGGACTTGCGCCACTCAACGTTGCTCAGTGCAGTGTGGGACCGCATAGCGTTCCTCCATGACGCGGGTGATCAGTCTCGCCGAGTCCTCGGGGGAGAGGGCTGAGGCTTGCAGCCGAGCGTAGCCGAACGAGCGTTCCTTGATCACGTCCGGATCGGCCGTCATGTGCCCACGGTCGTAGCCGTCCATGTAGAAGAGATCGGGATCGGCGTCGAACCTCAGAAGGTTGAACGTACCCATCATTCCCGCGTGTTGCCCCACCGCAAGCGGCAGGATCTGGATCTGGACCCAGGGGGCGGCCGCGAAGCCCAACAGGTGGACCAGTTGGCCGCGCATGACGTCCGCCCCACCGATCTCCCGCAGCAGAGCGGCCTCATCCAGGATGACCCACAGCGCAGGTGGGTGATCGCGCTGGAGGATGCGCTGACGTTCCAGCCTGGCGGCGACCATCTCGTCCACGTTGCCGCCCTCGACGCTGAGCACCGCCCGCGCGTACTCCTCCGTCTGCAACAACCCGTACACCAACTGCGCCTGGTACGTGGAGATGTACGCCGCCTTCGCCTCCATCTCCGCGTACGGCTGGAACCACGTGGGGAGTTGGCTGCGCAGCACCAGGCCGATCAGCCGCGAGAACAAGCCGTCCGTGCCCAGCGCGGCGTCGACCCGCTCGGAGAAGTCCCGCGTCGGGACCTTCTTCGTGGTCTCGATCTGGCCGATCAGCGAACCGGTGCAGAAGATGATGTCGCCGAGCTGGCCCTGTTTGAGGCCGTGGGCCTCGCGCTGGCGGCGCAGTTCCCAGCCGTAGTAGTCGAGCGGCGAGGCGGTCGGGTCGAGGGACTGGATGTTGGCCACTGCGGCACCTCACTCCAAACTGCGGGACTGCGGACGGCAACGCCTCACGGCGTTCGTTTCTCTCCGTAGCCGAGCGTACGCAGTACGTCGCAGAGTTGTGGCGTGAATCACGCAACAGGTCCGCAGGCGGCGGACGTCGAGAGCCAGTACCACGCCGAGTTCGCGCTGGGCGCGCACTCGGCCCGCCATCTGCGCCGCGTCCTGCGGCTGTACCTCGTCCGCTCGGGCCTGTCCGACGTGGCCGACGCCGCCGAGCTGGCGCTCACGGAGCTGGTCGCCAACGTCGTACGGCACGTGCCCGGCCGCCGGGGCCGCGTGTGCGTCCTGCTCCGGCCGGGCGGCGTACGGGTGGAGGTCGCCGACGGCTGCCCCGACCTGCCCGTTCCGGCGGCTGCCGACGCGCTGGGCGAGGGCGGCCGGGGACTCGTGATCGTCGCGGCGGTCACCGACCGGTGGGGCGTCACACCGCACGCGGACGGCCGGGGCAAGACGGTGTGGTTCGAGTGCGCCGGCACAGCGGGTCCGCCACCGGGCCCGTGAGTGACCGGCCCCCACCGCACCGTGAGGCGCACGACGAGGCCCCCGGGCGGACGGAGCCACCCGGGGGCCTGGTGCGGGACGGACGGCGGGTCAGACCGTCTCGGGCACCGGTGCCTTCTTCGCCGCGAGGTCGGGGCCGCCGTCGGACGGGGCCTCGGACGCCTTCGGGCCCGCGCCCTTGAGCGGGACCTCCTTGACGAAGACCGCCGCGACCAGGGCGACCACGGCCACCACGGAGCCGAGCAGGAACGCGCCGTGGGTGCCGGCGGACACCGCGTGCTGGTAGGCGTCGCGGACCGCCGCCGGCAGCGCGTTCAGCGCCTCCGCGGTCAGCGTCGCCGACTGCTCCGTCGCCTTGGCGCCCGAGGCGGGGGCGCGCTCGGCCATCGTGTCCTGGACGCGGTGGTTGAACAGCGCGCCCATGATCGCCACGCCGAAGGAGGAGCCGAGCGTACGGAACAGGGTGGTGGACGAGGACGCGACACCCATGTCCTTCATCTCCACGCTGTTCTGCGCCACCAGCATGGTGATCTGCATCAGGCAGCCCATGCCGAGGCCGACCACGGCCATGTACAGGCCGGAGGTGAAGCGGGTGGTGCCGGTGTCCATGGTCGACAGCAGGAACAGGCCGACCGTCATCAGCGCGCCGCCCGCCACCGGGAACACCTTGTAGCGGCCGGTGCTGGTGGTGATCCGCCCCGCCACCATCGACGTGACGAGCATCGCACCCAGCATCGGCAGGAGCAGCAGCCCGGAGTTGGTGGCGGACGCGCCCTGCACCGACTGCTGGTACAGCGGCAGGAAGAGCGTGGCGCCGAACATCACGAAGCCCACGACGAAGCCGATGACCGACATCAGCGTGAAGTTGAGGCTGCGGAAGATGCGCAGCGGCAGGATCGGCTCGGCGGCCTTCGTCTGCCAGAACACGAACCCGACCAGCGCGGCGACGCCGATGCCGATCAGCTCCATGATCCGCGCGGAGGTCCAGGCGTACTCGGTGCCGCCCCAGGTCGTGACGAGCACGATGGCGGTGATGCCGACGGTCAGCAGCGCGGCGCCCAGGTAGTCGATCCGGGCCTGGCTGCGCTTCTTCGGCAGGTGCAGTACGGCGCTGATGGCGACCAGCGCGATCGCGCCGAGCGGCAGGTTGATGTAGAAGGACCAGCGCCAGCCCCAGTTGTCGGTGATGGTGCCGCCGACCAGCGGACCGCCAATCATCGCGAGCGCCATGACGCCCGCGATCATGCCCTGGTACTTGCCGCGCTCACGGGGCGGTATCAGGTCGCCGATGATCGCCATGACGCCGACCATCAGACCGCCGGCGCCCAGGCCCTGGACCGCGCGGAAGCCGATGAGCTGACCCATGTCCTGGGCCATGCCGCTGAGCGCCGAGCCGATCAGGAAGATCACGATCGACGTCATGAACGAGCCCTTGCGCCCGTACATGTCGCCGAGCTTGCCCCACAGCGGGGTGGCGGCCGCGGTGGCCAGCGTGTAGGCGGTGACGACCCAGGAGAGGTGCTCCAGGCCGCCCAGTTCGCCCACGATCGTCGGCATCGCGGTGCCGATGATCATGTTGTCGAGCATCGCGAGCATCATCGCGATCATGAGGGCGAGCAGGACGACCCGCACGCTCCTCGGCTGTTTGCCGGCGACGGTGTCACCGGTCGCCGCCTCCGTCTTCTCCGCCATGTCCCCTACTCCCCCAGCCACTGCTGTGACACTTGCACTTACTTGCCGACCGGCAAGTTGCCTACACTGGGGAAGGTAGGCGCGTAACTAGCCGGGCGTCAAGTAAGTTTTTCGGAAAGTGCGCGGGGCAGGAGGTGCGTAGGAGGATGGGCGGCACGATGAACGGCACCAAGCAGCAGCGACGCCGCGGGGACACCCGCCAGCGCATCCAGGACGTGGCACTCTCCCTCTTCGCGGAGCAGGGGTACGAGAAGACCTCCCTGCGCGAGATCGCGGAGCGTCTGGACGTCACCAAGGCCGCGCTCTACTACCACTTCAAGACCAAGGAAGAGATCCTCGTCAGCATCTTCGAGGACCTCTCCCGGCCGCTTGAGGAGCTGGTCGACTGGGGGCGGGAGCAACCGCACACCCTGGAGACGAAGCAGGAGATCATCCGCCGCTACAGCCAGGCACTGGCCGGCGCGGCGCCGCTGTTCCGCTTCATGCAGGAGAACCAGGCGACGGTGCGGGACCTGCGCATCGGCGAGCTGTTCAAGACCCGGATGTTCGGCCTGCGCGACATCCTCATGGACCCCGACGCGGACCTGGTCGACCAGGTCCGCTGCGTCAGCGCGCTGTTCACGCTGCACGCCGGGATGTTCGTGCTGCGGGACCTCGAAGGCGACCCCGAGGAACAGCGTGCTGCCGTTCTCGAGGTCGCCACCGATCTGATCACCCAGGCCCACCAGGGAGCCGCGGGCGCGTGACCCTGCCGGTCAGACGGTCACACCCTTGGACTTCAGGAAGGCGACCGGGTCGACGGCGGAGCCGTAGTTCGGGGTCGTCCGGATCTCGAAGTGCAGGTGCGGACCGCTGGAGTTGCCGGTGTTGCCGGACTTGGCGATCGACTGGCCGGTCTTCACGACCTGGCCTATCTTCACGTTGATCTTGGACAGGTGCGCGTACTGGGAGTACGTGCCGTTGCCGTGCTTGATGACGATCGCGTTGCCGTAGGCCGGGCCGTCACCGGCGCCGTTGCCGCCGGCCTTGACGACGGTGCCGCCGTGGGTGGCGACGACGTCGGTGCCGATCGGCACGGCGAAGTCCTGGCCGCTGTGCTTGTGCGCCCACATGCCGCCGTTCTGGGCGAAGCTGGCGCTCAGCGTGTACTTCTTGACCGGGTCGACCCAGGTGGCGGCCTTCTTGGTGACGGCCGTCCTGGTGGCGCTCTCGGCCTTCGCCGCCTTGGCCTGCGCCGCGGCCTGGGCCTGCACGGCGCTCGCGGCGGCGGTGGTGCTGGTGGAGGCCGCCGTGGTGCCGGTGGCGGCCGCGACCCCGGCTCCCAGTGCGACCGAGGCTCCGAGGCCGGCGGCCATCACCGCGGCGCGGGTGCGGATGGTCGTACGGGAAGAACGGGACGTGACACGCGGGAACATTCGAACCTCATGGGGACGGGTGCAGAGGACTGCCCACCGGCGGGACGCACCAGGCGCTCACCGGGCGGGCTCAACCTTGGTAACCCGGGGACCCCGAACCGCACAAAGGTGTGACCTACGACCCCATTTAGTACTTGATGCCGAAACTTCCTGACTCATGCCAGAGCCGTCATTACGGACACAAGCAGGTCAGAACCCCGCGAATCCCCCCATCCGGCGTCCCAATATGCCCGTTTTCGTAGTTCTTGCGGGCTCCACTATTCCTTCTAGTACCGGCCAATCGACCTGTGCGGCACATCACCGACGCCCGCGTCCGAGGGGCCCGTGAATGTGACCGGGGCTACTCCCGTTCCGGGGGTCGCGACCCCCTGCGGCACGGTCCGCCGCCGGCTCCTACTGCCCAGTAACCCAATCGTTGCCGTCCGGCCACTTGCCGGGGCGAGCATGCACGCGACAACTTGCCGTCAGGCATCCGCGCAGGCATGAGAGGACCCCGCCCCCCATGACCGACCAGACCGGACAGACCAGGCCGACCCGGCGCACCTGGTGGCGCGCCGCGGGCACGGCAGCCGTCGTCGCGGCGGCGCTCACCGCGACGGTCACGCCGTCCGTCGCCGCCCCCGCCGAGGTGCCCCGCGCGGCCGCTCCCGCCGTTGCCTCCGCGGCGGCGGCCGACGTCGACTACGACACCTGGCAGCGGGACTGCCGGGCCGTGATGGACGCGGCCCTGCCGTACGTCAGGGAGCGGATCGCGGACTCCGCCCCCGGTGAGAAGCAGGCGATCGTCCTCGACATCGACAACACCTCCCTGGAGACCGACTTCGGCTTCCGCTACCCCCAGCCCGCCAACCGGCCCGTCCTGGACGTCGCCGAGTACGCCCAGGAGCACGGCGTCGCCCTCTTCTTCGTGACCGCCCGCCCCGGCATCGTCGAGGCG
The DNA here is from genome assembly GCF_000721365.1 of Streptomyces sp. NRRL F-5650. Classification (NCBI taxonomy): domain Bacteria; kingdom Bacillati; phylum Actinomycetota; class Actinomycetes; order Kitasatosporales; family Streptomycetaceae; genus Streptomyces; species Streptomyces sp. NRRL F-5650. The sequence goes on along the minus strand of NZ_JOGV01000065.1, from coordinate 30,158 downwards.
CCCACGGAGTGGAACCTCGCCCACGCCGGGTACGAGTCGTCGGGGCTGTACGTCCGCGGGTTCCTCGACCTGTTCAAGGACGTCGCCGTGTACAAGACGGAACAGCGCGCGAAGATCGAGGCGAAGGGCTACACGATCATCGCCAACATCGGCAACAGCGCCACCGACCTGTCCGGCGGCCACGCCGAGCGGACCTTCAAGCTCCCGGACTACGACGGCCAGTTGTCGTGAGGCTGTCGTGACGGCGGTGTCCGGACGGCGGTGTCCGGACGGCGGTGTCCGGACGCCGGATAGGCTCCCGGGGACGACGACCGACCACGGGGGTGGCGCATGGAACCGGCTGTGCTCGGCGGGAAGTTGGCGTCCGCCGCGATCGCCCCGCTGGTGAGGAAGCTGTTCGTGACGGACGGGCCGGGCGCCGCCCTGGTCGACCGCCCCGTCCGGCTGACCCACCTGGTGTCCTTCCGGGGCGAGCGGCGCCGCCTCGGCGCGGCGGAGGTGCGCAGGCTCGCCGGGCACCTGGTCGGGGCCTCGCTGGACTCCCGGGGCGAGGCGCCCTTCCCGCGCGACGAGGAGACGGCCGTCGCCGACGCCCTCGCCGCGCGGCTGCTCGCCCTCGGCGACCTGGACATGGACGACGTCCAGGCGGTGCGCCTCGGCCACCGCGAACTGGCCGCCCGGCTGCGCCGTCAGGCGTCCGGCGCCGGGGCGGGCGCCGGTCTGTCCGCCGACGCGGGTCACTTCCTCGACTCCGCGACCGAGTGGGCCTGCCTGCACGTCCTGGAGTTCTTCACCCGGCGCTCCACGTTCGTCGCGCGCACGCTGGTGGCCCAGACCCGCGGCCAGGCCGAGCTGATCGCGAAGGTCGACGAGCTGATCACCCGCGTTCCCCGCCCGGACGCCCGGGACACGGCGTTCGAACGCCGCTACCGGTCGTACGTCGCCGACCGCCACAACCACCTCACCATCTACGGCCTCGACCTGCGCGACGCCCCGGACCGGTGGCCGCTGGAGGTCGCCTACCTGAGCCTGGAGGCGACCGGCACGGAGGAGCCCGCCGCCGCCCTCCCCGGGGAGCCTCCGGAGCCGGAACGCACCGTCCGCCTCTCCGCCGAGGACGCCCTGCACAGCCACGACCGTGTGCTGCTGCGCGGCGACGCCGGCTCCGGCAAGACGACCCTGGTGCAGTGGCTCGCGGTGACCGCCGCGCGGGACGGCGACCGGATCCCGTACGTGCTCCCGCTGCGCACGCTGGCCCGCGCGGGCGCGCTGCCCGCCCCCGCGGCCTTCCTCACCGCCGTCGGCTGCCCGCTCACCCCGCCGGAGGGCTGGGCGGAACGGGTGCTGGGCGCCGGCCGCGGCCTGGTCCTCGTCGACGGCCTCGACGAGATCCCGGCCGCCGAACGGCACCACGCCCGCGACTGGCTCCTCGCCCTCGTCCGCGCCTTCCCCGGCAACCGCTGGCTGCTCACCTCCCGCCCCACCGCCGTACGCGCCGACTGGCTGGCGGCGGAGGGCTTCCGGGAGCTCACCCTCACACCGATGCGCCAGGACGACGTGACGACCTTCGTGAGGCGCTGGCACGCGGCCGCCGGGGCAGCCGAGTTCGAGACCCGGCTGCTGGACTCCCTGCGCACCAAGCGCGACTTGGCCCGGCTCGCCACCAACCCCCTGATGTGCGGCCTGATCTGCGCCCTGCACCGCGAGCGGCGGGGCTACCTCCCCACCGGCCGCAAGGAGCTGTACGACGCCGCCCTCACGATGCTGCTGGCCCGCCGGGACCGGGAGCGGGGCATGGAGACGGTGGAACTGAGCGAGGATGCGCAACTGGAGCTGCTCCAGCGGCTCGCGTACGCGCTGGTGCTGAGCGGGCGCACGGAGATGTCGGTGGAGGCGGCCGAGGGCATCGTGGAACGCGCCCTGCCGTCGGTGGCCTCGGCGGCGGGGCAGGGCGACGCCGTGACGGTCCTGCGGGCGCTGGTCCTGCGCAGCGGGCTGCTGCGGCGGCCCGGCGAGGATTCGCTCGACTTCGTCCACCGCACCTTCCAGGACTACCTGGGCGCCCGCTACGCGGTCGAGGAGGGCCACCTGGACGTCCTCGCGGGCCGTGCGGACGACCCCCTGTGGGAGGACGTCATCCGCATGGCGGTGGCCCACGCCCGCCCCGGCGAGCGGGCGGTACTGCTGCGACGGCTGCTGGCGGCGGACGAGCCGCGGCTCACCCTGCTGGCGCTGGCGTGCCTGGAGCACGCGACCGCGCTGGACCCGGCGGTGCGGGCGGAGGTGGAGGGGCGGGCCGGGGCGCTGATCCCGCCGGGGACGACGGAGGAGGCCCGGGCACTCGCAGCGGCGGGGCCACTGGTGCTGGAGCTGCTGCCGGGTCCCGAGGGGCTCACGGACGCGGAGGCGCACGCGGTGACCGTGACGGCCTCGCTGCTCGCGGGTCCGGAACCGGCCGGTGCGCTGGCGGTACTGCGCCGGTTCCGGAAGCACGCGGCTCTGACGGTGCGGCGGCAGCTCGTGGGCACGTGGGAGCGGTTCGACGCGCGGGGGTACGGGCTGGAGGTGCTGGACCACCTGGATCAGGTGCAGTTGTTCCTGACGTGCACGACAGCGGCGCAGCGCACGGTGCTCCCGGACCTGCGGGCGTGGCGCAAGCTCCAGTTCCGCGGCGCACACCCCCTGGACGACATCCTGGCGCGTGTACGGGACCCGGACGCGGTCGAGGAGCTGTCCCTGCTCGACAATCCGGAGGTGAGCGACCTCGACGGGCTGGCGGCCCTCGGCTCCCTGCGGCACCTGGCCCTGTTCGACTGCGGACCGGTGCGGGGCGTCGGGCGGCTCTCCGCACTGCCCCTGGAAGGCCTCACGATCGTCGGCGACGCCGACCTCACCGGCCTGAACGAGCTGGCCCGGCTTCAGCACCTGTCCGTGAGGCAACGGCTCCCGGGCGCCCGCCTGACGGACTGCCTCCCGTTGTCGGCGCCCCTGAACCAGCTCTACCTCGGTCGCGAGGCCACCGTGGACACCGGCCTCCGGGGCCTGTCCCACTGGTCCACGCTGCGTGAGGTGAGCCTGCCCGGCCTCCGTGTCACCGCCGCCGACTGGACGGAGCTGTCCCGGCTGCCGGAGCTGGCGTTTCTGCTGCTGGACGCGTCGGTCCTGGAGAACGACCCGGACGCGCTGGCGGCCCTTCCCGGCGTGCGCGTCGTCCAGGTCCTCGGTGCCGGCGAGTGGGACACCGCCCCGCTCAGCCGACTCTTCCCCCAGGGCCGGGTCCTCCGCATCTGACCGCGCGGACGGGAAAGGGGGCTGCCCGGGACCGGAGTCCCGGGCAGCCCCCTTTCCAGGCTCACCCCGGAGGGCTACGCCTCCTTGCTCAGGTTCGGGCCCGCGCCGCCCCCGGCCGCCTGCTCGATCGGCGGGACGTCGGGGAGGGCCGACTTCTCCTCACCCCGGAAGGTGAAGGTCGCCGTGTCGCCCTCGCCCTCGGTGTCCACCACCACGATGTGACCGGGACGCAGCTCGCCGAAGAGGATCTTCTCCGACAGCGTGTCCTCGACCTCGCGCTGGATCGTGCGGCGCAGCGGACGCGCGCCCAGCACCGGGTCGTAGCCCTTCTTGGACAGCAGCTCCTTGGCGGACTGGGAGAGCTCGATGCCCATGTCCCGGTCCTTGAGGCGCTCGTCCACCTTCTGGATCATCAGGTCGACGATCCGCAGGATGTCGTCCTGGCTGAGCTGCGGGAAGACGACCACGTCGTCGACGCGGTTGAGGAACTCGGGCCGGAAGTGCTGCTTGAGCTCGTCCTGGACCTTGTTCTTCATGCGCTCGTAGTTGGTCTTCGTGTCGCCCGCGGCGGCGAAGCCGAGGTTGAAGCCCTTGGAGATGTCCCGGGTGCCGAGGTTGGTCGTCATGATGATGACCGTGTTCTTGAAGTCCACGACCCGGCCCTGGGAGTCGGTCAGGCGACCGTCCTCCAGGATCTGCAGCAGCGAGTTGAAGATGTCCGGGTGGGCCTTCTCGACCTCGTCGAACAGGACGACCGAGAACGGCTTGCGGCGGACCTTCTCCGTGAGCTGGCCGCCCTCCTCGTAGCCCACGTAGCCGGGGGGCGAACCGAAGAGGCGCGAGACCGTGTGCTTCTCGCTGAACTCCGACATGTCGAGGGAGATCAGCGCGTCCTCGTCGCCGAAGAGGAACTCCGCCAGCGCCTTGGACAGCTCGGTCTTACCGACACCGGACGGACCGGCGAAGATGAACGAGCCACCGGGACGCTTCGGGTCCTTCAGACCGGCACGGGTACGGCGGATCGCCTTGGACAGCGCCTTGACGGCGTCGACCTGGCCGATGACCCGCTTGTGGAGCTCGTCCTCCATGCGCAGCAGGCGGGACGACTCCTCCTCCGTCAGCTTGAAGACCGGGATGCCCGTCGCCGTGGCGAGGACCTCGGCGATCAGCTCGCCGTCGACCTCGGCGACGACGTCCATGTCGCCGGCCTTCCACTCCTTCTCCCGCTTGGCCTTGGCGGCCAGGAGCTGCTTCTCCTTGTCGCGCAGGGAGGCGGCCTTCTCGAAGTCCTGCGAGTCGATCGCGGACTCCTTGTCGCGGCGGACACCGGCGATCTTCTCGTCGAACTCGCGCAGGTCCGGCGGCGCGGTCATCCGGCGGATGCGCATCCGGGAACCGGCCTCGTCGATCAGGTCGATCGCCTTGTCCGGCAGGAAGCGGTCCGAGATGTAGCGGTCGGCGAGGGTGGCCGCCTGGACCAGGGCCTCGTCCGTGATGGAGACGCGGTGGTGGGCCTCGTAACGGTCGCGCAGACCCTTGAGGATCTCGATCGTGTGCGGCAGCGACGGCTCCGCGACCTGGATCGGCTGGAAGCGGCGCTCGAGGGCGGCGTCCTTCTCCAGGTGCTTGCGGTACTCGTCCAGCGTGGTCGCACCGATGGTCTGCAGCTCACCGCGGGCCAGCATCGGCTTGAGGATGCTCGCGGCGTCGATGGCGCCCTCGGCGGCACCCGCACCGACCAGCGTGTGCAGCTCGTCGATGAACAGGATGATGTCGCCGCGGGTGCGGATCTCCTTGAGCACCTTCTTCAGGCGCTCCTCGAAGTCACCGCGGTAGCGGGAGCCGGCGACCAGGGCGCCGAGGTCCAGGGTGTAGAGGTGCTTGTCCTTGAGGGTCTCGGGCACCTCGCCCTTGACGATGGCCTGCGCGAGGCCCTCGACGACGGCGGTCTTGCCGACGCCGGGCTCACCGATCAGCACCGGGTTGTTCTTGGTACGGCGGGACAGCACCTGCATGACCCGCTCGATCTCCTTCTCGCGCCCGATCACCGGGTCGAGCTTGGACTCGCGAGCGGCCTGGGTGAGGTTCCGGCCGAACTGGTCGAGGACCAGGGACGTCGAGGGCGTGCCCTCGGCAGGGCCGCCGGCGGTGGCGGTCTCCTTGCCCTGGTAGCCGGAGAGCAACTGGATGACCTGCTGCCGCACCCGGTTGAGATCTGCGCCCAGCTTCACCAGGACCTGGGCGGCGACGCCCTCGCCCTCGCGGATCAGGCCGAGCAGGATGTGCTCCGTGCCGATGTAGTTGTGACCCAGCTGGAGGGCCTCGCGGAGCGACAGCTCCAGGACCTTCTTGGCACGGGGGGTGAAGGGAATGTGACCCGACGGGGCCTGCTGGCCCTGCCCGATGATCTCCTCCACCTGCTGGCGGACCGCCTCGAGCGAAATCCCGAGGCTCTCAAGGGCCTTGGCGGCGACACCCTCACCCTCGTGGATCAGGCCCAGGAGGATGTGCTCGGTGCCGATGTAGTTGTGGTTGAGCATCCGGGCTTCTTCCTGAGCCAGGACGACAACCCGCCGCGCGCGGTCGGTGAACCTCTCGAACATCGTTAATCGCTCCTCAGAGCGGTCAGGCAGTAAGGGGAACTTCCCCTCCCTGTCCTTCCGCAGCTTAGTCCCGCAAGCGGGGACCGCTCATTCCAACTGCCGACACCGTCGATGGCCTCCTGACCCCTGACGCCGACATCTGCCACAACCCGATGGTGCGAGACGATGTTCCCGCAGGCCAGGCACTTACCCCACTCGCCAGTACGCCGATGGCGAACGCGAGACGGCCCGATCTGCAAGTCGCCCCCTCCCACTAGGGATGTCTTACCCGCGGGGACTGACACTCCATGCCGCGCGCACCGGTTCCCTCCGCTACGGGCGAACAACCTTGTGCCTCCCCGCACCCCCGCACGCCCCCTCACGCCTCCCCGATTCGGCACCCTGTGCATTCGTCTCGCCACCCAGCGTAACCCGAGCGCTCTTTCGACTGTTGCACTTGGCATGGTCGGCGCCTCGCACTCGCTTCCCGCCACTTCGGCGTCTCCCGCGTCCCCTGTGCCCCCTGCATCCCCTGTGCCCCCCGCACCCTCCGTGGCCACCGCGCCTCCCGTCGTGCCCGCGCCGCGCCGGCCCGACGGACGGGGCGGCCCGGGCCGGGAGCGGACGCGGTGGTGGTACGAGAGCGTGCTCGGGTGGCCGACGGCGCCCGGTGAGGGTGAGCCGGTGCGGCTGCGCACCGGCGTCCGCTTCGACGTCCTCGACGTGCCGGCCGCGGCCGGGTACGCGACGCTGGAGCGGCTCGGGCGGGCCGGGGCGTTCGGGGCGTCCAGTGCGTGCGGGGCGCCAGGTGCCTGCTCGCCGGTGCCGGGCTTTCCGGTGGCCGTCCGGGAGGAACGGATGCTATTCCTCGTGGCGACGGGTGGCGCGGAGGAGCTGCCGGGGCTGCTGGAGTGGCTCGACTGGGGATCACTGGCGCTCGACCTGACGGCGGTCGGAGCGGGGGGTCTCGTGGTCGCGCCCCCTGCCCCGGCGCCCGATCCGGACGGATTCGTCACGGACGGCCCGGACGACCCAGCGGGCTGCGGGTCGGACAGTCTGCCGTCGCGTCCCCCGGACCGCGACGGCCTGCGGGGGGCCGCCGTATGGCTGCGGCCCCCGGAGCCGGGGCGCGAGGTCGAATCCTCGCTGCCCGCCCTGTCGGCCCTCGGACGGCCCGGGGGCGCCCCCGATCTCGCCCGCCTGGTCCACACCCTGGCCACGCAGTGCCACCGTGTGCGACTCACCGCGGGCGCCCCACCACGGGCACGTCCCGTGGCGCGGGTCGGGTGATCAGCCGTTGGCCTGCTCGTACGCCTCGCGGACCTTCGCGGGGACACGACCCCGGTCGTTGACGTCCCAGCCGTTCTCCTTCGCCCAGGCGCGGATCGCCGCGGTGTCCTGGCTGCCGCCGGAAGCGGCGCGCGCCTTGCCGCGACCGCCCGAGGCGCGGCCCCCGGTACGACGGCCGCCCTTCAGGTACGGGTCGAGAAGGGAGCGGAGCTTGTCCGCGTTGGCGGTGGTGAGATCGATCTCGTAGGTCTTGCCGTCCAGTGCGAACGTCACGGTCTCGTCTGCCTCGCCGCCGTCGAGGTCATCGACAAGAAGGACCTGAACCTTCTGTGCCACCGGATTTCCTTTCATCGATAACTTGAGGGCCGGGGGTCCGCCGGCGTCCGCCGTATCGCCGTCCCTTGTTATATGCAGTACTGCAGTACGCCGGAAAGCAAACCGCTTTTGCCGGAAAAACACAAACCCCCGGCGGAGACCGGTAGCCCGGCTCCGGGCCGGAAACGTGCGCGTTTCGGACATAGGGAACCCGCGAAGGGCGCGTCGGTGGAATAAACCTCGAAGGATCGTGGCGGCGTGCGCCCCCGGGATCGGCGATCGGCGATCACAGATGCAGAAGCATCCGGCTGTTCCCCAAGGTGTTCGGTTTCACTCGTTCGAGACCCAGGAACTCCGCAACGCCCTCGTCATAGGAACGCAGCAGCTCCGCGTACACATCGGTGTCGACCGGCGTCTCCCCGATCTCCACGAAGCCGTGCTTGCCGAAGAAGTCCACTTCGAAGGTCAGACAGAAAACGCGGCGAACACCGAGCCAGCGCGCCGTGTCCAGCAACTTCTCCAGCAGCTTGTGACCGACACCGGCGCCCTTGAGACCGGGCTTCACCGCGAGAGTCCGCACTTCCGCGAGGTCTTCCCACATCACGTGCAGGGCACCGCAGCCGACCACCTCGGCGTTGTCGTCCCGTTCCGCGACCCAGAACTCCTGGATGCTCTCGTAAAGCGTCACCATCGCTTTGTCGAGCAGGATGCGGTCACGCACGTACGCGTCGAGCAGCCGGCGTACGTCCGGGACATCGCTGGTGCGGGCCCGCCGGACGCTGATGGCATTTGGCATGGGGGGACGCTATCGCTCGCCGTCGTCGGGGACGGCGCCGGGTCCCGGCGCGGGGGTTTCCGGTCCCTGCACGATGCGGATGGCGTCCTGGAGGGCCTGACGCTGTTCCTCGCTCATCATGCCGAAGAAGGCGACGAGGGCCGCGGCGGGGTTGTCGCTCTGGGACCAGGCGTCGTTCATGAGGGCGGCGGCGTAGGCGGCGCGAGTGGAGACCGCCTCATATCGATAGGCGCGGCCTTCGGACTCGCGACGCACCCAGCCCTTCTGATGGAGATTGTCCAAAACGGTCATCACGGTGGTGTACGCGATGGACCGTTCCTGTTGGAGGTCTTCCAGGACTTCTCGAACGGTCACGGGGCGGTTCCACTTCCACACCCTCGTCATGACCGCGTCTTCGAGTTCTCCCAATGGGCGAGGCACGCTTCGAACGATAGTGGGGGATCGCGACGATCGCGTGCCGGACGTGCGCAAACGGGGCGTACGGCTCCGCCGGGAGGGCGGTCGGGAGCCGTGCGCTTCGCGTCGTCGGTGCGGTGGCTACAGGGGCGGCGGTCAGGCCTCGGGGTGCGGGGACGCCTGGCGGGCGCCCTCCGCCCGGGCGAGGGCGGCGTCGACGGCCGCGTCCTCCTTGGCCTTCTGGGTGCCGCCCTGGGTCTTCACGATCACCCGGATCACGCCGATGAAGAAGATGGCCATGACGGCCGGGGGCAGGAGCGCGGAGACGTAGTCCATGGGACCAGAGTAGCCAGGCGCCGTCAGCCGGCGGCGAGGTGGTGCCGGGAGCCCGGGGCCGGCGGTGCGGGCGGGGCGGGGGGCCGGCTTCTGCGCGGGCTTCTGCGCGGGCTCGCCCTCGGGGCGGCGGCCGCCGGGGACGGCCTGGAGGCGGGTGCGTGCGGCGGGGAGTGTGACCGTGACGGTGGTGGACGTCGTGGACGTCATGGACGCCGTCGCGGGTGTCGCGGGGCCGCAGCGGGACAGGAGGGCCGCCGCGGCGGGGTTGCCGCGCAGGGCGCCCAGGGCGGCGAGGTCGTCCGCCCCGGGGCGGTGGCCGGCGTCCAGCGCCTCGTCCAGGAGCGCGAGGTACCCGGTGGCGGTACCGGGGAGGGCGGCGCGGTACCTGGCGAGGTCGGCCACGAGGAAGGCGCGGTGCCTGGCCCCCTCTCGCATCGCCTCGTCCAGCGACTCTGCGAGGTGGAGGCAGTCCTCGGCCTCCTGGGCCGTGACCGGGCTGGGGTTCAGGGCGAGGGCGAGGGCTCGCCGGAGCACGCGCAGCTCCTGAGCACCGAACGCCATGCCGCCGCGGGGTCCGTAGGGCGTGGGCATGGGGCGACGATACGCGCTAATCAGACAAACCAGGCATAGGGGGCTCTGGTAATCGGTCGGCCACAGATCTTTCCCGGCGCGGACGCGCCAACCGCTGCGGGCGGACACCCCCCGACACGACCCCTTCGCGCCGTACGCGACTGCCGGCCCCGTAGCTGCGGGCAGTCGTGCCGCTGGGGCGGCACGGGTGGGCGCAGCGGCACCCCGCCAGCGCCGGGCCGCGCTCTCCCCGCCCCCGCATCCACGCCGGGCAACCCCGCAACGCCGGACCACGTGGCTCCCGGGGCACCTACATGCGGGACACGTTGCGTTCGTACACCAGCCGCAAACCCATCAGCGTCAGCCACGGCTCGTGTTCGTCGATGACCGAGGACTCGCCCAGCACCATCGGAGCCAGTCCGCCCGTCGCGATGACGGTCACGTCGTCCGGGTCGTCGGCCAGCTCCCGCGCCATGCGGTTGACGACCCCGTCGACCTGCCCCGCGAAGCCGTAGATGATGCCCGACTGCATCGCCTCGACCGTGTTCTTGCCGATCACGCTCCGCGGCCGGGCCACCTCGATCTTGCGGAGCTGGGCGCCCCTGACGCCGAGCGCCTCGACCGAGATCTCGATGCCGGGGGCGATCACGCCGCCGATGTACTCCCCGCGCGCGCTGACCGCGTCGAACGTCGTCGCCGTACCGAAGTCCACGACGATCGCCGGACCGCCGTACAGCTCGACCGCGGCGACGGAGTTGATGATGCGGTCGGCGCCGACCTCCTTGGGGTGGTCGGTGAGGATCGGGACGCCGGTCTTGACGCCCGGTTCGACCAGGACCGCGGGGACGTCGCCGTAGTAGCGGCGGGTGACCTCGCGCAGTTCGTGCAGGACCGAGGGGACCGTGGCGCAGATGGCGATGCCGTCGATGCCGTCGCCCAGTTCCTCGCCGAGCAGCGGGTGCATGCCCATCAGGCCCTGGAGGAGCACCGCCAGCTCGTCGGCCGTACGCCGCGAGTCCGTGGAGATGCGCCAGTGCTCGACGATGTCCTCGCCGTCGAAGAGGCCGAGGACGGTGTGCGTGTTGCCTACGTCGATCGTCAGCAGCATGGCTCTACTCCGCCGCTCGCAGGTCCAGGCCGATGTCCAGGATCGGGGAGCTGTGGGTGAGCGCGCCCACGGCCAGGTAGTCGACGCCCGTGTCGGCGTACGCCTTGGCGTTCGCCAGGGTGAGGCGGCCGGATGCCTCCAGCGCGGCCCGGCCGGCGACCAGGGCCACCGCCTCCTCGCACTCGTCCGGGGTGAAGTTGTCCAGCAGGATCAGGTCGGCGCCCGCGTCGACGACCTCGCGGAGCTGGTGCAGGGTGTCGACCTCGACCTCGATGGGCACGTCCGGGAAGCGTTCGCGCACGGCGTGGAAGGCCTCGGCGACGCCGCCCGCCGCGACCACGTGGTTGTCCTTGACCAGCGCCGCGTCCGAGAGGGACATGCGGTGGTTGACGCCGCTGCCGCAGCGGACCGCGAACTTCTCCAGGCTGCGCAGGCCGGGGGTGGTCTTGCGGGTGTCGCGGACCTTGGCCTTCGTGCCGTCCAGGACGTCCGCCCACGCGCGCGTGGCCGTCGCGATGCCCGACATGCGGCACAGGAGGTTCAGGGCGCTGCGCTCGGCGGTGAGGATGTCGCGGGTACGCGTGGTCACGGAGAGGAGCTTCTGGCCCTCCGCCACGCGGTCGCCGTCCTCGACGTGGCGCTCCACCTCGAACTCGTCCGTGCAGACGATCGACAGGACCGCCTCGGCGACCCGGAGGCCCGCCACGACGCCCGCCTCGCGCGCGGTGAAGTCGGCCGTGGCCACGGCGTCCTCGGGAATGGTCGCGACGGTCGTCACGTCCACGCCGCCCGCCAGGTCCTCCTGGACGGCGACGTTGGCGATGTCCTCGACCTCGACGGGGTCGAGGCCGGAGTCCAGCAGGAGCGCGGCGAGGGCCGGGTCGAGGCCGCACTCCATGTAGGTGTCTTCTTCGGTGTCCGCGCCGCAGGCACAGCCGTCGCCGCAGCCTCCGCCGGAGGCGAGGGGGAGTTCGTTGGGGTCGGAGGGGTTCACTGGCTCACTGCTCCTGGGGACGGTGCGTCGGCTGGGTGCCGTGGACGGTCGGGGGGAATTCTGGCGTGTCCGTGGCCCGCACGGCGAGGGAGCGGTCAGGGTTCAGCCGTACGACGACGTGGCGGCGCCAGGACGTGTCGTCGCGGTCCGCGTGGTCCTCGCGCCAGTGGCAGCCGCGGGTCTCCTCGCGCAGGACCGCGGCGGCGACCAGGACGCGGGCCACGCACAGGAGGTTGGTGGCCTCCCAGGTGTCGACGCCCGGCTCGGAGGTCTTGCCGTTCTCGTGCAGGGCGTCGCGGGCCTCCGTGTGGAGGGCGTTCAGCCGGTCGGCCGCGCGGGTGAGGGAGTCCGCCGAGCGCAGGACTCCGGCGCCCTCCGTCATGATCCGCTGGATCGTGAGGCGGGCCTCGGGCGGCAGGAGGGGGTGCGCCGGGTTCGCCGGGCGGGGCAGGGGCGCGGGCACGCGCGCGTGGAGGGTGCCCGCCGTGTGGCCGGCCGCGATGTCGGCGGCGATGCGCTCGGCGTAGACCAGGCCCTCCAGGAGCGAGTTGGAGGCCAGGCGGTTGGCGCCGTGCACGCCGGTGCAGGCGACCTCGCCACACGCGTACAGGCCGGGGACGGTGGTGCGGCCGTGGGCGTCGGTGCGGACGCCGCCCGAGGCGTAGTGGGCGGCGGGCGCGACGGGGACCGGCTCGGTGACCGGGTCGATGCCGTGGGCCCGGCAGGCGGCGAGGATCGTGGGGAAGCGGTGCTCCCACATGTCGGCGCCGAAGTGGCGGGCGTCCAGGTACATGTGCTCGGCGCCCTGCTCCTGCATGCGGCGCGTGATGGCCTTGGCGACGATGTCGCGGGGGGCCAGTTCCGCGAGCTCGTGCTGCCCGGCCATGAAGCGCACACCGTCCGCGTCCACCAGGTGGGCGCCCTCACCGCGTACCGCCTCGGAGACCAGCGGCTGCTGTCCCTCGGCGTCCGGGCCCAGGAAGAGGACGGTGGGGTGGAACTGGACGAACTCCAGGTCGCTCACCTCGGCGCCCGCGCGCAGGGCGAGGGCCACTCCGTCGCCGGTGGAGACCGAGGGGTTCGTGGTCGCCGAGAAGACCTGGCCCATGCCGCCGGTGGCGAGGACGACCGCGGGGGCGTGGACCGCCCCGACCCCGTCGTGCTGGCCCTCGCCCATGACGTGCAGGGTGACGCCCGCCGTACGCCCCTCGTCGTCCGTGAGGAGGTCCAGGACCAGGGCGTTCTCCACGGTGCGCAGGCCACGCGCGCGTACCGCCTCGACCAGGGCGCGGGATATCTCGGCGCCCGTGGCGTCGCCGCCCGCGTGGGCGATGCGGCGGCGGTGGTGGCCGCCCTCGCGGGTGAGGGCCAGGCCGCCCCCGGCGGACTCGTCGAAGTGCGCGCCGGTCGCGATGAGGCGGCGTACGGCGCCGGGGCCCTCGGTGACCAGGGTGCGCACCGCCTCCTCGTCGCACAGGCCGGCGCCGGCGACCAGGGTGTCGTCGAGGTGCTGCTCGGGGGTGTCGCCCTCGCCGAGGGCCGCGGCGATGCCGCCCTGCGCCCAGCGGGTGGAGCCGTCGTCGAGGCGGGCCTTGGTGACGACGACCGTCGTGAGACCGGCCGCCTCACAGCGCAGGGCCGCGGTGAGGCCCGCGACGCCGGAGCCGACGACCACCACGTCCGCGGCGACGGCCCAGCCGGGGGCGGGGGCGTGCAGACGTATGCCTGTGCTGGTCACGAGGCGGCTCCGCGGGGTCCGAAGGTGAGGTGGACGTTGTCGATCAGGCGGGTGGCGCCGACCCGGGCGGCGACGGCGAGGACGGCCTCGCCGGTGTGGTCGTCGCCGATCTCGGTGAAGTCGGACGGGTCGACCAGGGCGACGTAGTCCAGCTCCAGGGGCGGGGTGGCGCGGGCGGCGTCGTCCAGCACCAGGCGGGCGGCGTCCCGGACGGCCGTCGCGCCGCCGGGGGCCGAGGTGGCGACGGCGTGGGCGTCGGCCGCCGCGCGGGACTCGCCCAGGGCGCCCAGCGCCTCGGCGCGCGCCTGTGTGGCGGGCACTTCGCGGGCCCGCGCGCGCAGGGCCTCCTGGGCGGCGTGCCGGTCCTGGCCGGCGAAGAGGGCCTGGGAGAGCGCGAGGGCGGTGCGGCGTTCCGCGGTCGAGAGGTAGCGGTTGCGGCTGGAGAGGGCCAGGCCGTCCTCCTCGCGCACGGTGGGGACGCCGACGATCTCCACGCCGAAGTTGAGGTCGCGCACCATGCGGCGGATCAGCGCGAGCTGCTGGGCGTCCTTCTGCCCGTACAGGGCGAGGTCGGGGCGGGTGAGGTGGAGCAGCTTCGCGACGACGGTGAGCACGCCGTCGAAGTGGCCGGGGCGGGAGGCGCCCTCCAGGCGTTCGCCCATGGGGCCGGCCGTGACGCGCACCTGGGGTTCGCCGCCCGGGTAGACCTCGTCGACCGCCGGGGCGAAGACGGCGTCGGCGCCCGCCCTTCCGGCGATCTCCAGGTCGGCGTCGAGGGTGCGCGGGTAGCGGTCGAGGTCCTCGCCGGCGCCGAACTGGAGCGGGTTCACGAAGACGGTGACGACGACCTCGCCGTCGGGTCCGGCGAGGTCGCGGGCCGCGCGGATCAGGGTGGCGTGGCCCTCGTGCAGGGCGCCCATCGTCATCACGACGGCCCGGCGGCCGTGGCGCACGCGCGCGTGCAGCTCGTCGGCGGTGCGCAGGAGGGCGGGCGGGGTGGTGGTCATCGGGCGCCTCCGTCGGTGCCTTCGGGGCCGTCGGTGCCTTCGGGGCCGTCCGGGTCTTCGGGGTCGGGGGTTCCGCCGGGGCCGGGCTTCCCGTCCGTGGCGGTGGGCCGCGCGGGGCCCGTGGTGCCGGTGGGGCCCGCGGTGCCGGTGGCTCCGTCGGCCAGTACGCCGAGCAGGTCCTCGGCGAGTTCGGGCTTCAGCAGCCCGTGGTCCAGGGCGCGGTCGGCCGTCGCGCGGGCCATCGCCAGGTAACCGGCGACGGCCTGGGGGGCGTGCGCGCGCAGCTCGGTGATGTGCGCGGCGACCGTGCCCGCGTCCCCGCGCGCGACGGGGCCGGTGAGGGCCGCGTCGCCGGAGCGCAGGGCGTTGTCGAGGGAGGCGCCCAGCAGCGGGCCGAGCATCCGGTCGGGGGCGCTCACTCCGGCCGTGCGCAGCAGCTCCATGGACTGGGCGACCAGGGTGATCAGGTGGTTGGAGCCCAGGGCGAGCGCCGCGTGGTAGAGCGGGCGCCGGTCCTCGGCGATCCACTCCGGTTCGCCGCCCATCTCGATGACCAGGGCCTCGGCGGCCAGCCGCAGCTCCTCGGGTGCGGTGACGCCGAAGGAGCAGCCGGCCAGGCGCTGGACGTCCACCGGCGTGCCGGTGAAGGTCATCGCCGGATGCAGGGCCAGCGGCAGGGCGCCGGCGCGCAGCGCGGGGTCCAGGACCCGGGCGCCGTACCGCCCGGAGGTGTGCACCAGCAGGTGGCCCGGGCGCACCGCCCCGGTCTCGGCGAGCCCGGTCACCAGGCCGGGCAGGGCGTCGTCGGGGACGGTCAGCAGGACCAGTTCGGCGTGTTGCAGGACCTCGGCGGGCGTCATGAGCGGCACGTCGGGCAGGAGGGCGGCGGCGCGCCTCCTGGAGGCGTCGGAGACCCCGGAGACGGCCACCGGGCGGTGCCCGGCGAGCTGGAGGGACGCGGCCAGCGCGGGGCCCACCCGTCCGGCGCCGACCACGCCTACGGTGAGCCGCGCGGGGCGGTCCTTGGGGTCTGACTGTGGGGTTGTGTTCACGCGACGGCGGCCTTCCCGTTCCAGTCCGCTCGGGGTACCGGACGATTTCTCGTCATGTTAACGCGATCGGTCCGGGCGACGTCCGGTTGTCCACAGGCTGTGGGTTTCCGCGCGGCATCGGGACACACACCCGCGCGCGGGTGTCGGAACCTGTGGAGAAACGGGGGTGCCGGGCGGGCGGCCGACGCGACATGATCCCTGCATGAGCGACACGGCAGAGCGAAACGAACAGGCGGAACCGGCGGAACCGGAAGGGCACGGACAGGCGGACCCCGACCAGCGGCGCGACGAACTCCGCAAGCGGCGTGTGGCCGCCCTCCGCGACGCACGGCGCGTGCTCGCCCGCCCCGGCTTCACCGCCACCCTGCGCGAGCGCATCGCCCTGCTGGACGGGGCCGGCGAGGTGTACGACCTCGACGAGATCTCCGACATGTACGGCAACGGCGTCGTGGCGGCCCTGGAGGAGAGGACCGCCGCCCTGCTCGGCACGGAGGCCGCCGCCTTCTTCCCGACCGGCACCATGGCCCAGCAGGTGGCCCTGCGCTGCTGGGCGGGCCGTACCGGCAACCCGGCCGTCGCCCTGCACGGGCTCGGCCACCCCGAACGGCACGAGCGCAACGCCTTCAGCCGGGTGAGCGGGCTGCACCCGGTACGGCTGACCGACGCCCCCCGCCCGCCGACCGCCGACGAGGTGCGCGGCTTCGGGGAACCCTTCGGGACGCTGATGCTGGAGCTGCCGCTCCGCGAGGCCGGCTACCTGCTGCCCACCTGGGAGGAGCTCACCGACGTCGTGGAGGCCGCCCGGGAGCGCGACGCGGTGGTCCACTTCGACGGCGCCCGCCTGTGGGAGTGCACCACCCACTTCGGGCGCCCCCTGGCCGAGATCGCGGGCCTGGCGGACAGCGTGTACGTCTCGTTCTACAAGTCCCTCGACGGCTACGGCGGCGCCGCCCTGGCCGGTCCCCGGACGCTGGTCGAGGAGGCGAAGGCCTGGCGGCACCGGTACGGCGGCCAGGTGTTCCAGCAGTTCCCCACGGCGCTGTCCGCGCTGGCCGGCCTGGAGCGCGAGCTGCCCCGGCTGCCCTCGTACGTGGCCCACGCGCGCGTGGTGGCCGCCGCGCTGCGCGAGGGCCTCGCGGCGGCCGGGCTGCCGTGGGCGCGGGTGCACCCCGAGGTGCCGCACACGCACGAGTTCCAGGTCTGGCTGCCCTGTGCCCCGGACGCCGCGGAAGAGGCGGCGCTGGAGCAGGCCGAGGAGACCGGGGCGATGCTCTTCTCCCGCCCCTGGGACGAGGGCGGCCCCGGTCTCGCCCTCACGGAGGTCTCCGTGGGCGGGGCCGGTCTGGAGTGGACGGCCGACGACGTCCGCGCGGCGGTCGCCGACTTCGCGGCCCGGCTGACCGCCTGACCGGGGTCACCCGGCCGGCCGCCCCAGGGCGCGCGGCCACAGGGACCACCACCGGCGCAGGGCCCGCCGTACACGGCCCTGCGCGGGGCGGCCGGCGAGGACCGCCTCGAACTGGCGGCGGTCGCGCCACTCGCGCACGACCTGCCAGTCGTGGGCGCCGGGCGCGGGCGGCGCGGGCTCGCCGAGCTGCCGGGCGCGGTAGGTGTCGAGGAGGTACTGCTGCGTGATGCTCATGGCGGACCGCCCTTCCGGGAGAGTGTGAATGAGGGATGGGGTGAGGGTGGGGGAGGGTGGGGCGGGGCGCGGGCTCCGCGGCTGCCCCGACGTCCCCAGGCTGCTCCGGCCCGTGCCCCGCGGTCGCGCCGATTGACGGGGGCGGTCAATCGGCGGCTGCGTTGTCAGTGGCCGCGTGCACCATGGGGGCATGAGCGTGCGCATCGACATCACGGGGCTGCGGCCGGAGAGGGTCGCCGTCGTGCCCTCCCCGCTGGCCGAGCTGGGCATGGCGCTGCACGCGCTGTCCGAGCCGGGGCACCACCCGGGGCTGCAGGGCTGGGTGACGGGCGTGACCGCGCGGCTGGACTCGCACCTGGCGGACCGGATGTGCGAGGCCGACTTCCTGTGGCGGACGACGTTCTCGGACCTGTTCATGCCGTTCGCCGGGGTGCCGGGCCGCAGCACCCTGCCCGGCGCCACCCTCGCCGACGACCTGGACCTCCTCGACAAGCTGTCCGACGAGCAGTTCGTCGACGCGGCCCTGGAGTTCACCTGCGCGCTGCCGTACAGCACGGGCGGGGCCTCGGCGCTGGACGACCCCGTGGCGCGGCGCCGCGCGCTGGACCTGGCCGCCGCGCGGGGACCGCAGCAACTGCGCTTCAGCGAGCGCCTGCTCGCCGATCCGCCGCGCATCCGGGACTGGCTGCGGCAGTTCGCGCGGGACTGCGACGAGGCGTTCTTCGCCGAGACCTGGTCCCGGGTGCGCCACCAGCTCGCGGCGGACGCCCGGCTCAAGACGGACCTGCTGCGCCACAAGGGCCTCGCCGAGGCGCTGGCCGCCGTGTCCGCGGCGGTGACGCTGGAGGAGGGCGCCGCCCGGATCACCGTCGACAAGCTGGGCGACGGCCGCACCGCGACGGCGGACGGCGGCCTGCTCCTGGTCCCGACCAGCCTCGGCTGGCCGCACCTGATGGTCCTGCACCGGTACGCCTGGCAGCCGGTGCTGCACTACCCGGTCGGCTCCCCCGAGCTGGCCGCACCGCCCTCGGTCGAGCAGCTCACGATGCGGCTGTCCGCCCTGTCCCACCCGGTGCGGATGCGGATCTGCCGGTATCTGGCCCGCAGCGCGTACACCACGGGCGAGCTGGCGCAGGTGCACGGCATGACGGCTCCCGAGATATCCCGGCACCTGGGCGTGCTGAAGAAGGCGGGCCTGATCACCACCCGCCGGCGCGGCCGGTACGTCCTGCACCAGTTGGACGTCGGCGTGGTGGCCCGGCTGGGCAGCGACTTCCTGGAGGGCATCCTGCGGTAGCCGCCCCGCCGCGGCCGAAGGCCGGTCAGTCGAACCGGATGTGCCGGATCCCGACCCGCACCTGCCTCATCCGGGTGCGCAGCGCGCCCTCGGTGTTGGGTTCCAGGGTGAGTCCCGCGAGGACGGCGATGCGGTCGGCGGTCTTGGGGACGGTCGTGCGGTCCGTCCACAGGTGCTCGGCGAACTCGGGCTCGGCCAGCTTCTCCAGGCAGTGGTCGAGCCGTCGCACGGCCCAGCTCTCCCGGCGCGGTCCGCCGCCCTTCCCCGACACATACCGCAGGGCCTGCCCGAGCCCGCGTTCGCGCAGCCGCCGCAGGACGGTCTCGCGTTCGGCGAGGAGGGTGAAGTGGTGGACGTCGTGGCCCAGTTCGCGCAGCCGGCCGACGGTCTCGGCGAAGTACCCGGAGTCGGTGACCGTCATGGGCACGACCACGACGCCGTCGTGCCGGGTGAGGGCCAGGTCCAGCACCTCCACGACGCCCTGCCGCCAGGAGACCAGGTCCTGGAAATCGTCGATCAGCGGCCCCGGGCCGCGGGCTTCCCGCAGCTCGGGCGGCAGCATGCGGCGCAGGCCGAAGCCGGCGTGCTCGGGGTCGCAGACGACGCTGCCGGGGAGCCGGCGCCGTATCTCGTACGCGGTCTGTGTTTTTCCGCCCCCGAAGGGGCCGTTGATCCACAGGAGCATGCGCAGACCCTACCGACGCGGGGCCCCGCGCACAGGCCCGTCAGCCCGTCGGTCTCGGTCCGTCGGTCCGTCGGTCCCCGGCCGTCAGCCGTGCCCGCCGCCGGCCCGCACCAGCCCGGTCTCGTAGGCGAGGACCACCACCTGCACGCGGTCGCGCAGGCCCAGCTTGGTCAGGATGCGGCCCACGTGCGTCTTCACGGTCGCCTCCGACAGCACCAGGCGCGCCGCGATCTCGCCGTTGGACAGGCCCTGCGCCACCAGCACCATCACCTCGCGCTCCCGCTCGGTGAGCCGCTGCAGCTCCTTCTGCCGGGGCTCCTGTCCGGTGGCCGGCAGCATCGGCGCGAACCGGTCCAGGAGCCGCCGGGTGGTGGAGGGGGCGACCACCGCGTCGCCGCTGTGCACCGAGCGGATCGCCGCGAGCAGTTCGCCGGGCGGCACGTCCTTGAGCATGAAGCCGGAGGCGCCCGCCTTCAGCGCCGAGAACGCGTACTCGTCGAGGTCGAAGGTGGTCAGGATCAGCACCTTCGGGGCGTCCGGGTCCACGCAGATCCGGCTGGTGGTCTCCACGCCGTCGAGCTTGGGCATGCGGACGTCCATCAGGACGACGTCCACGGCGGTCGAGCGCAGCACCTGGAGGGCCTCGACGCCGTCGCCCGCCTCCGCGACGACTTCCATGTCCGGCTGGGCCGCCAGCACCATCCGGAACCCGGTGCGCAGCAGCACCTGGTCGTCGACGAGCATCACGCGGATCGCCATCGGGTCTCTTCTTCCTTCGCCTTACAGGTGTCAACGCCGTACACGCGTACGGGCGCGGTGGTCACGCGGGCTTCAGCGGCAGCAGCGCGCTGATGCGGAATCCTCCGCCGGGACGCGGGCCCGCGTCCAGGGTGCCGCCGACCATGCCGATCCGCTCCCGCATGCCGATCAGGCCGTGGCCCTGGCCGTCGAGGCCGCCCTCCTCGTACAGCTCGTGCGGGGCGCCCTTGCCGTCGTCCTCGATGAGCAGCCCGAGACCGTCGTCGAAGTAGACCAGGCGCACGCTCGCGCCCGCGTTCTCCCCGCCGTGCTTGCGGGTGTTGGTCAGCGCCTCCTGCACGATGCGGTACGCGGTCAGCTCCACACCGCTGGGCAGTTGTCTGGGAGTGCCCTCGACCTTGAAGTCGACGGGCAGCCCGGAGGAGCGGCACTGCTCGACGAGGTCCTCGATCTGCTGGACGTCGGGCTGCGGGACGTACTCCCCCGCCTCCTGGTGCTCGCCGGTGCGCAGCACGCCGAGCAGGCGGCGCATCTCCGCGAGGGCCTGCCGGCCGGTGGAGGAGATGGTCTCCAGTGCCTTCCTCGCCTGGTCGGGCGCCGCGTCCATGACATAGGCGGCGCCGTCGGCCTGCACCACCATGACGGAGACGTTGTGGGCGACCACGTCGTGCAGCTCGCGCGCGATCCGGGCGCGCTCGGCGGCGACCGCCACCTTGGCCTGCGCCTCGCGCTCCTTCTCCAGCCGGGTCGCACGCTCCTCCAACTGCGCGAAGTAGGCGCGGCGGGTGCGGACGGAGTCGCCGAGCACCCAGGCGAGGGCGAAGGGGACCGCCTGGAAGACGGTCACGGCGACGGTGGGGCCCATGCCCAGCTCGCTGTCCGCCCAGCGCAACTGGGCCAGCGGTGCCGCGCACAGCCCCGTGACCAGTGCGGTCCGGGAGGCCCAGCGGGCGCCGGTCGCCGCCACGGTGTAGATGATCACCAGGAAGGCGAAGTCGGCGGGCATCGTCGAGACGTCGAGTACGAGCTGCCCCAGGCCCAGCGCGACGGCGAGCAGCAGCATCCACTCCGGCATCCGCTGGCGCAGCGCCATCACGACGCCGAGCAGCACCACGATGGGCAGGATCAGCGCCAGGCTGTCCGTGCCGTCCGCCCGCGTCCCCGGGGTCGCCGCGGAAACGACGGAGATTCCGAGCACGACGAGGGCCCAGAAGGTGTCGACCCCGGTCGGGTGTCTGCGGAGGAAGTCGTAGAGGCGCTGCACGTAACCCAGCGTAGGGAAGCGAAATAGGTGCAGGGGTCAACCGAAGGACCGATCCGCGCCCCCCGCGCGTACTCCGCAAGGTGGAGGCTCCGCTCTTCTGTGCCCCCGTCGCACCCCTAACCTGAGCCCGTGACACCAGGGACGGCGGGACACAGCGGGGCTCGCGAGACGCATGGGGAGTGGCGGGGCTGGCGCCGGGCCGCGCAGGACGCCCTGTACGGACCCGGGGGGTTCTACCGCACCGCGGCCGAGGGCCCGGCCGGGCACTTCCGGACGTCCGTGCACGCCTCGCCGCTGTTCGCGGGGGCGGTGGCCCGGCTGCTGTGCCGGGTCGACGAGGCCCTGGGGCACCCGGCCGCGCTGGACTTCGTCGACATGGCGGCGGGTCGGGGCGAGCTGGTCACCGGTGTGCTGGCGGCCCTGCCGGCCGGGGTGGCCGCCCGCACGCGCGCGTACGCCGTCGAGGTCGCCGCCCGCCCCGAGGGCCTCGACCGGCGGGTCCGCTGGCTCGCCGAGCCGCCGGACGGCGTCACCGGGCTGCTGTTCGCCAACGAGTGGCTGGACAACGTACCGGTGGAGGTGGCACAGGTCGACGCCGCGGGTGTGGCGCGGCGGGTGCTCGTCCGCCGCGACGGGGCCGAGCGGCTCGGGGAGCCGGTGACCGGGGCGGAGGCCGAGTGGCTGGCCCGGTGGTGGCCGCTGGCCGGCGAGGAGGGGCTGCGGGCGGAGATCGGACTGCCCCGCGACGCGGCCTGGGCGTCCGCCGTGGCGACGCTGGAGGCCGGGCTGGCGGTGGCCGCCGACTACGCGCACACCGCGACCGCCCGCCCGCCCTTCGGGACGCTCACCGGCTTCCGGGACGGGCGGGAGACGGAGCCGGTGCCGGACGGGTCGTGCGACCTCACCGCACACGTGGCGCTGGACGCATGCGCGGCCGCCCCCACCGCGTGCGCGACCGCCGCCCCCGCAGGAGCTGCGACCGGACCCACCGCGAGGTGCGCGCCGGAGCACACGCCCCCGGACGCGCTTCTGCGCCCCCAGCGCGAGGCCCTGCACGCGCTCGGTGTCACCGGCGCACGACCCCCTCTGGCGCTGGCCTCCACCGACCCGGCGGCGTACGTACGGGCCCTCGCGGACGCCTCCGAGGCCGCCGAGCTGACCGCGCCGGGCGGGCTCGGCGACTTCGTGTGGCTGTTGCAGCCGGTGGGGGCGGTGGACGCCGCCGCGCTACTTGTCGATGTCGCCGACCACGAAGAACAGTGACCCCAGGATCGCCACCATGTCCGCGACCAGCGTCCCGGGCAGCAGGTCCGCCAGCGCCTGGATGTTGTTGTACGACGCCGAGCGCAGCTTCAGCCGGTACGGGGTCTTCTCGCCCTTGCTGACCAGGTAGTAGCCGTTGATGCCGAGCGGGTTCTCGGTCCAGGCGTAGGTGTGGCCCTCGGGCGCCTTCAGCACCTTGGGGAGCCGCTGGTTGACCGGCCCGGGCGCCAGCTCGGCCAGGCGGTCCAGGCAGGCGTCGGCGAGGTCGAGGGCGTTGTGCGTCTGCTCCAGGAGGCACTCGAAGCGGGCCAGGCAGTCGCCCTCGGTGCGGGTGACGACCTTCAGGGTGTCCTGGAGCTCGCCGTAGGCCAGATAGGGCTCGTCGCGGCGCAGGTCGAAGTCGATGCCGGACGCCCGCGCGATCGGCCCGCTGACGCCGTAGGCGTGCACGGCCTCGGGGGACAACACGCCCACGCCCCGCGTGCGCCCCCGGAAGATCTCGTTGCCGAGGACCAGGTCGTCGAAGACGTCCATGCGCGGGCGCACGGCGGCGACGGCGGCACGCGCGCGCGTGGTCCAGCCCGCCGGAAGGTCCTCCTTGAGGCCGCCGACGCGGTTGAACATGTAGTGCATGCGCCCGCCGGAGACCTCCTCCATCACGTTCTGGAGGACCTCCCGCTCCCGGAAGGCGTAGAAGACCGGGGTGATGCCGCCCAGCTCCAGTGGGTACGACCCCAGGAACATCAGGTGGTTGAGCACCCGGTTCAGCTCGGCGAGCAGCGTGCGCGTCCACACCGCGCGCGTGGGGACCTCCATGCCGAGCATCCGCTCGACGGCGAGGACGACGCCCAGCTCGTTGGAGAACGCCGACAACCAGTCGTGGCGGTTGGCGAGCATGATGATCTGACGGTAGTCACGGGCCTCGAACAGCTTCTCCGCGCCGCGGTGCATGTAGCCGATCACCGGCTCGGCGCTGGTGATGCGCTCGCCGTCCAGGACCAGCCTGAGCCGCAGCACCCCGTGGGTGGACGGGTGCTGGGGGCCGATGTTGAGCACCATGTCGGTGCTCTCCGCGGCACCGCCGATTCCGACCGTGGTCTCCGTCGTGGGAGTCATGAACCCAGTCTCCCCTACGTACGCTGGCCCCATGGAGACGGGGAGCCCGGACGGCACGGGCACGGCGGGGTCGGCGCATGCGACGGGTCCCTCGCGGGAGGAACCGGAGTGGACCGGCCTGCCACCGGGGCTGTTGCACATGCGGCGGCTGTTGCTGGTGGTGTGGCTGGGCCTGCTGACACTCGCGGCGGGCGTGCTGCCCGCGCTGTTCCTCGGCCCCGCCTGGTCCGCCCTGGCGCTCCCGCCACTGGCCCTGCTGGCCTGGGGCTGGTCGATGCTGGCCCGCAACTGGCGCTCCTGGCGGTACGCCGAGCGCGCCGACGACCTGCTGATCAGCCGGGGCGTGCTGTGGCGGGAGGAGACCGTCGTCCCCTACGGGCGCATGCAACTGGTCGAGGTGACCTCCGGGCCGGTCGAGCGGCACTTCGGCCTGGCCAGCGTGCAACTGCACACGGCCGCCGCCGCGACCGACGCGACCATCCCCGGCCTCGACCCGGCCGAGGCGGAACGCCTGCGCGACCGGCTCACCGAACTGGGCGAGGCCCGATCGGCCGGGCTGTGAACGGGTCCGGAGAGGAGTACGACGCCCTCGGCAGGCCCGGGTCCGGCCCGGCCGGGACCCCGGCGGAAGCCGCCCGCACTGCCGCCGACGCGCCCGCCGACGGGGTCACCGAGCGGCGCCTGCACCCCGTCACGCCCCTGCGGCGGGCCTGGGCGCCCGTCGCCGTGCTCGTCGGATGGGCCGTGCACGACCCCGACCAGGCGCAGCGCCAACTGACCCGGCTGACCACGACCCACCTGCTGCTGGGCCTGGCCGTCCTGATCCCGGCCGCCGCCCTGTACGGCTTCCTCACCTGGTGGTTCACCCACTACGCGGTGACCGCCACCGAGCTGCGCATCCGCACCGGACTGCTGTTCCGCCGCACCGCGCACATCCGCCTGGAACGCCTCCAGGCCGTCGACGTCACCCAGCCCCTGCTGGCCCGGGTCGCGGGGGTCGCCAAGCTCAAGCTCGACGTCATAGGCACCGGCAAGAAGGACGAACTGGCCTTCCTCGGCGCCGACGAGGCCCGCGCGCTGCGGGCCGAACTGCTCGCGCGCGCGGCGGGCTTCGCACCCGAGACCGCGCACGAGGTCGGCGAGGCCCCCGCGCGGCAACTGCTGCGGGTGCCGCCCGGCGTCCTCGCCGTCTCCCTCCTGCTGACCGGCGCCACCTGGGGCACGCTGCTCGCCGCCGCCGTCGTACCGACGCTGCTGTGGCTGGCCACCCACAACCTGTGGACGGTGCTGGCGACCGCCGTACCGCTGGTGGGCGCCGCGGGCGCGCGCAGCGCCGGCCGGTTCGTCGGGGAGTACGACTGGACGGTGGCCGAGTCCCCGGACGGGCTCCGCATCGACCACGGCCTGCTGGACCGCGCCCACGAGACGGTGCCGCCGGGCCGGGTGCAGACCGTGCGCATCGTGGAGCCGCTGCTGTGGCGGCGGCGCCGCTGGGTGCGGGTGGAGCTGGACGTGGCCGGATCGTCGAACTCCCTCCTGCTGCCGGTCGCCCCGCGCGAGATCACCGAGTCGGTCGTCGCGCGGGTGCTGCCCGGGGTGACCGTGCCGACGGGGCAGGCGCTGTCCCGACCACCGCGACGGGCGGGGCGGTGCCGCCCGCTGTGGTGGCGCGGCCACGGACTTGCCGTCACCGGCGCCGTCTTCGCCGCCCGGCACGGCCTGCTGCGCCGCAGCCTGGCGCTGGTGCCGCACGCCAAGGTGCAGAGCGTCCGCCTCACGCAGGGACCCCTGCGGCGTGCCCTGCGGCTGGCCGACGTCCATGTGGACACCGGGGCGAACAACACGGTGACCGCGGGCCTGCGCGACGCCGCCGAGGCCGCGGAGCTGCTGCGCGGGCAGGCGGAACGCTCCCGGACCGGCCGCCGGGACGCCCCGCCGGACCGCTGGATGGCCTGAGCGCGATCAGGAGACCGCGCTGCGCAGCCCCTGTACGTCGATCTGCTCGGTCTCGTCGTGCGCCGTCAGGTCGATCACCTGGCTGACCTCCCGGGACTCCTCACCGGCCGGCTTGAAGGAGACCTCGGCCTCGGCCTTGTGCAGGGCGAGCGCCTCCTGGCCGACCACGTCGGCGAGGTCCTCGTTCTGGACGGTCTCCAGGGCGGCGTCGGAGGCCGCCGCGTTCACCGCGCCCTCGGGAGCCTTGGTCCCGAAGAAGTCGAAGCCGCCCTCGACCACCGGGCGCCGCGCGGGAGCCGCCGGTACGACAGCCACCGCGGTCGGCACCGTGAAGTGCCCGTCGGCCCGCCGGGTGGGCTGCGCGGGCGACGCGTCCGACGGGCTCGCCGGGGAGGCGGCGGTGCGCCCGTGCCCGTCGGCCGCCTCGGACCGCCCCTGCGCGCCGCCCTCCGGCGCCTGCGGCCCCGCGTCGGCCGCCGCGCCCTCGCCGCCGCCACCGTCCCCGTCGTCGTCGCCACCGCCGGAGCCACCGGCCCGGTGATCACGGCCCCGCCCGGCCAGGCGGACCAGCGCGACGTCCGCGCGCAGGTACAGCCCGGAGCCCTCGGGCGAGAAGGCCCGGGGAAGGGCGACCTCTTCCTCGGCGGCCTTCTCCTCGGCCACCGTCCCTGCCGTCCCCGGCGTCTCCGGCACCGGCGCGGACCGGGCCGCCGGCAGTGCGGGCACCTGCGGCACGGCCTCTATCTCCAGCAGGCGGCGGCCCTCCAGCGCGCTGGCGCGCTCGGTCTCCGCCGTGGCGTAGCGCCGCAGCAGCGAGGCGTGCTCGTTGCGCAGCCCGGCCAGTTCGGTGCGCTTGGCGCGCAGCCGGTGCTCCAGCTTCTGCCGCAGCTCGCGCGACTCCTCCAGGTCCGACTCCAGTTCGGCGACCCGCTCCTCGAACCGCCACTCGTCACTGGCCCGCGCGCGCGTGAGGTCGGCCACCTTCCGACCCGCCTGGGCGTCCCAGTGCCGCATGACGACGGCGCCGACCACGGCCGTCACCGCGGCGGCGGCGGCCAGTGCGCGCAGGATCAGGGCCTCGCTGAACAACCAGGGCCCGACGGCGCAAACGACCGAAACGCCTGCGATCGCCGACGGAGGAAGCAGCCTGTGCAGAGGCGGGGAATGGCGGTGACGTCCACGTGGCATGGCCAGAAACTTACCGCGCGTAGGCGATTCTTGGCGCCCCGCCCCGTAAAAACACCGCCGTCCCGGCCGTGTTCACAGGACACCCGTAATCCACACCCCGGCGAAGACGGAATCAATACCCCCGGATTCCATGATCATTTACAACTCGCGCCCCTCGCCCAGCCGCTCGTCCAGCCACCGCAGCGTCGCGGGAATCTCCCGCCGCCAGGTATTGAAGTTGTGCCCGCCGCTTTCCAGGATGATCGACGAGATCCGCGTCGGCTTCCTGCCCTTCACCAACTCGATGAACTTCATCGTGTCCTTGTAGTTCGTCTCGCCGCTCCGGCTGCTGGTGACGAGCAGCGAAGTGTCCGGCGCGGGCAGGTTCTTGAAGCTCCACCACAGGCTGGCCCGGTTCTCGCGGTCCTTGTCGCCCTGGAAGAGATCACCCGTGGTGGGGTCGTTCGGCGCGTCGTAGTACGGCGAGAGCCCGGCCCCGGCGGCGAACACGTCCGGATGGTGCGCGGCCAGCTTCAGGGCGCAGTAACCGCCGGTCGAGTTGCCGACGACACCCCAGCTCCGCGGCCCCTTGTCCACCCGGTAGTGGGCACTCACCGCCCGGGGCAGGTCCTCGGCGAAGAACGTCTCCGTCTGCGGCCCGCCCGGCACGTCGACGCACTCCGTGTCGCGCGGCGGCGCCACCGTCGGCCGCAGCATCACGAGGATCATCGGCCGCATCCGCCCGGCCTTCGCCAACTCCAGTGCTGTACGCGGGTAATGGAGCTTTTCCACCAATGCCTCGGCGGTACCCGGATAGCCGGTCAGGACGACGGCCGCGGGAAAGGTGCGGTCCCGGTGGCGCGCCTGGAAGTACTCCGGCGGCAGGTACACGAACGCGGGAGAAACGATCCGTGACGCGCGCCCGGCGACCTGTATCTCCTCGACCCGCCCCGAGACCTCCGGGCGTGTCCCGCCCGCGGGCGTCACCCGCCGCTTTCCGACCACCTGCAACGGCCCGCCGTCCGCGTCGGCCGAGTGGTCCACGACCACCCCCTGGCCGTCCTCCTGTCCGAACAGGTCGGCCCAACTGCCGTAGAAACCGAAGGACTGATTGGCCACCAGTCCCACCGCCGCGAAGACCGCCACCTGGGTGGCGAGCAGCAGACCCACCCTGGCGAGCACGGCCCGCACACTCCGCCGCGCCAGGCGCGGCCACAGCCACACCGTCCCGGCGAACAGCAGCACACCCGCCGCCACCGCCAACGCCAGCACCTTGTCGCTCGTCAGCCCCATGCCCTTGCCTACCGCCTGCTTCCCTGTGCCCGTTCGCCCGGGCTTTGTGACCGGGAGAGTGAACCTCTCCCTCCAAGACACCGTCCTAGAGGGCGCAATGTCGCCGGATGCCCGTTACGGGCCCGGATCCACGGTCTCTCGCAGAACTAACAGGTGCGATGTCTGTCAGGACAGATGAGGAAATGTCGGGCGGGGTTCCGACGACTCCCACCCGCATACGCCGCGTGGTGCGCGGCCCCCGCCCGGAGAACGTCCCCCTCTTCGTCGGCCGCGCCTGCGTGCTCGTCGGCCTGCTGGACATCGCGGCCGGCGTCTTCCCGCGCTTCCGGCACAGCCGCATGCACGCGCTGGCCGAGGTCCTGCCCGGCGCCTTCGGCCCCTTCGCCGCCGCCCTCTCCCTCAGCGCCGGCGTCCTGCTCCTCCTGCTCGCCCACGGCCTCAAGCGCCGCAAGCGCCGGGCCTGGCGGGCGGCCGTGGCCCTGCTCCCGCTCGGCGCCGTCGCACAGCTCACCTACCGCCACTCCTTCCTCGGCGTACTGATCTCCCTGGCCCTGCTGGCCCCCCTCCTGCGCCACCGCGACCAGTTCGCCGCCCTTCCCGACCCGCGCAGCCGCTGGCGGGCCCTGACCAACTTCGTCCTGATGTCCGCCGGTTCCCTCCTCCTCGGCCTGCTCGTCGTCAACGCCCACCCGCACCGCATGCTCGGCGACCCCAGCCTGGCCGACCGGCTCACCCACGTCCTGTACGGCCTGTTCGGCGTCGAGGGCCCGGTCGACTACCGGGGCAACACCTCCTGGACGGTGGCCTTCTCCCTCGGCGCCCTCGGCCTCCTGACCGCCGTCACCACCATCTACCTGGCCTTCCGCCCCGAACACCCCGCGGCCCGCCTCACCGAGGACGACGAGACCCGGCTGCGCGCCCTCCTCGCCCGGCACGGCGGCCGCGACTCCCTCGGCCACTTCGCGCTGCGCCGCGACAAGGCCGTCGTCTTCTCCCCCAGCGGCAAGGCCGCCGTCACCTACCGCGTCGTCTCCGGCGTGATGCTGGCCAGCGGCGACCCGATCGGCGACGTGGAGGCGTGGCCCGGCGCCATCGAACGCTTCATGGACGAGGCCCGCTCCCACTCCTGGACGCCCGCCGTCATGGGCTGCTCCGAGACCGGCGGCGAGGTCTGGACCCGCGAGACCGGCCTCGACGCCCTCGAACTGGGCGACGAGGCGGTGGTGGACGTGGCGGATTTCTCCCTCGCCGGCCGCGCGATGCGCAACGTGCGCCAGATGGTCAAGCGCATCGAGCGGGCCGGTTACGAGACCCGGGTACGGCGCGTGGCTGACCTGTCCGAGGCCGAACTGGACCGCGTCCGCCGCGCCGCCGACGCCTGGCGCGGCACCGACACCGAGCGCGGCTTCTCCATGGCCCTGGGCCGCGTCGGCGACCCGGCCGACGGCGACTGCCTGATAGCGACGGCCCACAAGCAGGACACGGAACCCGGCGAGTTCGGCGACCTGAAGGCGGTCCTGCACTTCGTGCCGTGGGGCCCGGACGGGGCGTCCCTGGACCTCATGCGCCGCGACCGCGCGGCCGACCCCGGCATGAACGAACTCCTGATCGTGGCCGCGCTCCAGGCCGCCCCGAAACTGGGCATCGCGCGGGTGTCGCTGAACTTCGCGATGTTCCGCGCGGCGCTCGCACGGGGCGAGAAGATCGGCGCGGGCCCGGTCCTGCGCGCGTGGCGCGGTCTGCTGGTGTTCCTGTCCCGCTGGTTCCAGATCGAGTCCCTGTACAAGTTCAACGCGAAGTTCCGGCCCCGGTGGGAGCCGCGCTTCGTCGTCTACCGCCGCTCGGCCGACCTCCCCCGCATCGGCTTCGCGGCGATGCAGGCGGAGGGCTTCGTCACGGTGCCGCTGCCGCGGTTCCTGCGCCGCCGTACGCCGACACGGCGCCCTTGCCCCCACCAGACGCCCGCCCGGGCGGCGTGAGAATCGCCCGGCGCGGGGCCGCGTTGCCCGGTACGGCGGGGTTGGGCACGTGGCCCGGTGTTTCGGGGTGCCGCGCGTGGGTGCGGGGGCGGGGGCACGTGGTCCGACGTTGCGGGGTTGCCCGGCGCTGATGCGGGCGGGGTGGGGTCGCGAGCCCGGCGCCGGCGGGGTGCCGCTGCGCCCACCCGTGCCGCCCCAGCGGCACGACTGCCCGCAGCTAGGGGCGGCTGGCGACCACCCGCAGCCGCGGCGGGAAGGGCGA
>NZ_JOGV01000064.1:0-27534 GCF_000721365.1 Streptomyces sp. NRRL F-5650 | reverse complement strand
CGTTTCCGACTCTATCAGATCTTTCCGATCCGATTTCCTCGGTGCTTTCCAGGTTCCCGCTTTCGCGTTTCCCTTTCCGGCGCTTCCGACTTTATCAGAAGTTTCGGGGCGGTTTGACCGGCCGTTCGTTTCCGATTCAATCGGGAGAGTGCTTCGTCGAATTCGTTGATTCGTGGAAGCTGATAGATGTTCACTGTCGCCCTCTGGGGTGCCCCCGTCTCCAGGCAACTGTTCGAATCTACCTCCCCGCTCGCTCCGTGTCAACGGCTCGTGCGGGAACGAAGAGGACAGTAGCAGCTCGCCGGGGTCGGATGCACATCAGGCGGCCGTCGGCACGGTGGCGCTGCGTTCGGCCTCCTCGACGTCACCCGTGTCACCGGCACGCACCGCGCGGCCTCCCAGGACATAGACGTAGGCGAGGAAGGCCAGCTCGGCGGCGACTCCGATGGTGATGCGCGCCCAGGTGGGCAGGCCGGAAGGCGTGACGAAGCCTTCGATGGCGCCGGAGACGAAGAGGACGAGGGCGAGGCCGACTGCCATGCCGATGGCCGCCCTGCCCTCTTCGGCAAGGGCCGCGCGCCGGGTGCGGGGCCCGGGATCGATGAGGGTCCAGCCCAGCCGCATACCTGTGCCCGCGGCGACGAACACCGCGGTCAGTTCGAGCAGGCCGTGCGGCAGGACCAGGCCGAGGAAGGTGTCGAGGCGGCCGGCCGACGACATGAGGCCGAAGCCGACACCGAGGTTGAGCATGTTCTGGAAGAGGATCCAGACGACGGGAAGCCCCAGGAAGACGCCCAGGATGAGGCAGAGCGCGGCGGCCCATGCGTTGTTCGTCCACACCTGGGCCGCGAACGAGGCGGCCGGGTTGCTCGAGTAGTACGTCTCGTACTGACCGCCCGGGCGGGTGAGCTCGCGCAGTTCGCTCGGTGCCGCGATGGTGGACTGCACCTCCGGATGGGTCCCGATCCACCAGCCGAGGAGCGCGGCGACTGCGGTCGACACGAGGGCCACGGGAACCCACCAGTGGCGGGCCCGGTAGACGGCCGCCGGGAACTGCTGGGTCAGAAAGCGTGTGACGTCGCGCCAGGAGGCGCGCCGGGTGCCGGTCACGACGCTGCGCGCGCGTGCCACCAGTTGGCTGAGCCGTCCGGTCAGCTGGGGGTCGGGGGCACCGGACTGGATGAGGGAGAGGTGGGTGGCCGTGCGCTGGTAGAGGGCGACGAGTTCGTCGGTCTCGGCACCGGTCAGGCGGCGCCTGCGCCGCAGGAGGGCGTCGAGGCGGTCCCACTCCGCGCGGTGGGTGGAGACGAAGACGTCGAGGTCCATCGGGGTGCCTGCTCCTCGGTATCGTCGGCGGCTCGTCGTGGATCAGCTTGTCGTACTGCGGCGCGGTGTGTCCTCAGCTTGGCAGACTGGCGGGGACGGGAGCTTCAGGGGAAGGGCGGCGCGCGTGAGTGAGCTGGTGACGGGCGAGGCGGTGGTGCTGGAACTGCGCCCCGCGAGGCTGCCCAGCAGGGCGCTGGCCGTCCTGCTCGACCTGGTGGTCGCCGTGGCCGTCTACGTGGCGGTGACCGTCGCGCTGGTCGCGTCCACCTCTTCCCTGGACGACGCGGCGCAGACTGCGCTGACGATCGTGACCTTCGTCCTGGTCCTGGTGGGCGGGCCGATCGCCGTGGAGACCCTGAGCCACGGGCGGTCGCTCGGGAAGACGGCGTGCGGTCTGCGGGTGGTGCGGGACGACGGCGGGCCCATCAGGTTCCGGCACGCGCTGGTGAGGGGCTTGATCGGGGTGGTCGAGATCCTCATGACGTTCGGGGTGATCGCCTGTATCGCCTCGTTGGTGTCGGCGCGGGGGCGGCGGCTCGGTGACGTGTTCGCGGGCACGCTGGTCGTGCGGGAGAGGGTGCCGTACTCGTCGGCGGGGTTCATGCCGCCGCCTCCGCCGTGGCTGGCGGGGCGGTTCTCGGGACTCGACCTGTCCGCGGTGCCCGACGATCTGTGGCTCGCCGTCCGTCAGTACCTGGCCCGGGCCGCACAACTGGATCCGCGCGTCGGCTGGGCCATGGCCGAGCGGCTCGCCACCGACGTGGCGGCCCGTACGGGTGCTCCGGTGCCGCGGGAGGTGCCGCCGCCCGCGTATCTGGCGGCGGTGTTGCAGGAACGGCAGGCCCGGGAGGTCCGGCGGGCGTTCGGCCGGCGTTCGGCCGGCGGGAATGCCGCCCCGGCGACGCCCGAGGTGCCGGTGTCTCCTGCGGCGGCTGCCCCGTCGGCGCCCGCACCGGCCACCCCGCCGCCGGCGCCGTCGTCCGACGGCCGCACCGAGGTGTCGCGGGACGTGCCGCCGGACGGCCGCCCCGGGACCGGGTTCGTGCCGCCGGCCTAGGAACGGCCGGCCACCCGGCGTCCCTCACCGGAACACGGACGGCGGTGTCTCCAGGTCCTCCAACTCGATCCCCGGGGCCGCCAGTACGACGTCGCCGGCGATGTGCACGGAGTGCTGTTCGCCCGTGTCCAGGGCTGTGACCTGGTATTCGTCCACGACGAGGGGTCCGTTGTCAGTGGCGTGTGCTTCTCTGTTCAGCAAGGCCCAGGACTGGTCCACGGTGCGGGGGGCGAGGACCGGGTCCGTGAGGGCGACGAGGCGTACGCGGGTCGCTGACCCGGAGGGGGTGAGGCGCAGGAGACGGGTGATGGCGACGAGGAAGGACGGGGAGGTGCCGGTGAAGGCGTGGGCGCGCGCATTGCCTTCGGTGGCGTGGGCTCCGGTGGGGTCGGTGCGGACCCAGGTGAGGCCGTCGATGGCCGCGCCGCGCACCTGCCAGTCGGCGGAGTGGAGTTCGAGGCGGATGGGGCGGCCGAGTTCGTCGAGGGCGAGGTCGACGGAGCCACGGTGATGTCCGGTGGGGGCGGTCAGTTGTGACACGTAGCGCCAGCCGGAGGGGCCGGGGGCGCACTGGAAGTGTTCTTCTGCGAGGAGGGTGTGGTCGTGCGGATCGTGAAGCGAATAACGGCCGCGGGGCATGGGTGTCCTGGGTGGTGACGGGCTGCTGGTCCGACCGCTGAGGCGGCAACGGGACAGGCCCCCGGCACGGGGGTGCGGGGGCCTGTCTCGAAGGCGAGGAGCCGTGGGAGCCGGAGGGCTCAGTAGCGGTAGTGGTCGGGCTTGTACGGCCCCTCGACCTTGACGCCGATGTAGTCGGCCTGCTCCGGGCGGAGCGTGGTCAGCTTGACGCCGAGGGCGTCGAGGTGGAGCCGGGCGACCTTCTCGTCCAGGTGCTTGGGCAGCACGTACACGTCGGTCGGGTAGGCGTCGGGCTTGGTGAACAGCTCGATCTGCGCCAGCGTCTGGTCCGCGAAGGAGTTGGACATCACGAACGACGGGTGACCCGTGGCGTTGCCCAGGTTCAGCAGGCGGCCCTCGGACAGGACGATGAGAACCTTGCCGTCCGGGTAGGTCCAGGTGTGGACCTGCGGCTTGACCTCGTCCTTGACGATGCCGGGGGTCTTGGCAAGGCCGGCCATGTCGATCTCGTTGTCGAAGTGGCCGATGTTGCCGACGATGGCCTGGTGCTTCATCTTGGCCATGTCCGAGGCCATGATGATGTCCTTGTTGCCGGTCGTGGTGACGAAGATGTCGGCCTTGTCGACGACCTCGTCCAGCGTTGTGACCTGGTACCCGTCCATCGCCGCCTGCAGCGCGCAGATCGGGTCGATCTCCGTGATGATCACGCGGGCGCCCTGGCCGCGCAGGGACTCCGCGCAGCCCTTGCCGACGTCGCCGTAGCCGCAGACGACGGCGGTCTTGCCGCCGATCAGCACGTCGGTGGCCCGGTTGATGCCGTCGATCAGGGAGTGGCGGCAGCCGTACTTGTTGTCGAACTTCGACTTGGTGACCGCGTCGTTGACGTTGATCGCCGGGAACAGGAGGGTGCCGTCGCGGTGCATCTCGTAGAGACGGTGGACGCCGGTCGTGGTCTCCTCGGTCACGCCGCGGATCTCGGACGCGAGCTGGGTCCACTTCTGCGGGGTCTCGCTGACCGTGCGGGTGAGGAGCTCGAGGATGACGCGGTGCTCGTCGGACTCGGCGGTGTCGACCGAGGGGACCTTGCCGTCCTTCTCGTACTCGACGCCCTTGTGGACGAGGAGGGTGGCGTCACCGCCGTCGTCCAGGATCATGTTGGGGCCGCCGGTGGGGGTGTTCGGCCAGGTCAGCGCCTGCTCCGTGCACCACCAGTACTCCTCCAGGGTCTCGCCCTTCCAGGCGAAGACCGGGACGCCCTGCGGGTTGTCCGGGGTGCCGTTCGGGCCGACGGCGATGGCGGCGGCCGCGTGGTCCTGGGTGGAGAAGATGTTGCAGGAGGCCCAGCGGACCTCGGCGCCCAGGGCGACCAGGGTCTCGATGAGCACCGCGGTCTGCACCGTCATGTGCAGGGAACCGGTGATCCGGGCACCGGCGAGCGGCTGAGCCTCGGCGTACTCCTTGCGGATCGCCATCAGTCCCGGCATCTCGTGCTCGGCGAGGGTGATCTCCTTGCGGCCGAACGAGGCCAGGGAGAGGTCGGCGACCTTGAAGTCCTGTCGGTTGTCGACAGTCGTCATTACGGGCTGCTCCTCGGGTTGGGTCGAGGTGGGAACGGCTGACCTGCGCGGCGGCGGACACAGGGGTGCCCCGAAGAGGACACAGGCATGCCCGCGTACGCGCAGCGCAGTCCGTCGGAGGCCCTCTCTCCCTCGGCCGGTCCGTCCTGGACCGCCCGACCGCCATCAGCAGCGACGTCTGGCTCCGTCCCAAGCTACACCGCGCGCGCCCGCCTCCCCAGTCCGCCTCCGAACACTTCCAGACGTTCACGAAGCGTGACGAGGGGCTGCGGGGCGTCGGTCAGTGGGCTGCGGGAGGCGCGGTGGGGCCGCCGGGGGTCGCCTCGGGGTCGGCGCCCTTGGCGGCCTCGGACTCGCTGTAGATGTCCGGTTCCAGGTAGATGACGCGGGCGATCGGGACAGCTTCGCGGATCCGGGACTCGGCGGCGTCGATCGCGGAGGCGATCTCCGTGGCCGTGCCGTCGTGACGGACGGCGATCTTGGCGGCGACGAGCAGTTCCTCGGGGCCGAGGTGGAGGGTGCGCATGTGGATGATGCCGGTGACCGTGTCACCGGCGACGGCCGCGGCCTCGATCTGCTGGATCACCTCGGCGCCGGCGGCCTCGCCGAGCAGCAGGGACTTGGTCTCGACGGCGAGGACCAGTGCGATGAGGATGAGCAGGATGCCGATGCACAGGGTGCCGATGCCGTCCCAGACGCCGTCGCCGGTGAGCAGGGCGAGGCCGACGCCGCCGAGGGCGAGGACCAGGCCGACGAGGGCGCCGAAGTCCTCCAGGAGGACGACCGGCAGCTCGGGGGCCTTGGCGTGGCGGATGAACTCCTTCCAGGACTTCGTGCCGCGCAGGGGGTTGGACTCCTTGACGGCGGTCCGGAAGGAGAAGCCCTCGGCGACGATCGCGAAGACCAGGACGCCCACCGGCCAGTACCAGTGCTCCAGTTCGTGCGGGTGCTTGATCTTCTCGTAGCCCTCGTAGAGGGCGAACATGCCGCCGACCGAGAAGAGCACGATGGAGACGAGGAAGGCGTAGATGTACCGCTCGCGGCCGAAGCCGAAGGGGTGTTGCGGAGTGGCCTCGCGCTGGGCCCGCTTGCCGCCGAGGAGGAGCAGGCCCTGGTTGCCCGAGTCGGCGACGGAGTGCACGGATTCGGCGAGCATCGAGGACGATCCGCTGAAGAGGAACGCCACGAATTTCGCCACCGCGATCGAGAGGTTGGCGAGCAGTGCCGCCACGATCGCCCTGGTACCGCCTGACGCGCTCATGTGTCGCGTTGTCCCTTCGCCTGCGTCTGCTTCTTCGTCTGCGTCCGTACGCCGCCGGCGGGGCGCGGCCGTCACCGGCTTTGGCCCCTCCTTTGCGGTGCGCCATTGTTGCAGCCCGTGCGGACCCCGAGGTGCCGGATGCCCCGTCGTTCGCCCGTCAGACAGGTGTCGGACCCGTGCGGGGTCGTCTCAGACGCGCACGGTGGCGCGGAAGAGCGTGCCGGTTCCGGACACTTCGGCCTTTTCGTGGGCCGGGACGAAGACGGAGCGGCCGGGGCGCAGTTCGTGCTCGCCCGCCCGTACGGTGCCCGCCGTGCAGAGCAGGATCTGCGGGGTGGGCAGGGTGAGGTCGTGGACGCCGGTGCCCTCGGGCAGGACGTAGCGGGACAGGCGGAACTCGTCGGTCGGGGTGTCGTAGACCTCTTCGCCGTCGGGGGACGCCTCCGGGCGCAGGACGCCGGCGTCGCCCGCCTCGAAGCGGACCACGCGCAGGAGTTCGGGGACGTCGACGTGCTTGGGGGTGAGGCCGCAGCGCAGGACGTTGTCGGAGTTGGCCATGATCTCGACGCCCAGGCCGTTGAGGTAGGCGTGCGGGATGCCTGCGCCGAGGTAGAGGGCCTCGCCGGGCTGGAGCCGGACGTGGTTGAGGAGCATGGCGGCGAGGACGCCGGGGTCGCCGGGGT
Organism: Streptomyces sp. NRRL F-5650; assembly: GCF_000721365.1. Lineage (NCBI taxonomy): Bacteria > Bacillati > Actinomycetota > Actinomycetes > Kitasatosporales > Streptomycetaceae > Streptomyces > Streptomyces sp. NRRL F-5650. The sequence goes on along the minus strand of NZ_JOGV01000064.1, from coordinate 20,991 downwards.
AGTGGTGGGCGATGTCGGCGTACGGCCGGTAGGCGCCGCCGAGGCGTTCGCAGGCGGCCGCGGTCTCGGTGACCGTGCGGGACATCTCCTCGGGGTCGGCGGTGAGGACCGCGGTGAGCACCTCGCGCAGGGCGGCGTCCTCGGGGTGGGCGCGCAGCAGGTCGACGTACGGCTTGAGGGAGGCGACGCCGAGGCCGTCGAGCAGGTCGGCGGTCTCGGCCGGGGGGCGGAAGCCGCACAGGCCGTCGAAGTCGGTGAGGGCGCAGACCAGTTCGGGCTTGTGGTTGGCGTCCTTGTAGTTGCGGTGCGGGGCGTCCGCGGGGACCCCCCGGCGTTCCTCGTCCTCGTACCCCTGCCGGGCCTGTGCGAGGTCGGGGTGGACCTGGAGGGAGAGCGGGGCGCCGGCGGCGAGGAGCTTGAGGAGGAAGGGCAGCCGGGGGCCGAACTTGGCGACGGAGGCGGCGCCCAGTTCCCTCTCGGGGTCGGCGTCGACGACCTCGGCGAGGGTGCCCCGGCCCGTGCGGGAGGGGGCGCCGGGGTGGGCGCCCATCCACATCTCCGCCTGCGGTTCGCCGGTCGGCTCGGTCCCGAGGAGGGTCGGGATCGCGGTGGTGGAACCCCAGGCGTAGGGGCGGACGGTGTTGTCGAGGCGGTCCATGGGCTCTCTCTGCCGGTGCGTGCGGGTGCGTGGGCGATGGTGCGCCGGGGTCAGGATCCCGAGGCGAGTGCCAGGTAAACGGCGGCGAAATCCGTGATGGCGATCAGCTCGGCGAGGGTCTCCAGTTCGCCGCCCTCTTCGGGCTCCAGCTCGCTGATCGGCGTGTCGTGGCCCAGGGCCAGGTCACGGGCGTTGGGGGCGGCGGTGAGACCACCGGTGGGCCGGTCGCGCAGGAGCACCACGCGTGCGTGCAGCGCGGCCGGCTCCTCCACGCGGTCGCGGAAGAAGTCGTCGGGGTCGGCACCGGCGGCGAGTCGGCCGGCGAGCAGGGCGCTGTGCGCGGCGAGCGCCTCGGGCAGGTCGGCGACGACGGCGGGGGTGCCGGACAGCTCGGCGAGTGCGGCGGCGAACCGGCGGCCCGCGGGCCCGGCGGAGGTGCCCTCGGTCCACACGACGGGGAGGGAGTCGGCCAGTTCGGCCGCGAGGGTCTTGGCGGGGTTGCTGTAGGTGACGATCGCGGGCCCGCAGCGTTCGGCGACGCGGTCGAGCCGGTCGGCGACCTTGTCGACGGCCTCCGGGGGCGCCTCGAGCAGCCCGGTGCGGTCCAGCAGCGCGAGGAGCGGGGTGAGCAGCGCCCACAGGACGCCGGGGGCGGCACCGGCGAGGGGTTCGTCGTGGTCGTACGGGGCGGTCGCCATCGGAAGGAACAGGCCGCGGGAGGCGCCGACCGCCTCGCTGAGCGGGGAGCCGGCGGGGGCGACGGCGACGACCGTGCAGCCCCGGCGGTACGCCTGTTCGGCGAGCAGGGCCAGGCCCGGCTCGGTGCCGTCGGGGGTGGCGATCAGCAGGAGGTCGACGGAGCCGGTCCAGCCGGGCAGTTCCCAGCGCAGGGCGCCCGCGGCGGGGGCGACGCCGGTGGGGGCGAGGCGGGTGACGGGGCTGCCGGCGCCCGCGAGGGTGCCGAGGAGGTCGGCGGCGTGGGTGGCGGCGGCGCCGGGGCCCGCGATCAGTACGGCGCGGGGGCGGCCGTCCGGCCTGAGGTTGGCGACGCCGGCCTCGGCTGCCTGCCGGGCGGCGGTGCGGACGCGGGCGCCGGCCTCGGCGGCGCCGCGGAGGAGGCCGCGGCGGTCGGCCTCGGTGAGGCGCTCCGGGTCGTCGAGGAGCGATTCGTCGAACATGGCGGCAGGTCTCCGATCGCCGGGGCGTTCGTTCGGTTGCGCGGGGTCGTCGCCGGGATGCCGTCGCCTGGGCGGCGGTTACTCGGGGCGGCGGGCCTCGTCGACGAGGAGGACGGGGATGCCGTCGCGCACCGGGTAGGCCAGGCCGCAGTCCTGGCCGGTGCAGATCAGCTCCGCGTCCTGCTCCTGAAGGGGAGCGTGGCAGGCGGGGCAGGCGAGGATCTCCAGGAGGCCGGCTTCGAGCGGCATGGGGGTTCCCTCCGGGGGTGGTGGGGCGTGTGTGGATGTGCTGGTCAGGGTACCGCCGGTGGGCACCTGGTGTAGGGGCTCCGCCCCTGCCACCCCTCCGGGGGGCGCCGCCCCCTGGACCCCCGGCCTGTGCCCAACCACCACCACTCGACTCGGTGGGATGAGAAGTCGAGCCGACCGCTCACGCCCGGATGATCGCCAAGGCCTCGTCGCGCACCTTCGTCATCGTCGCCTCGTCGCGCGCCTCCGCGTTCAGGCGGAGCAGCGGCTCGGTGTTGGACGGGCGGACGTTGAACCACCAGTCGGCCGCCGTGACCGTGAGGCCGTCGAGGTCGTCCACGGTGACGTCGTCGCGGCCCTCGTACGCGGCGCGGATCGCGGCGAGGCGGGCCTGCTGGTCGGCGACGGTGGAGTTGATCTCGCCGGAGCCCGCGTAGCGGTCGTACGCGGCGACCAGGGCGGACAGCGGGCCGTCCTGACCGCCGAGGGCGGCGAGGACGTGGAGGGCGGCGAGCATGCCGGTGTCGGCGTTCCAGAAGTCGCGGAAGTAGTAGTGCGCGGAGTGCTCGCCGCCGAAGATGGCCCCGGTCCTGGCCATCTCGGCCTTGATGAAGGAGTGGCCCACGCGCGTGCGTGCCGGTGTGCCGCCGTTCTCGCGCACGACCTCGGGGACGGACCAGGAGGTGATCAGGTTGTGGATGACCGTGCCCGTGCCGCCGTTGCGGGCCAGCTCGCGGGCGGCCACGAGGGCGGTCACCGCGGACGGGGAGACCGGGTCGCCGTTCTGGTCGACGACGAAGCAGCGGTCGGCGTCGCCGTCGAAGGCGAGGCCCAGGTCGGCGCCCTCCGCGCGGACGCGCTGCTGGAGGTCGACGAGGTTGGCCGGGTCGAGCGGGTTGGCCTCGTGGTTGGGGAAGGTGCCGTCGAGTTCGAAGTACATCGGCACCAGGTCGAGGGGCAGGCCGGCGAAGACCGTGGGGACGGTGTGGCCGCCCATGCCGTTGCCCGCGTCGACGACGACCTTGAGGGGGCGGATGGCGGTGAGGTCGACCAGGGAACGCAGGTGGGCCGCGTAGTCGGCGAGGACGTCGCGCCGGGAGACGGTGCCGGGGCGGGCGGAGGGCTCGGGGGCGCCCTCCTCGCTCCAGCGCTCCACCAGGGTGCGGATCTCGGCGAGGCCGGTGTCCTGGCCGACCGGGGCGGCGCCCGCGCGGCACAGCTTGATGCCGTTGTACTGGGCGGGGTTGTGCGAGGCCGTGAACATGGCGCCCGGCAGGCCGAGTGCGCCGGAGGCGTAGTACAGCTCGTCGGTGGAGCACAGGCCGATCCCGGTCACGTCGGCGCCGCGGGCCGCCGCCCCGCGCGCGAAGGCGCCGGACAGGCCCGGGGACGAGGGCCGCATGTCGTGTCCGACCACGATGGCGTCCGCGCCGGTCAGCTCGACGAAGGCCGCGCCGAACAGCTCGGCCAGCGACTCGTCCCACTGGTCGGGGACGACACCGCGCACGTCGTACGCCTTCACGATCTGCGACAGATCAGCAGCCACGGCCAGCCTTCCTGGAAGTCCTGTTCGGAGCCCACAAACTACCCCGTGGGGACCGGCGGGCCGCCCGGGCGGTTCCGGGCGGCGGGCGGTGTCAGGGCAGCATCCAGCCCAGGACGGCCGTGGACTGCGCGACCACGATCAGGCACATCACCAGCAGCAGGCCCAGGCTCCAGGGCAGCACCTTGCGCAGCAGATCCCCTTCGCGGCCCGCGAGTCCGACGGCGGCGCAGGCGATGGTGAGGTTCTGCGGGGAGATCATCTTGCCGAGGACGCCCCCGGAGCTGTTGGCGGCGGCCAGGAGTTCGGGCGAGAGGCCGGACTCCCGCGCGGCGGTCACCTGGAGGGCGCCGAAGAGCGCGTTGGCGGAGGTGTCGGAGCCGGAGACGGCGACGCCGAACCAGCCGAGGACCGGGGAGAGGAAGGCGAGCCCGGCGCCGGCCGCGGCGACGAAGTGGCCGATGGTGGCGGCCTGCCCGGAGAGGTTCATGACGTAGGCGAGGGCGAGGACCGAGGTGACGGTGAGGATCGCGAACCGCAGTTCGTGCACGGTCGCGAGCCACTCCCTGACCGCCACGCGCGCGTGCACGCCGAGGACGACGGCCGTGGCCAGCCCGGCGAACAGGACGAGTGTGCCGCCGGTGGAGACGATCGGCCAGGAGAAGACGTTGCCGCCCACCGGGTTGCCCTCGGGGTCGAACACGTCGAGGAAGGGCCAGTCGTAGGACTGCGTGGCCTTCGCCAGCCAGTCCTTGACCGCGGGGATCTGCGCGACGGAGAAGACGGCGACGATCAGCGCGTACGGCGCGTAGGCCCGCACCACCTCCCGCGCGGAGTCCTCCTCGTCCAGTTCCCCACTGCGTACGCCGGTCAGCACGGACGCGCGTACGGGCTCGGCGGCGGGCCTGCGGGAGTGCGGTACGGCGACCAGGGCGCCGGCGCCGATCAGGGCGGCGGCGATGTCGGCGAGCTGGGCGGAGACGTAGTTGGAGGCGACGAACTGGGCGACGGCGAAGGCGACTCCGCAGGCCAGCGCGGGCACCCAGGTCTCGCGCAGCCCGCGCCGCCCGTCGACCAGGGCGACCAGGAGCAGCGGTACGACGAGGGCGAGCAGCGGCGTCTGACGGCCCACCACGGAGGCCACGTCGTCCAGGGGCAGCCCGGTGACCTGGGCCAGCGTCACCACGGGGGTGCCCATCGCGCCGAAGGCGACCGGCGCGGTGTTGGCGACCAGGGAGACGACGGCGGCGCGCACGGGGTCGAAGCCGAGGGCGACGAGCATGACCGAGCAGATCGCGACGGGCGCCCCGAACCCGGCGAGGGCCTCCAGGAGGGCGCCGAAGCAGAAGGCCACGACGAGAGCCTGGATGCGGGGGTCGTCGGAGAGCCGGCCGAAGGAGCGGCGCAGGATGTCGAAGTGCCGGGTGCGGACGGTCATCCGGTAGACCCACAGCGCGTTCACGACGATCCACAGGATGGGGAAGAGGCCGAAAACGGCTCCTTGGACGGCGCTGGAGGCCGTCTGGTCCAGTGGCATGCCGTAGGCGAGCCGGGCGACGAGCACGGCGACCAGGAGCCCGATGAGGCCGGCCAGGTGCGCCTTCATGCGGACGCCGCCCAGCAGGACGAGGACGATCACCAGGGGCAGGGCCGCCACCAGGGCGGACAGGCCGAGTGAACCGGCGACGGGTTCCAGTTCCTGCACGTACACGGGCGCCTCCCCGGATTCCGCCATGTGAAAGCGATGTCTCGCGACTTCCGGAATGGTCGTGTCCGTGACAAGAGAACGTCAATGGGTGTGCGGCAACGGATGTGACCGACGACACGGAAGATGAAGGAGGAACTGGGGGAAGGCGGGGCTCAGTTGTCCGGTGAACGCAGGACCCTCAGGTGACCGCGGCGCGCGACCTCCATCGGGTCGGCCGTGCGCCCGCCGCCCGCCTCGGCCGCCCGCTCCTGGGGCCGGGCCGCCTCGCGCACGGCGTTGGCGAGCGCTTCCAGGTCGTCGCCGCTGGGGCGGGCCGGGGCCGATCCGTCGAGCAGGCGGACGACCTCCCAGCCGCGCGGGGCGGTGAGGCGCTCGGAGTGCTCGGCGCACAGGTCGTAGCAGTGGGGTTCGGCGTAGGTGGCGAGCGGGCCGAGGACCGCGGTCGAGTCGGCGTAGACGTACGTCAGCGTCGCGACGGCGGGACGGCCGCAGGCGGTGCGCGAACAGCGACGTACAGGGCTCACGATGTTGGACGGTACCGCACTCTTGAGCGGGCCGCGACGACTCTCCACCGGGTCACACCTCCGTGTCGTGGCGTGAAACGTTCTGTGGCCCTTCCGTGCGCCCCCGTTCGACCTGCGCCGACACGGGTCCCGAGGAGGTCGGACCGATCGGAAAGCGGTCACGACCCGACACAAACAACGACAATTGCCGTGAGTTCCGCGGTCACGGAAAGATATTGAATTGAGCCCAACCTTGGCCGGAATGGTCATCCGGCGACAGACCGGGGGCACCCCCGCCACACGGCCCACCGGGCCCGCTCGGGCCGGGCGTGCGGCCCCGGCACGGACTACCCTTCACCAGTGATGGACAACCCCGTGACGCCCCGTGATGCCGGCCGCCCCGGGCCCCGCCGTCGTGATCGCCACGGCCGGGGCATGCGCGGCCCGGTCGCACCCCCGCAGGTGCCGCTCGCCGCGAGCCGCGGCGAGGTGTTCGCCGACCTGGTGCAGGACTCCGTGGAGCGCCTCGAGCGGCGGTGGCCGCAACTCGCCGACATCGACTTCCTCGTCCTCGACGTGCCGCGGCCGGCCGCGGCCGGGGAGCCGTGGAACGACGAGGCGGTTCCGCTCGGCGGGACGGTGCCCTCCCGGGACGGGCGGCGGGGGCGGGTGGTCGTCTACCGGCGGCCGGTGGAGATCCGGACCAAGGGGCGCGACGAGCGGGCGCTGCTGGTGCACGAGGTCGTCGTCGAACAGGTCGCCGAGCTGCTGGGGCTGACCCCGGAGACGGTGGACCCCCGGTACGGGGAGGACTGAGCGCCAGACGGAAGAGGGCAGACGGGGGACGGTGGGCGCCTCGCGCGGCGCCCACCGTCCCCCGTCTTCGCTCCTTCCGCGCCGTGTCCGCGCTACTTCTGCAGGACCGACAGGTCCTCGTCCGCGTTCGGCACCGCGACCGTGCCCCGGTCGTCGGGGAGGGTCTGGACGGTGAAGGACGCCACGTCGTCGTCCGAACCGGTCAGGGTGCGCGACGCGTAGACCGGACCGCCCGACACGGTCTCGACGGTCAGCGCGTAGCTGCCCTTGAGCCCCGCGGGTACCGGCGCGTCGACGTTCTGGGTCGTGCCGGCCTTGAGCGTGTACGTCTTGGTCGCCGTCGTGCCGCCCTCGGTGCCCGCCGACGCGGTGACCTCGACCTTCGCGGCCGCCTGGGGCGCGGACAGGGCCAGGGTGGTGCTCTTGGCGCGGTTGTCGGCGGCCGTCGCGCGCGCGCCGACCGGGGCGGAGGCCGGGATGAACGCGGACTCCTGCTCGTCGCCCTTGCCCCGCACGACCCGGACCGCGGCCACGACCGGCACGGAACGGTCCGTCGGCGTCAGCACCAGGGAACCCGCCTCGCCGCGCGTGACCTCGCCGAGGTCGACGCCGGTCGTCATGCCGGCCTTGACGTGCACCGTCTCATGACCGGCGGGCGTGATCAGCCCGGACGGCGAGGCGAGCCGCACCTTCAGGTCGGCGTCGCTGCCGCCGGGCGTGAACAGCACCAGGCGGACGGCGGTGGCGTCCTTCGGAATGCCGGGCACGACGAGGTCGCTCGCCGGGTCGGCCGCCGCGGTCAGCCAGTCGCCGCCGGTCTTGTCGTCCAGGGCCTGCACCGCGGCGCCGAGCCGCCCGCTGCGCACCCCGACGTGCACGGTCAGGTCGGTCTCCTTCGCGTCGCTGAGGGTGGACAGCAGGAGGGAGTCACTGGCGTGCGGCGGCACCGTGACGCCCTCCCCCACCGTGGACTTCAGGACGCCGTCCTTGCCGTACAGCTCGATGTCGACGACGGCCGCCGAGTCGTCCGGGTTGGTCAGGTGCACGTAGTCGGTGCGGCCGGCGGCCGTGCTGGCGCCCGGGAACCAGAACTCCGTGTCCGGCGCGGTGCAGCCGACACCCAGCAGACCGCGGCCCGTCCCGGCGGCGACCTCCGTGGTCTGCTGGACCGTCCAGCCGGGCGCCTGGCCGCCCTCGGCGGTGCCGATCAGGGCGGGGGTGTCGCCGCCGGTGGTCCGGCCGGCCGCGGGCGTGCCGGGCGCCTTGGGCTGGACGACCGGTTTCTCCTTCTTCTCGCCCTTGCCGTCCTTGTCGTCGCCCTTGCCGTCGTCCCCGGTGGCGTCGTCCGGCCCCGCCGCGACGAGCGCGGCGTCGCCCTTCTCGTCGGCGCCCTTCGTGACGGGCGTGAAGGACGTGTACGTGGTCTCGGCGAGGTCGGAGGTGCTGGGCGCCGGGCACAGCAGGCTGGTGCGCTCCACGGGCAGCCGGGCGGCCGGTGCCGCGGTGTCCTTGCCCGCGTCGCCGGGGGCGGAGACCGCCGCGAACCCGGTGACGGCGGCGAGCGCGGTCGCGCAGGCGATCAGGGACAGGGTCGTGCGCTTCACTGCTGGCTCCCGTCGGGACGCTCACTGCCCGTGCCGTGGGGCTGCCGGGGCTGCTGGGGCTGGGAAGGGTCGTACGGCGTGTCGTAGCCGCCCCGGCCGTAGGCCTGGTCGAACGCGGGGTCGTAACCGGTCTCCTGACCCTGCGTCGGGTCGCCGTACGCGTACGGGTCGTACGTGCCGCCCGTCCCGTACTGGGTGCCCTGGCCGCCCTGGTAGGCGCCCTGCTGGTACGGATCGGCCTGGTACGGCTGCTGCCCGTACGCGGCCGGGTCGTACTGCTGGGCCTGCTGGGCGCCCTGGTACTGCCCGCCGCCGTAGCCGCCGTCGTAGGAGCCGTACTCGGCGCCGGTGTAGCCCGCCGAGTCCCAGGCGCCGTACTCCTGCTGCTGCGGAACCGGGACGGGTGGCGCCGTGGGCGGCTCCGGAACCCCGGGCGCCTCGGTCGCGTCGGCCGCCGCGTCGGGGCCCGGCTCCGCGCCCGCCCCTGCTCCGGCTTCCGCCGCCTCCGCCTCGGCCTGGGCGCGCAGGCGCCGGGCCCGGCGTCCCTCGCCGTCGGCGGCCTGGGCGGGGACGAGCTGCTCGTCGGGCAGGTCGTCGTCGACGTCGCGGCGCCTGCCGGGCAGGGCCAGGACCACGAGCACGAGACCGAGCAGACCCTGCGCCCACAGCCAGACCGTGTGCGTGAACGGGACGTCGTAGGTGACGTCCAGCCGGCCGCCGGAGGCCGGGAGTTCGAAGCCCTGGGCCCAGCCGTCGATCGTGGTGCGGGTGAGCGGCTTGCCGTCCAGGGTCGCCGTCCAGCCCTCGGCGGCCGTGTCGGCCAGGCGCAGCACCCGGCCGTCGGGGCCCGCCTCGATGTCGGTGTGGATCTCGACGGGCCCGGCCGCCACGGGCTCGGCGCCCTTCGCGCCGGACTCACCGGCGCCGGTCTTCCCGCCGGACACGACGGTCGCGCGCGCGACCTCCTGGTTCACTCGCCACAGACCGCTGCCGTCCTGCTGGCTGAGCCTGCTCAGTCCGGGCGTGGCGTCCAGGACGCGGGTGACGTCGCGCGGGGCGCCCTTGTGCACGAGCACGTAGCGCACGGCGAACCCGCCGAGCTGGTCGGCCTGGTCGGCGCCGGAGCCCGCCACGAGGTTGGCGACGACCTTGTCGAGCGTGCTGTTGCCGCCGTCGCCGGAGGCCAGTTCGCCGTCGCCGAGGCGGACGCCGGAGCCGCGGACCAGCATGTAGCTCACGTGCGCGGCCGAGTCGCTGTCGAGCACGAGGGTGCGGGCCTGGTCGCGGGTGTGGCTCTCCTCGGCGACGAACGCGGGCACCTGCACGGGGTCGCGGCGCTCCACGGGGCCGTCGGCGCCGCCGATCATCCAGCCGGCGGCAGCGATCAGCGGGCCGAGGGCCGAGGCCAGGGCGATCAGGGCGGCGACGGGCTGGCGCCAGCCGAAGCTCTGCTCGGCCACACGGAAGCGGGCCCCGTCTGCGCCGAGGGCCGCGGCGGACAGCAGGGCGATGCCGTAGACGAGGGTGGCGGGTCCGGCCCAGGCCGAGCGGTTGGACAGGACCGAGAAGACGAGGGCGACCAGGGCGACGGCCCAGGCCGTCCGGACGGCCGTCTGACGCTCCGAGCGCAGCAGCGCCGCCAGCGCGGCCAGCACGATGCCGACGAGGAACAGCCCGCCGACCGTGCCGGGTCCGCCGGGACTGGCGCCCAGCAGGTCGAGCGCGGAGGCGGCCGAGGGGCCGTACGCGAGGCCGGCCTCGTCGAAGAAGCCGAACGGCAGCAGCGTCAGCGACCAGGGGGCGAGCAGCAGCAGCGGGGTGCCGAGCTGGGCGAGGAAGCGCGGACCGTACGCCGTGATCTCGCCGCGGCGCACGGCGAGCACCCCGAGGCCGAGGATCAGCGCGACGGGCCACACGACGGGCGTGAAGGCGGTGGTGACGGTCAGCAGGAGCGCGTACGCCCAGGTGGCGCGCCAGCTTCCGCGGGCCCCGGACGGGCTGGCCAGGCCGGCCGCCGCGACGCCCGCGCGCGCGATGAGCGGCAGCAGCACGGCCAGGACGGCGGTGCCGATGCGGCCGCCGGCGAGGGCGCCGGTGGCGGCGGGCAGGAAGGCGTAGGCCACCGCGGCCCAGGCGCGCAGCAGCCGGGAGGGGACCAGCGGGCGCGAGGCGAAGTACGCGGTGGCGCCCGCGAGCGGCACCGAGCAGACCAGCAGCAGCGTGACGGCGAGCCCGGTGGAGCCGAGCAGGACGGAGGCGAACGTGGCGAGGATCGCGAGGTAGGGCGGCGCGGAGGCGGTGCCGCCGGTGCCGACGGTGTGCCAGGCGTCCATGTACCGCGACCACAGCTCGCCGGCGCCGGCCGGCGCCGGCAGCAGCGCGCCGCCCGCGAGAGCGCCGCCGCCCAGGAGCGTGCGGCAGGCCACCAGGGAGACGAGCAGCAGCACCAGGAAGAGCACCGGTCCCGGCTTGCGGGCGATGCGCTTGAGGCGGGCGAACTGCTCGATCTCCAGGAAGTCGGCGTCGTCGCCGCCGGGTCCGGACTCGATGCCCCCGCCGTGCCGTCCGGCGCCCGCGGCGGCCTCGGCGTCGGAACCGCCGAAGAGGTCGCCCGCGACCTGCTCGACGGTGGCGCGGATGGTGGCGCCGGGCGGCGGGAACAGGGGCCGCAGTTCGTCCTTCTCGATCTGGGGGCGCCCGCGTTCGCGCCGGCCGGCGATGATCCGCTCGGGGCGCAGCAGGACGCCCAGCAGGCCGCGGATCTCGTCGAGGGCCTGGCCGGGGACCTTGCCGACGAGGTAGGCGACGGTGCGCAGCAGGGTGCCGAGGACGACGCGCAGCAGCACCCAGGGCAGGGCGGCGGTGCGGGTGTTGACCAGGAGGGTGTGGACCGCTCCGGCCTTGTCCACCTTGTGCGGGGAGGCGGTGGTGCGGCCCGCGCAGTCGACGGCGCGGCGTTCGCGCGAGGCCGCCTCGGCGTGGCGGACGACCGCCTCGGGAGCGACGAGGACGCGCATTCCGGCGGCGTGCGCGCGCCAGCACAGGTCGACGTCGTCGCGCATCAGGGGCAGCCGGCGGTCGAACCCGCCGAGCCGCTCGAAGACGTCGCGCCGGATCAGCATGCCCGCGGTGGACACCGACAGCACGGGGCGGACGTGGTCGTGCTGGCCCTGGTCCTGTTCGCGGCGGTCCAGACCGGTCCAGCGGCGGCCGGAGTTGGCGATGGAGACGCCGACTTCGAGCAGTTGGCGGCGGTCGTACCAGCCGCGGAGCTTGGGGCCGACCACGGCGACGTCGTCGCGGCCGAGTTCGTACTCGGTGTCCACGACGCGCAGTAGCTGGGCGAGGGCGTCGGGTTCGGGGGCGCAGTCGTCGTGCAGCAGCCACAGCCACTGGACCGGCTCGCCGTGCGGCAGCTCCGGCAGGTCGTAGGCGTCGTCGCGCCAGGTGCGCGTGACGGGGTCCCAGCCGCTGGGCCGCCTCAGGTACGGCAGTTCCTCGGGCGTGAGGAGGGGGGCGGTGCGGGCGGCCTCCTCGACGGCCTGGCCGAAGCCGGTGCGCCGGGCGAGGTGGAGCACGCGGTCGTCACCGAGGGCCTCGGCGACCAGCCGGGAGGAGTCGTCGGCGCTGCCGGTGTCGGCGGCCACGGCGTACTGCACGGGGCGCTCCTGGCCGAGCAGCCCGGCGAGCGCGTCGGGCAGCCAGCGCTCCCCGTCGTGGGCGACGAGGACCGCGGTCACCACGTGACGCGGGAACTCAGGTGTGGCAGCGAGGTCTTGCTGGGCTGCCGTGTGACTCTGCACGGACATCGAGGTACGGGCCCCGGTTCGGTGGACTGCGGTGGACGCCCCGTGCCCGTGGGGGCGGCGGGGCGGTCTCGGACGAGCGCCCACACTATCGGCTGGACACAGGGGCGGCCCGCCGCCTGTGGACAACCCACCGGCGACGGGCCGTTCCCGCTGCTCGGGCCGTTCGTACGGGGCTTTCTGCCGCCGCGTCAGGCCGCGGCCTCAGACCGGGCCCCGGAGCAGGACGCTCAGACCGCGGCCTTCTTCAGCCGGCGGCGCTCCCGCTCGGACAGGCCGCCCCAGATGCCGAAACGCTCGTCGTTGGCGAGGGCGTACTCGAGGCATTCGGAGCGGACCTCACAGGCGAGGCAGACCTTCTTGGCCTCGCGGGTGGAGCCGCCCTTCTCGGGGAAGAAGGACTCGGGGTCGGTCTGGGCGCACAGTGCGCGCTCCTGCCAGCCGAGTTCCTCGTCCGCGTCGTCGACCAGCAGTTGCTGCACCAGCTCGGTCATGTGCGCCCCTCGTCTGTCTTTCGCGTCCCCGTGATCCAGCCGTTATCGATACCGGCTGAACGACACGAGTGAAATTACAAGTGTGCTGCTCCGGGCGAGTCAAGCCGAGATCTGCTATTGGGCCCCTTATTCACTCTGCGGAACCAAGGCCATGCAGTAAGTGTTCAAATCGCCATAAACCTTCACATAGCGATGTGACCACCAGAGAGCCCGTCCCGTTCGACACCTGCACCAGGAAGGACGCCCCGGCGATCGATCCCGTTCCGATACACGCGCCGAAGCGAACCTGATCACATTCGCATCACGGGATCGCAACGGGGGTTGTGCGCCCGGCTTGTGCGCCATGTGTCCCGAGAGTCGCCCGAGCAAACCTTTCGGCAGCACGAACAACCGGATGTGGTGAACCATGTCCCACATAACGGGCATCGAGTTGACAGTGATGGTGTGAACCGCTGTCCTAGTGGGCATGCTCGCGAACTTGGCGCTCGCCTCGACCCGCACCGCCGGGTCCCACGGTGCTGCCCGGGCTCGCTGTAGCTGTTGTCGCTGTTCCAGCCGTTGAGCCGACCGCGCTCCGGCTGTCCCGAGTCCACGCGACTCGACTGCTCCAGTCCCGCCCCACCAGGGCGTTCTTCGTCATTCGCTCCGCCCCACCGCACTCTTCGGCCGAGGAACCACGCACCCATGAACAGCGACAGCGACCTCCAGATCGCCGGTGACATCCTGGAAGTCCCCCACCTCCTGCAGCCTCCGCGCGAGCACCCGGCCACCGTCGCCGAGTTCGCCGGTCTGCTCCGCGCCGTCGCGGCCGACCGCACCGAGTGGCAGCACCTGGTCCGCTACGACGCGACGACACGCTGGTACCACCGGCTGCGCACCGGCCCCGGGTACGAGGTCTGGCTGCTGTCCTGGGTGCCGGGGCAGGGCAGCGGACGCCACGACCACGGTCCCTCCTCCGGCGTGTGGACGGTGCTCGAAGGCACCCTCACCGAGCGCACGGAGCGCGGCACGCGCGCGCTGGAGCCGGGCACGCAGCGCGTGTTCGCGCCGGGACACGTGCACGAGGTCGTCAACGACGCGCTGGAACCGGCGGTCAGCCTGCACGTCTACTACCCGGGCCTGACCGAGATGCCGATGCACTCCCCGCAGTGCTCGGTCCCGGCGGGGCAGGACACCGGCGCCGGCCCCGCCGCCGTACCGGCACGGTGACGACTGGCCGACGCACTGTCGTACCCGCCTGCAAGACTGGGGCCATGCGCATTGTGGTTCTGGCAGGCGGCATCGGCGGTGCCCGGTTCCTGCGTGGTCTGAAGCGGGCCGCGCCGGACGCGGACATCACGGTCATCGGCAACACCGGGGACGACATCCACCTCTTCGGGCTGAAGGTCTGCCCGGACCTCGACACGGTGATGTACACGCTCGGCGGCGGCATCAACGAGGAGCAGGGCTGGGGGCGGACCGACGAGACCTTCCACCTCAAGGAGGAACTGGCGGCGTACGGCGTCGGACCCGAGTGGTTCGGCCTGGGCGACCGCGACTTCGCCACGCACATCGTGCGGACCCAGATGATCACCGCGGGCTTCCCGCTGAGCGCGGTGACCGAGGCGCTGTGCGACCGGTGGAAGCCAGGGGTGCGCCTCATCCCGATGACCGACGACCGCGTGGAGACGCACGTCGCCGTCGAACTGGACGGCGAGCGCAAGGCGGTCCACTTCCAGGAGTACTGGGTGCGGCTGCGCGCCTCCGTCCCCGCGGAGGCGGTCGTGCCGGTCGGCGCCGAGCAGGCCAAGCCCGCGCCCGGCGTCCTGGAGGCCATCGCCGAGGCGGACGTCATCCTCTTCCCGCCGTCCAACCCCGTCGTCTCCGTCGGCACGATCCTCGCCGTGCCCGGTGTCCGGGAGGCGATCGCCGACGCCGGGGTGCCGGTGGTGGGCCTCTCCCCCATCGTCGGCGACGCGCCCGTGCGCGGGATGGCCGACAAGGTGCTCGCCGCGGTCGGCGTGGAGTCCACGGCCGCCGCGGTCGCCGAGCACTACGGCTCGGGACTGCTCGACGGCTGGCTGGTCGACACGGTCGACGCCGACTCCGTCACGCGCGTGAAGGCCGCCGGGATCCTCTGCCGGGCCGTACCGCTGATGATGACCGGTCTCGACGCCACGGCGCAGATGGCCCGGGAGGCGCTGACGCTGGCGGAGGAGGTGCGGGAGGCGTGAGCGACGGGACGACCGACGGCGCCTCCGCACGCCGGGACGGCTACCGGGTGTGGGCCCTGCCGGGGCTGCCCGAGGTGCGGCCCGGCGACGACCTGGCCAAGCTGATCGCCGCCGCCGAGCCGGGGCTGGCCGACGGGGACGTGCTGCTCGTCACGTCCAAGATCGTGTCCAAGGCCGAGGGCCGGATCGTCGAGGCCGCCGACCGGGAGGCCGCGATCGACGCCGAGACGGTGCGGGTGGTGGCCCGGCGGGGCACGCTGCGCATCGTCGAGAACCGTCAGGGCCTGGTCATGGCGGCGGCCGGCGTCGACGCCTCCAACACCCCGAGAGGGACCGTACTGCTGCTCCCCGAGGACCCCGACGCCTCCGCGCGGGGCATCCGCGAGGGGCTCCGCGACACGCTGGGCGTGGACGTCGGGGTGATCGTCACCGACACCTTCGGGCGTCCCTGGCGGTCCGGGCTCACCGACATGGCGATCGGCGCCGCGGGCGTGCGCGTCCTCGACGACCTGCGCGGCGGCACGGACGCGTACGGCAATCCGCTCAGTGCCACCGTCGTCGCCACCGCCGACGAGCTGGCCGCCGCGGGCGACCTGGTCAAGGGCAAGGCCGCCGGCCTGCCCGTCGCCGTCGTGCGCGGGCTGGCACAGGTGGTCGCCGAGGACGACGGCGAGGGCGCGCGGGCGCTGGTGCGCGGCGCGCGCGGCGACATGTTCCGCCTCGGCACCTCGGAGGCGGTGCGGCAGGCGGTCACCCAGCGGCGTACGGTACGGGCCTTCACGGACGAGCCGGTCGACCCGGGCGCCGTGCGCCGGGCGGTGGCCGCCGCCGTGACCGCGCCGGCGCCGCACCACACGACGCCGTGGCGGTTCGTGCTCCTGGAGTCGCGGGAGTCCCGCACCCGGCTGCTCGACGCGATGCGGGACGCCTGGATCGCGGACCTGCGCCGGGACGGCAAGAGCAAGGAGTCCGTCGCCAAGCGCGTGCGGCGCGGCGACGTCCTGCGGGACGCGCCCTACCTCGTCGTGCCCTGCCTGGTCATGGACGGCTCGCACACCTACGGGGACGCGCGGCGCGACGGGGCCGAGCGGGAGATGTTCGTGGTCGCCACCGGCGCGGGCGTGCAGAACCTGCTCGTCGCGCTCGCCGGGGAGCGGCTGGGTTCCGCGTGGGTGTCCTCGACGATGTTCTGCCGGGACGTCGTGCGGGAGGTGCTGGGGCTGCCGGACGACTGGGACCCGATGGGCGCGGTGGCGGTCGGGCATCCCGCCGAGGAGCCGAAGGCACGGCCGGACCGGGACGCGGGGGCGTTCATCGAGGTGCGGTGAGGGCCCTACCCTCGTAAGGGCCCCTCTTTCCCCCCACCGCCCCGTCTCTCGTACGACCCGCCCCTCCTTCCCCGCTTCGCTCGCTCCCCGCTTCGCTCGCTTCGCCCCAAGGATCTCGCTCGTGGCAGGACGTTTCGCTCCCCGGCCCCCTCGCGCCGCCGCGCAGGGCGGGATACCCCGGCAGGCGCACGCGCCGGGCCGGGTCCGGGTGTGGGTGCCGGACGGGCCACTGGACCTGGGGCTGGTGCTCGGGCCGCTGCGGCGCGGGCCGGGCGACCCCACGTTCCGGACGATGCCGGACGGGTCGGTGTGGCGGGCCAGCCGGACGCCCGCCGGGCCGGGCACCCTGCGGGTCACCGCGCGCGGTGGTGAGGTGCGGGGCGAGGCGTGGGGGCCGGGGGCCGACTGGCTCCTGGAGGAGTTGCCGCGCATGCTGGGCGCGGAGGACGACCCGTCCGTGTTCGTGCCGCGGCACCGGCTGCTGGCGTTCACGGCGCATCGGCGTCCGGGGCTGCGGCTGGGGCGGACCGGGCTGGTACTGGAGTCGTTGATCCCCTCGGTCCTGGAACAGAAGGTCACGACGCTGGAGGCCTACCAGGCGTGGCGGCTGCTGGTGCGCAAGTTCGGGGAACCGGCGCCGGGGCCCGCGCCCGGGCGGATGTGTGTGATGCCGACGGCGCGGACGTGGGCGATGATCCCGTCCTGGGAGTGGCATCTGGCCGGGGTGGACGACAAGCGGGCGTCGACTGTCCTGCGGGCCGTGCGGGTCGCCGCGCGGCTGGAGGAGGCATCGGGGATGGAGCCCGCCGCCGCGCGGGAACGGCTGGAGCTGGTGCCGGGAGTCGGGCCGTGGACGTCGGCGGAGACCGTGCAGCGCAGTCACGGGGCGCCGGACGCGGTGACGGTGGGGGATCTGCATCTGCCGGGGATCGTGGGGTTCGCGCTGGGCGGGGACCGGTATGCGGACGACGCGGAGATGCTGCGGCTGCTCGAACCGTATGCGGGGCAGCGGCATCGGGCGGCCCGGTTGGTGTTGCTGAGTGGGCGGGTGCCGGCCAGGCGGGCGCCGCGGATGGCTCCGCGGGGGATCGAGCGGCTGTAGGTGGCCCGCCCGGGGCGGCTACCCCGGCCGCCCGGTGTGCATGCGGCCGGGGGCGGGTCGCGTGACCCGGCGCTGCGGGGCACGCCCGGTGGAGGGTGCCCGGTGGAGATGCGGGCCCGGTGGAGGGCCCCGGTGGAGATGCGGGCGCGGTGGAGGGCGCCCCGGTGGAGGTGCGGGCGCGGGGAGAGCGCAGCCCGGCGAAGCAAGGGACCGCCGCGTCCGCCCGTGCCGCCCCGGGGACCCTCCCGGGCCGTTCACCAGACGCGCAGAAGACACGACCGCCCGCAGCCGCAGTCGCGTGACCCGGCGCCGCGGGGGCACCCGGTGGAGGTGCGGGCGCGGGGCCCTCGGTTACGAGGCGTCCGGCGAGAAGCGCAGGGCTGCCGGGGGGATGTGGGCGTCGCACCAGATGCGGGCGCCGGAGCGGAGTTCGTTGTCGGCGCCGATGATCGCGCCGTCGCCGATGACCGTGTCGGCCAGGACCGAGCGGGTGCCGACGCGGGCGCCGGTGCCGATGAGGGAGTCCGTGATGACGACGCCCGGTTCGATGACGGCACCCGGCAGGATCGTGCTGCCGAAGACGCGCGCCCCCTCCGCCACGAAGGCGCCCTCGCCGACCACCGTGCCGCCGGCCAGCTTGGCGTCGGGCGCGACCTGCGCCGTGGGCAGGACGAGGCGGTCGCCGCAGCGGCCCGGTATCGCCGGGGACGGCGCGCGGCCCAGGACCAGGTCGGCCGAGCCGCGGACGAAGGCCGCCGGGGTGCCGAGGTCCAGCCAGTACGTGGAGTCGACCATGCCCTGCAGGTGGGCGCCGGAGGCGAGCAGCTCGGGGAAGGTCTCGCGCTCGACCGAGACGGGCCGCCCCGCCGGGATCGTGTCGATGACCGAACGGCGGAAGACGTACGCCCCCGCGTTGATCTGGTCGGTGACGATCTCCTCGGGGGTCTGCGGCTTCTCCAGGAAGGCGAGCACCCTGCCCGTGTCGTCCGTGGGGACCAGGCCGTAGGCCCTCGGGTCCGTGACCTTGGTCAGGTGCAGGGAGACGTCCGCGCCCGTCGTCTCGTGCGTGCGGACCAGCGCGCCGATGTCCAGGCCCGTCAGGATGTCGCCGTTGAAGATCAGCACCGGTTCGTCGGGGCCGGAGTGCAGCCGCGACGCCACGTTGCGGATCGCGCCGCCCGTGCCGAGCGGCTCCTCCTCCGTGACGTACTCGAGGTGCAGGCCCAGTGCCGAGCCGTCGCCGAAGTACGGCTCGAAGACCTCGGCCAGGTAGCTCGTCGCGAGCACGATGTGCTCGACGCCCGCCGCCTTGGCCCGGGCCAGTTGGTGCGTGAGGAACGGCACTCCGGCCGCCCGGACCATGGGTTTGGGCGTGTTCACCGTGAGCGGACGCAGCCGTGTGCCCTTGCCGCCGACCAGGAGGATCGCTTCTGTCACCTGTCGTCTCTGCTTCCTGCCGGGACCGGCCGAACTGTCTTTCGGCGGGCCAGTGTATGCAGACCGTTCCGTGGCGTCTTCGAGGACCGTGCGGTGGCGCGCCCTCAGCGGCCCTGGTAGGCGGCCGCCTTCGCGCGGACCGTGCCGAGCTCGGCGTAGAGCTTTTTTCCGGGGCAGCTCGTGGCGAAGCCGTCGCGGTGACCTGAGACGACGTTCATCCGTACCTGCTTGCCCTTCGGGTAGAGGTTGCCACCCCCGGACCTCAGGTTCGTCTTTCCGCGCGGATTCACGCCGTAGAGCCCGGTCTTCCACGCGGTGAGCCGGGCGACCGCCTTGAGGGCGGCCGACGAGGGCTTCTTCCCGCTGTAGGTGCCGAGTACGGCGACGCCCATGCTCTGGGAGTTGAACCCCAGGGTGTGGGCGCCCAGTACCGGCTTGGACACGCCACCGGCCCGGCCCTCGTAGATGTTTCCGCACTTGTCGACGAGGAAGTTGTAGCCGAGGTCGCGCCAGCCCGTGCTGCCGACGTGGTAGCGGTAGATGCCGCGGACCACGGAAGGCGCCTGTGAGCAGCGGTAGTTGTTGCCGGTGTCCGAGTGGTGCACGAAGACCGTCCTGATCCTCTTCGTGTACACGAACCCCTTGTCGCGCAGCTTCTCGTCGGCACCCCAGCCGCGGCGCGTGGTGATGCGCGGGCGGGGCGCGGTGTGCGGCTTGGCCTTCTGCCGGGTGGCGAGCGCGGGGAGTACGGCGGGTTCGCCGGACCCGGCCCGTGCGCGGTGCGCCGACGGCGGGGCGTCCTCGCCGGGGTCGACGAGTTCGAGGCGCAGGCCGCCGGGCAGCCGGGAGCGGGCCGGGGCGGTGCGGGCGGTCTCGGGGGCGCGGTCCGCCCGTACCCTCACCTCGACGCCGTCGGAGTCGCCGACCCACAGCGGTGCGGTGGCGCCGCGTACGCGGCCCGAGGTGCTCTCGGGGGTGCCGGGGTCGGCGGCGTGGTCCCTGTTGTGGGTCTCCAGCACCCGCCAGTCGGACCAGGTGCCGGTCGCGGTGGCACGGGTGCGGATCTCGACGCGGCCGTGGAGTTCGGCGGCGGGGTCGTCCCAGACGACGCCGACGAGCGAGAAGTGCCGTACGTCCCGGCGGGGCAGGCCCTGTTCGGCCGCGCCGGGTGCCCGGTCGTGGGCGAGGGAGGTGAGGGGCAGCGACTGGGTGCCGCCGGGGGCGTGTGCCGCCGCCTCGGAGCGTGTCGCCGAACTCGCCCCCGGCGGTGCCGAGGAGGCGGTCGCTGCCGCGGGCGGGGCGAGCGGGAGGGCGAGGGCCGCCGCGCACGTGACACCGGTCGAGGAAGCAAGCAATCCGAATCCACGCATGCCCCTGATTTTGTACATCGTCAGACAAATATGTCCATTTGTGACCTGACGGCCCGTAGGGTTGCCTGCGGGATCCCGTGGTGGTGACGGCCCGTCGGCCGCCGGGTGCGCACCGGCGGGGCCGCGTACGCTTGCGCGGGTGAACGCGACCGAACGCACCCCTGCCGACCTGCTGAGTTCCGCGCTCGCCGCGGACCCGGGACGCCCCCTGGTGACCTTCTACGACGACGCCACGGGCGAACGTGTCGAACTGTCCGTGGCCACCTTCGCCAATTGGGTGGCCAAGACCGCGAACCTCCTCCAGGACGAAGTGTCCGTCGAACCCGGCGACCGGGTCGCGCTGCTGCTGCCCGCGCACTGGCAGACGGCGGTGTGGCTGCTGGCGTGCGCGTCGGTGGGTGTCGTCGCCGACGTTGCGGGCGACCCGAGGACGGCGGACGTGGTCGTGAGCGGGCCCGAGCCGGAGTCGCTGGAGGCGGCGCGGGCGTGCTCGGGGCCGCGGATCGCTCTGGCGCTGCGGCCTCTCGGGGGTCGGTTCGTGCCGGCGGCACCGGAGGGCTTCGCCGATTACGCGGTGGAGGTGCCGGGGCAGGGGGACCGGTTCGCGCCGTACGCGCCGGTGGACCCGGAGGCGCCGGCGCTGATCGTGGCGGGGCGGGAGTTCAGCGGGGCGGAGGTCGTGGAGCGGGCTCGGGCGGAGGCGTCGGGGCTGGGGCTCACGGGGCCGGGGGCGCGGATTCTGTCGGGGTTGCCGTACGACACGTGGGAGGGGCTGAACGCGGGGTTGTACGGCCCGCTGGCGAGTGGGGGTTCGGTGGTGTTGTGCCGGCATCTGGAGCTGGCGGGGGCGGGTGTGGTGGACCAGCGGATCGAGGCGGAGCGGGTTTCGGCGACGGCGCGGTGAGGTTTCGCGGGGTTCTTGTTGGAGGCGGGGGGTGAGGTGACGCCGGGGGCGGCGGTGGGCCCGTGCTGGGCCCTGGCC
>NZ_JOGV01000063.1:0-28619 GCF_000721365.1 Streptomyces sp. NRRL F-5650 | reverse complement strand
GTGAGGCGTACGGCTGGGGGTGGTGCTGAGGCTGGGGCTGGTACGCCTGGCTCTGGGGCGGATACGGCTGCGGCTGGGGGTGCGGCTGGGGGGGGGGGGGCGGGGGGCTCGTACGGCTGGGGTTGGGGCTGTGAGGCGTACGGCTGGGGGTGGTGCTGAGGCTGGGGCTGGTACGCCTGGCTCTGGGGCGGATACGGCTGCGGCTGGGGCTGCGGCTGCGGGGTGTGCGGCGGCAGGTACGCCGTCTCCTCAGCGGAGACCGGCGGCTGCACCTGCGTCTCCCAGGTCTGCCCCTGCCACTGCTGCGTGTACTGACCGGCGTCCGGGTCCGGCTGCTCGCCGTACCCCGCGTACGGCTGCTGCCCGGGCCACGCCTGCGCGTCGTACCCCTCGTACTGCTGGTTCTGGCCGTACTGCGGGTCCTGGCCGTACTGCGGGTACGGCTGGTGCGGCTGGTTGGTCATCGCTCACCCTCCTGCGAACGGCGGGAGCACCTCGACCGTGCCGCCCTCGGCCAGCCGTACCGTCTCATGCCCGCGCGTGCCCACGGGGTCCCCGTCGACGAGGAACGAGCAGCGCAGCAGCACGCGCGTGAGTTCGCCGGGGTGCCGCTCGCGCACCGCGGCGAGCGCGTCGGCGAGCGTCGCCGCGTCGTACGGCTCCTCGGCCACTCCCGCGGCGGCCTTCGCGGCGGCCCAGTAGCGCACCGTGACCTTTGCCATCTCGTTCCTTCGTCGTCGGCGATGAACAACGTCAGGCTAGCCCGCCCGCGCCACGGCCCAGTCGCCGATGCGGTGCAGCAGCGCCTCGTCCGAGGCGTTCTCGGCGTGGCCCATGCCGGGTTCCAGCCAGAGTTCGCCGTGGTCTCCGGCCGCCTCGGCGAGCATCCGGGGGTGGTCCAGCGGGAAGTAGCCGTCCCGGTCGCCGTGCACGACGAGCAGCGGCGTCGGCGCGATCCGTCCGGCCGCCTCCACCGGAGACAGGGGCACCGGGTCCCAGTCGCGGTGGTGGATGCGGGTGCGCAGGCCGTAGCGCCCCACCAGGCGTCCGGCCGGGCGCATCACCAGCCAGTGCAGCCTGCGCATGGGGGCCGTGCCCCGGTAGTACCAGCGGGCGGGGGAGCTGACCGACACGACGGCGTCCGTGCCCGCCGCCTCGTCACCCGCGTACAGCGCCGCGTGCCGCAGGACCACCGATCCGCCCATGGAGAAGCCGACGGTCACCACGCGCCGGTGCCCGAAGCCGCGCGCCCACGCGACCGCCGCCGCCAGGTCGAGCACCTCGCGGTCCCCGACGGTGGACCGCCCGCCGGAGGCGCCGTGGCCCCGGAAGGAGAACGTGACGACGGCACCGTGCCGCGCGAGGGCCGCCGCGATCCGCCGTACGTGCGGCCGGTCGGCGTCGCCGGTGAACCCGTGGGCGACGACGAACACCAGGTCAGAGGGGGCGCCCCGGGCCGCTTCCGGCTCGTGCACGGCGTCGACGAGGACGCCGTCGGCCGTACGGAGGAAGGTGCGCGCGGGCCCGCGGCGCGGCGCTCCCCGGGGTGTTTCGGGATGCGGACGATGGTCTGGACGGTGGGTGGAACGCGCCACACGACCCCCCGCTCGGTTGCTCATGTCGGCTATTCTGCTGGGCAGAGGACTCGGGCAACGTAGCCCCCGGGTCCTTTTGTGCTTCCGGGAGCGGTGCCGGGCGGTCGTCCGGCGTTCACCTCCCGGACGCACGGCGGGCCCCACGGGCACGGGGTCCGCAACCTGTACGAAGCAGTGCCGCAAACTCCCCCACTGCCTTGAGGGCGTGGGAGGTACCCCCATCGCAGGGACCCAGGAGGAACCAGACGATATGGGCGAGCGAACCGGGCACGACCACAAACCGTCCCAGGCAGGTGGGGCGCGATGAGTTCTCTGCTGCTCCTGACCAACGCCCTCCAGCCGTCGACGGAGGTGCTTCCCGCCCTCGGCCTGCTGCTGCACAACGTACGCGTCGCCCCCGCCGAGGGCCCCGCGCTCGTGGACACCCCGGGCGCAGACGTCATCCTCGTCGACGGCCGCCGCGACCTTCCCCAGATCCGCAGCCTGTGCCAGTTGCTGCGCTCCACGGGCCTGAGCTGTCCGCTGGTCCTCATCGTCACCGAGGGCGGCCTCGCCGCCGTCACCGCCGACTGGGGCATCGACGACGTGCTCCTGGACACCGCCGGTCCGGCGGAGGTCGAGGCGCGGCTGCGGCTGGCCACCGGCCGCCGGCAGCTCGGCGGCGACGACTCCCCGATGGAGATCCGCAACGGCGACCTGTCGGTCGACGAGGCGACGTACTCCGCCAAGCTCAAGGGCCGGGTCCTGGACCTGACCTTCAAGGAGTTCGAGCTGCTGAAGTACCTGGCCCAGCACCCGGGCCGCGTGTTCACCCGCGCCCAGTTGCTCCAGGAGGTGTGGGGCTACGACTACTTCGGCGGCACCCGCACCGTCGACGTGCACGTACGGCGGCTGCGCGCCAAGCTCGGCCCCGAGCACGAGTCGCTGATCGGTACCGTCCGCAACGTCGGCTACCGCTTCGTGACGCCGGAGAAGCCCGAGAAGGGCGAGCAGGGCGAGAAGAGCGCGAAGAGCGAGACCGCCGAGAAGAAGACGAGGGCCGCGGAGCACC
This sequence comes from Streptomyces sp. NRRL F-5650, assembly GCF_000721365.1. Lineage (NCBI taxonomy): Bacteria > Bacillati > Actinomycetota > Actinomycetes > Kitasatosporales > Streptomycetaceae > Streptomyces > Streptomyces sp. NRRL F-5650. Next base: position 25,973 of record NZ_JOGV01000063.1, on the reverse strand, counting down.
GGACGGCGGCGGCCGAGCAGGACGAGGCGGCCGACGCAAGGTCATCCAAGGTGTGATACGCCCTGCCCGGGGCGGGTCCATCCGCGTAGACTCCGCGCGTGGCCAAGGTGACTCGGGACGATGTGGCGCGGCTGGCGGGGACTTCCACCGCCGTTGTCAGCTACGTCATCAACAACGGACCCCGGCCGGTCGCCCCGGCCACGCGCGAGCGCGTCCTCGCCGCGATCAAGGAACTGGGGTACCGGCCGGACCGGGTCGCCCAGGCCATGGCGTCGCGGCGCACTGACCTCATAGGGCTGATCGTGCCGGACGCGCGCCAGCCGTTCTTCGCGGAGATGGCGCACGCGGTCGAGTGGGCCGCCTCCGAGCGCGGCAAGATGGTGCTCGTCGGCAACAGCGACTACGTCGGCGAGCGCGAGGTCCACTATCTGCGCGCGTTCCTCGGGATGCGCGTCTCGGGCCTGATCCTGGTCAGCCACGCCCTGAACGACCTGGCCGCCGCCGAGATCGACGCCTGGGACGCCCGGGTGGTGCTGCTGCACGAGCGCCCCGAGGCCATCGACGACGTCGCCGTCGTCACCGACGACCTGGGCGGCGCCCAGCTCGCCGTACGCCACCTGCTGGAGCACGGGTACGCGTACGTGGCCTGCATGGGCGGCACCGCCGAGACCCCGTCCGTCGGCGACCCGGTCTCCGACCACGTCGAGGGCTGGCGGCGCGCGATGAAGGAGGCCGGGCTCTCCACCGAGGGCCGGCTCTTCGAGGCGCCGTACAACCGCTACGACGCCTACCGCGTGGGCCTGGAGCTGCTCTCCGGGCCGCAGCGCCCGCCCGCCATCTTCTGCTCCACCGACGACCAGGCGATCGGCCTGCTGCGCGCCGCCCGCGAGCTGCGCATCGACGTCCCCGGCGAGCTGGCGGTGGCCGGGTTCGACGACATCAAGGAGGCCGCGCTGGCCGACCCGCCGCTGACGACGGTCGCCTCGGACCGCTCGGCGATGGCGCGGGCCGCCGTGGACCTGGTCCTCGACGACGCCCTGCGGGTGGCGGGCTCCCGGCGCGAGCGGCTGAAGGTGTTCCCCTCCCAGCTCGTCGTCCGGCAGTCCTGCGGCTGCGCGTAGGCCACCGCTCCGCCCGCCCTCCGTCCGTCCCTCCGTCCGTCCCTTCGTTCCGGGCCCTCCGTCCGGCGCCCCTCGTGCCGGCGCACTTGTCGCGTCTGCTTCGTCCCGGCGTCTTTACATCGGGCATACGAGGTTCTGCCGGGCTTCTCAGGCGGCACTCAGGGCGCTCTCATCCGCGGGCGGGAAGCTCATGGACATGACCGAGAGCCTGCGCCCGAACGGCGAGTACGAGCACGCGAACCCGTACCAGGGGACCCACCAGCACGCCTCCTCTCCCGACAGCCACGGCAGCCACGGCAGCCACGGCAACCCCGGCAGCCACAGCAGCCACGTCAACCCCGAGTGGCCGCCCCCGCCGGCGCAGCCGCCCCAGGCCCCCGCGCAGCCCCTGCCCGAGCCGCCGCACGGCCGGCGCTCGGCCCGGCGGCGCGGCCCCGCCGCCCTCCTCGCGGCCGTGGCGATCGTCGCGGCGGCCGTCGGCGGGGGCACGGCCTACGGCATCCAGGAGCTGACCGGCGGCGACACCGTCGCCTCCACCTCCACCAGCACCACCGTGGTGCCCTCCAGCCAGAAGGGCACGGTCTCCGGGGTCGCCAAGGCGGTCAGCCCGAGCATCGTCGAGATCAACGCGACCTCGAACGCCGGCTCCTCCACCGGTTCCGGCGTGATCGTCACGAGTGACGGCGAGATCGTCACCAACAACCACGTCGTCGCCGGTGCCTCGTCCGTCAAGGTGAGGACGAACGACGGCAAGCAGTACACCGCGCGGGTCGTCGGCACCGACAGCAAGAAGGACCTCGCGCTGATCAAGCTGGAGAACGCCTCCGGCCTGACGGCCGCGACCCTCGGCGACTCCGACGCCCTGGCGGTCGGGCAGCAGGTCGTGGCGATCGGCTCCCCCGAGGGCCTGACCGGCACCGTGACCAGCGGCATCGTCTCGGCGCTCGACCGCGACGTGACCGTCTCGACCGACGAGGGCCAGCAGCAGCAGCAGCAGCAGCGCGGCGGTCAGTGGCCCTTCGAGTTCGGCGGACAGCAGTTCAACGGCGACACCGGCTCGTCCACGACGACGTACAAGGCGATCCAGACCGACGCCTCCCTCAACCCGGGCAACTCCGGCGGCGCCCTGATCGACATGAACGGCAACATCATCGGCATCAACTCCGCGATGTACTCCGCGACCGACTCCTCCTCGAGCGCGGGCAGCGTGGGCCTCGGCTTCGCCATCCCGGTCAACACGGTCAAGGCGGACCTGGCACAGCTCCGGGCGGGTGCGAGCGGCTGACGGGGTACGAAGACGTGCGACGCTGAAAGCGTCCGTTGACCGACCCGTTCCCCCACCGCACCCGAGGACCCGAGCCCATGAGCCCCGCAGACGGCGACCGCGACCGTGAGACCCAGCGCATCCTGATCGTCGACGACGAACCGGCCGTACGCGAGGCCCTCCGGCGCAGCCTCGCCTTCGAGGGGTACGACACCGAGGTCGCCGTCGACGGCGCCGACGCCCTGGACAAGGCCGCCGCCTACCGCCCCGACCTCGTCGTCCTGGACATCCAGATGCCCCGCATGGACGGCCTGACCGCCGCCCGCCGCATCCGCGGCGCGGGGGACACGACCCCGATCCTGATGCTGACGGCCCGCGACACCGTCGGCGACCGGGTGACCGGCCTGGACGCGGGCGCGGACGACTACCTCGTCAAGCCGTTCGAGCTGGACGAGCTGTTCGCCCGCATCCGCGCGCTGCTGCGCCGCAGCTCCTACGCGGCCGCCGTGGACGCGGCCACCGAGGACGACGACGCCCTCTGCTTCGCCGACCTGACCATGGACCTGGCGACCCGGGAGGTCACCCGGGCCGGACGCCCGGTGGAACTGACCCGCACCGAGTTCACCCTGCTGGAGATGTTCATGGCGCACCCGCGCCAGGTCCTCACCCGCGAGCAGATCCTGAAGGCGGTGTGGGGCTTCGACTTCGAACCGTCCTCGAACTCCCTCGACGTGTACGTCATGTACCTGCGCCGCAAGACCGAGGCGGGCGGCGAACCGCGCCTCGTGCACACCGTCCGCGGCGTCGGCTACGTCCTGCGGCAGGGCGGCGCCGAGTGACAGGGCTCGTCCGCCGGGTCCGGGCGCTGCCCATCCGGGCGCGGCTGTCGCTGCTGGTGGCGGCGGCGGTGGCGTTCGCGGTGGCGGCGGCGGCCGTCGCGTGCTGGTTCGTCGTCAAGAGCGTGCTGGTCAGCTCACTGGACGAGGCGCTGAAGGCCAACCGCATGGACAGGACCCAGGTCGGCCAGTACCTCGACCTGCGCACCGGCCTGTGCGCCCACGAACCCGTCACCCACGAACAGAACCCCTTCGGCTCGTCGGTGCAGCTCGTGGACCGGCAGGGCGGGAGCTGCCTCATCATCGGCACCGAGGAGGTCCCGCTCACCGGCGCCGACCGCGCCGTCGCCGAGGGCACCTCCGCCAACGCGCTGCACGACGCCACCGGCGGCGACGGAGCCCAGTACCGCGTCTTCACCTACACCGTGCCGGGGCTGTCGGGGGTGGCCGTCTCCGCCGCGCGCCCGCTGAGCGAGGTCAACAGCTCCCTCAGCAACCTCGCCCTGGTGCTCGTCTTCGTCGCGGGCGCGGGGGTCGTCGGGGCGGGCGCGGCCGGCCTGTGGGTGGCCCGGACCGCGCTGCGGCCGGTCGACGAGCTGACGCGGGCCGTCGAGCACGTGGCCCGCACCGAGGACCTGACCGTCCGCATCCCGGTCGAGGACGACAGCGACGACGAGATCGCCCGCCTGTCCCGCTCCTTCAACACCATGACCTCGTCCCTGGCCAGCTCCCGCGAACTGCAGCAGCAGCTCATCGCCGACGCCGGACACGAACTGCGCACGCCCCTCACCTCGCTGCGCACCAACATCGAGCTGCTCACCCGCAGTGAGGAGACGGGCCGTCCGATCCCGGAGGCCGACCGCAAGGCGCTCCTCGCCTCGGTCAAGGCGCAGATGACGGAGCTGGCCGCGCTCATCGGCGACCTCCAGGAACTCTCCCGCCCCGACACCGGCCAGCAGGAGGGCCGCACCCGCATCCTCGCCTGGCACGACGTCGTGGAGTCGGCGCTGCGCCGGGCCCGCCTGCGCGGCCCGGAGCTGACGATCGAGGCCGACGTGCACCCCTGGTACGTAAGGGCCGAGCCGGCCGCCCTGGAACGCGCGGTGGTCAACATCCTGGACAACGCGGTGAAGTTCAGCCCCGACGGCGGCACCGTCGCCGTACGCCTCGCCGACGGCGTCCTCACCGTCCGCGACCACGGTCCGGGCATCCCCGCCGACGAACTCCCCCACGTCTTCGACCGCTTCTGGCGCTCCCCGAGCGCCCGTGCGCTGCCCGGCTCGGGCCTGGGCCTGTCCATCGTGGCGCGGACGGTGCAGCAGGCCGGCGGCACGGTGAGCCTGACCCCGGCCGACGGCGGTGGGACCACCGCCGCGATCCGGCTGCCGGGGGCGCCGGTGCCGCCGCCGGAGGGAGGGGACGTCCACGAGCGTTTCGACGGGTGACGGATGACGTGTGACGGGTGACGGGTGACGGGTGTCAGTGGTGGCCGAGCATGCCGGGGGCACGGATGTCGACGGTGAGGAAGCCCGGCGGGCAGAGGCCCTGGGAACTCCCGACGTCCGCCTCCTGTTCTTCCGCCTTCATCAGGCACGGCGCCGGGAGACGCAGCCGGTCACCCGGTGTGTGAGCGACGTTGTCGGCGAGGCGGTGGAGAGCCTCGTGACCGCCGGAAAGGTGCGCAGGAGTGACCGAGCGCCGAAGGGTCCGGCGCATCCGCGGGCGCGTGGCCGCTGGATGTGCCGGACCCGACGCGGGTGGCCGACTGCCGCCGACCCGCTACCGCACGACCGTGATCCGGTCCGCCGCCGGAGGAGCGATCGGGGCGGTCGCCGAGGAGTTGGCCGTCAGGTACTGCTCGAAGGCCGCGAGGTCGTCCGCGCCGACGCGCTCGTTCGTGCCCTCGCCCAGCGTGGTGAAGCCGTCGCCGCCGCCCGCAAGGAAGCTGTTGGACGCGACGCGGTACGTGGCGGACGGGTCGATCGGGGCGCCGTTCAGGCGGATGGAGTCCGTCACGACGCGGTCCGCGCCCGACTTGGTCAGGTCCAGGGTGTAGGTGAGACCGGACGAGACCTGGAGGATCTTCGGGGCCGCCTCGTTCGGGCCGCTCACCTGCTCCTTGAGTACCTGGATGAGCTGCGCGCCCGTGTAGTCCTTGAGGTTCACCGTGTTGGCGAAGGGCTGGACCGTGAACGCCTCGGCGTAGGTGACCACGCCGTCGCCCTCGGCGCCGGAGGCCGCATAGGTCAGCGGGGCGCGGATGCCGCCCGGGTTCATCAGGGCCAGGTCGGTCTCCGGGTCCTGTTCCTTGCCGTACGCGAGCTGCGCGTCGGCGATCAGGTCGCCGAGCGGGGACTCGGTGCCGTCGCGGTTGATGTCCGCGGTGACGTAGCCGACGGGGCGGTTGCCGATGGGGGCGGCCAGGGTGTTCCAGCGGTCGATCAGCCGGGTCATGTCCGGCGCCTTCGGGACGTCCCGCGTCACCACGTGGTTCGCGGACTTCACCGAGGTACGGGCAATGTCACCCGTGGCGCGGTCGTAGGTCAGCGTCGTGTCCGTGTACAGGCGGCCGAAGGACGAGGCCGAGGTCACCGTGCGGGGGTTGCCCGCCGGGTCGGGGATCGTGCAGACGTAGGCGTTGTGCGTGTGGCCGGTGACCAGCGCGTCGACCTGCGGGGTGATGTTCTTGGCGATGTCCACGATCGGGCCGGAGACGCCGTCGCCCGCGCCCGGGGAGTCGCAGTCGTAGTTGTAGGAGGACGAGGCCGGGAAGCCGCCCTCGTGGATGAGCGCGACGATCGACTTCACGCCCTGGCGCTGCAGCTCCTTGGCGTACTTGTTGATCGTCTCGACCTCGTCCTTGAACTTCAGGCCCTTCACGCCCTCGGCCGAGACGATGCCCGGGGTGCCCTCCAGGGTCACGCCGATGAAGCCGACCTTGACGCCGTTCTGCTTCCAGACCCAGTAGGGCTTGAGGACCGGCTTCTTCGTCTTCTCGTCGAGGACGTTGGCCGCGAGGTAGGGGAAGTCGGCGCCCTTGAACTTCTTGTCCGTGTAGCAGCCCTCGGTGGGGTGGCAGCCGCCGTTCTGCAGGCGGCCCAGTTCGCGGGCGCCCTCGTCGAACTCGTGGTTGCCGACACTCGTGACGTCCAGGTCGAGCTGGTTCAGCGCCTCGATCGTCGGCTCGTCGTGGAAGAGGCCGGACAGGAGGGGAGAGGCGCCGACCATGTCGCCGCCCGCGGCGGTGATGGAGTAACGGTTCCCCTTGCGGGCCTCGCGCAGGTGGGTGGCCAGGTACTCGACGCCGCCCGCGTCGACCGTCTCCGTCGTGCCGTCCGGCTGGACCTCGGTGACACGGCCGGAGGAGCCGGCGGGCGGTTCCAGGTTGCCGTGCAGGTCGTTGAAGGAGAGGAGCTGGATGTCCTGGTAGCGGCCCTGGCCGTGACCTCGGCCGGAGCCGTTGTCCTGGCCTTGGCCTTGGCCGCCGTTGCCCCGGCCGTTCCCGCCGGTGCTCGCCGAGGCCGGGAGCGCCGCCGCGGCGAGTGCCCCGGCGGTGACGACGGTGGCGGCCGCGACGAGGAGACGGCTCGTACGGCGTCTGCGGCGCGGCTGGTGCGAGTGTGCTGTGGCTGGCATGCGCCCCCCTGTGGGTGTGCGTGGCGCGAGCCGCTGAGGAGACGGCTCGTCGGCGCAGAGCCTAAGGTCAACGCGCGTAGCGCGACAGGGGCTTCCGGGTTACAGCCTGGTTTAGCTTCGTCTTCGCCCGCTGCCGCCGCATTGCCCCGCCCGCCCTTTACTCTCGTACGCATGACCAGCGACGACACCGTGCGGCCCGGCCGCCCCCGCTCGATCGAGACTCTCGCCGAACTCACGCCTGAGCAGACCGACGCCGTCCTCGCCCTGCTCACCGAGGCGGCCCGAAACGACGGACAGCACGCCGTGTCCGAGCAGGGCCGGCTGCAGCTCCGCGGCCCCGCGCGGGAGGGCGTCGCGCACCTCCTGCTCACCGTCGACGGTGGTGAACTCGTCGGCTATGCCCAGTTGGAGGGCACCGACCCGGTCGAGCCGCCGGCCGCCGAGCTGGTCGTCCACCCCTCGTACCGGGGCCAGGGGCACGGGCGGGCGCTGGGCTCCGCCCTGCTCGCCGCATCCGGCAAGCGGCTGCGGGTCTGGGCGCACGGCGGTCACGCCGCCGCCCGGCACCTCGCGCAGGTACTCGGACTTTCCCTCTTCCGCGAACTGCGGCAGATGCGGCGCCCGTTGGCCGGCCTCGACCTGCCGGAGCCGCGGCTGCCGGAGGGCGTGAGCGTGCGCGCCTTCGTGCCCGGCCGGGACGACGCGGCCTGGCTCGCGGTGAACGCGGCCGCCTTCGCCCACCACCCCGAACAGGGCTCGCTCACCCAGCGCGACCTCGACGACCGCAAGGCCGAGCCGTGGTTCGACCCGGCGGGCTTCTTCCTCGCCGAGCGGGACGGCGAGCTGATCGGCTTCCACTGGACCAAGGTGCACGCCGAGGAGGGCCTCGGCGAGGTGTACGTCCTCGGCATCCGCCCCGACACGCAGGGCGGCGGCCTGGGCAAGGCCCTCACCACGATCGGCCTGCGGCACCTGGAGGGGCAGGGCCTGCCCACGGCGATGCTGTACGTCGACGCCGACAACAAGGCGGCGGTGTCCGTCTACGAACGCCTCGGATTCACCACCCACGAGACGGACCTGATGTACCGCACGGAGACGTGAGCCACGGAGCCGTGCCGACCCACAGGGCCTGGGCCGCTGGGCCGTGCCGACGCCACAGGGCCTGGGCCGCTGAGCCGCTGGGCCGTGCCGGCACAACCGGCCATGAACCGCTGGGCCGCTGGGCCGCTGGGCCGTTCTGGCTCAACCGGCCGTCTCCCCCGCCGGACGTCTCCTCACCGGCCCTTCCCCCACCGACCGGTCCTCCGGCCCAGCGGCTCCGGTCCGCAGCCCGCCGCCGCCACGGTCAGCACCGCCGCCAGCATCGCCCACCGCTCGTGTGCGGCGGACCAGCGCGGATCGTCCGCCTGGACGAACAATGCCCAGCCCTCCGGGGCAAGCAGCGGCACGAGCACGGCCGTGACCAGCAGGGCCGCCGCGACGAGCGGCCCTGGACGCGCCTCGTCCGTCAGCCGTACCGCCAGCGCGGCGGCGGCGAGGGCGAAGGCGCCCGCCGTCACCGCCTCCAGGGTGACTTCGCCGGCCGGGGGCCGCGACGCCGAGGGGGCCAGGAGCAGTACCGCCGTCCACCACATCGCGGCGAGCGGCGCGACCAGGGCCGCCCTCAGCGCCTGCCTCAGGAGCCTCGGCGTCGGCACGGGTGCGGTGAGCCGGCGGGCCGGGTCGTCCAGCAGGAAGGCCAGGCCGAGCGCACCGGACAGGGCGGCGCCCCTCAGCAGTAACAGCGTCTGCCAGGGCGCCGGTTCGGCGCCGGTGGCGGCCGGGGTGCCGACGACCAGCAGGCCCAGGGCCCCCGCTGCGGCCAGGGGACGCCAGGGGAGGGTGCGCCACAGCGGGCCGATCAGCTCCATCACCGCCGTCCCTCGCTGCTCCGTCAGTCCTCGCACGAGTCCGCCTTCTTCGGCTTGGCCACGCCCAGCACCTCGGCGACGTGTGCGGTCGTGACCCCGGGCGCGGTCAGTTCGGCCCAGTGCTTCTTGATGCGGGCACCGGTCCCGGCCGGCGGGTTCTCCAGCAGGCGGCGGACGACGTCCGTCTGCCCCTCCGTCATGGACAGCGGATTAGTGGGGGACAGGACGATCGCGGAGCCCGACACGCTGTCGTCGAGGCGGACCCGGCGCAGGGCGCCCATCGGGTCGTCCTGCCAGCTCAGCGAGAGCCACATGACGGTGACCATCCGCCCGTCGCACAGCTCGCTCCCGGCCTCCTCGGTGCCCGCGACAAGGACGGAGGCGACGGCGGTGGAGAACTCGGGGACGCGGTTGCCGCCCCAGGCGGTGCCGACGGTGACCCGGTGCGGTTCGGTCGAGGCGGGTATCGCGGCGTCGGTCCCCGGCCCGTACCGGGCGTCGATCCGCTGCCGCACGACGAGGGCCTGGTCGTGCGCGGCACCGCCGGCCACGGCCTGGACGCGGTCCACGACCCCTGCCCAGGTACCCGTACGCGGCCCCCACTCGGGAAAGGCGCAGTACGTCGAACCGCCGTGCTCGGTGCAGCTCAGGTCGGGGTGCGTCGAGGCCCGCTCGCGGGCCGCGGTCAGTTCCGACGACGGCTCCACGCCCCGGGCCTGGAGAACCCCGCCGGTCACCGCCCCCGCGAGGCTCAGGGCGAGGCCGGCCCGGACGAACGCGCCGCGCCCGCCGGCGACGGCCATGGCGAGGAAGGCCAGGCCCAGGGCCGCGCCGGCCAGGTACAGGGCGTGCCAGGCGGCGGGGCGCCCCATGAGGTCGGAGGGGAGGGAGTCGGGGCCGATCACGGAGACGGCCGGCGCCAGCCAGGACAGCCCGCTCTCCTCGCTCGGCCCGGTGCCCAGGACGAACACGAACAGCAGCACGACCACCAGCAGCGGCGCGGCGAAGGCCGACATCGTCAGCCGGCCGAGCAGCACTCCCAGCGCCCCGAACCCCAGCACCGTCAGCGGCCCCACGGCCAGCTCGGCCGGCGAACCGTGCCCGACCGCGCCGGGCTTGAACGCCTCCCAGCCGAACTGACCCGCCACGCACACGGCGGTGAGCAGGGCGGCCGGCAGGACGGACAGCGCGTGGCCCGCCGTGCGCTGCCAGGGCCGCAGGACCAGCACCGCGAAGTGGTGCTCGGTGCCGTGCCGTTGGGAACGCACGACGGCTCGGGCGGCGCCCAGCAGGACCGCGAGGCCGACGAGCATCGGCACGGACTGGGTGGCGCGGTCGGCGTCCTGGAGGGCGGGATACCCGTCCCAGGACGCCCGGGTGCGCCAGACGATCCACGCGACATACCCCACGAAGGCGATGACAACGGGGATGGTCAGCAGCAGCTTGCGCGCCTCGAACCGGGCGAGGGCGAGCACGGCCCGCGCACCCCGGTCGGGGAGCTGCGCCCGCACGGGCACGGCCTCCTCCGTCAGTACGGCGCTCACGCCGCCACCTCCGCGTCGTCGAGGACGAGCAGGTAGCCGTCCTCCAGGGTGGGTTCGGCCGGTTCGGCTCCCGGGGGTGGGTCCCCCACGTTGCGGAAGGAGCCGGTTCCGGTGCGCCACCCGGCCTTGGCGCCCGGGTCCTTCTCCGCACTGCTCCACACCCGCCCGGCGGCCCGCGCGGTCAGCTCGGCCGGGGTCCCCTCGAAGCGCACGACCCCGTCCGCCATGACGATCACCCGGTGGCAGAGCATCGCGACGTCCTCGGTCTGGTGGGTGGACAGCAGCACGGTCCGCCCCTCTCCCGCGCCGGCGATCAGCTCCCGGAACCGCATCCGCTGCTCCGGGTCGAGGCCGACGGTCGGCTCGTCCAGCACCAGGAACCCCGGGTCGCCGACCAGCGCGGCGGCCAGCGCGACCCGTTGCCGCATGCCCCCGGACAGCTTCTTGATCCGGCGTCCGCGCACGTCCCCGAGGTCGACCTCCTCCAGGACGCGCCGCACCTCGCGGTGGCGCTCCCGGCGGTCCGCCAGCTCCTTCAGGATCGCGACGTAGTCGACGAACTCGAAGGCGGTGAAGTCCGGGTGGAATCCCGGCGTCTGCGGCAGGTACCCGAGCCGCCGCCGCACCTCCTGCCGGCCTCGCGAGGTCCCGGGGTCGTGCCCCAGCACGGTGAAGGCGCCCCGGTCGGCGGGGACGGCGGTGGCGAGCACGCGCAGCAGCGTGGTCTTCCCGGCGCCGTTGGGACCGAGCAGCCCGGTGACGCCCGGGGTGAGCCGCAGCGACACGTCGTCGAGGGCGCGGGTACGCCCGTAGTGCAGGCTCAGCCCGGAGGCGGAGACGGTGGGGGTCATGCGGCACTCCCGTACGTGATGGGGATCAGGAGGAGAAGGGGCGGAAGAGAAGGGGTGGAGGAGGAGGGTCGGAAGAGGGGGCGGGGACGGGGGCGGGGGCGGGGCTCACAGGGTGCCGCGCAGGGAGACGTCGAACCGGTCCCGGAACAGGAACAGCAGCCCGGCGCCCAGCGCCGCCACCAGCCCGGACACGCCCTGACCGGCGGGCGTGAACGGCGCCAGGGGGTTGTCCGAGGACGCGCGGGCCAGGTCCGCGGCCAGCAGCACGGCGGACCAGGTGCCCACCAGCAGGGACGGGGCGAGCACGGGCCCCAGCCGGGGCGTCAGCGCGAGCCCGGACACGGTGAGCGCGAGCCCGGGCAGCAGCCAGGCCAGCGCGCCCGGGCCGAACCCGGGCAGCGCGAGGCTGGCCAGACCACCCACCGCGAGGGCCACGACCAGCACGGCGGACGTGCGGATCATCAGCAGCCGGAAGCCGTGCATCGGCGAGACGACGGCCATCTCGTACGTCGGGTCCAGCGCGGGTCCGTAGGCCAGCGCCACCGAGACCAACGGCAGCAGCGGAGCGCAGGCCAGGAACAGAGTGGGCCGGCCCGCGGCACCGGCCGATACCGCCACGAGGAAGGTCACGAACAGAACGGCGGCGAGCGCGCCGAACCAGGACCGGCGCAGTACGGGGGTGGCGGCGAGCAGCCGCGCCGTCCCGTCACGCGCGCCGCACCGCATCAGCAGCCGCTCGAACCGGCCCGGCCGCGGCGCGTCCAGCTCGGCGTCGAGCCGCTCCCAGCCCGCGGTCAGCGCGGCGGTGTCGCTCACCTCGGCGAGCGTGCCCCGGCAGGCGGCGCAGGCGGTCAAGTGGGTGTCGGCGGACCAGAGCGCGGGGGCCGTCAACTCGCCCCGGGCGTAGGCCCGCAGGTCGCCCTCGTCCACATGCCAGCCGCCCCGGTGACGGCTGTCCTCGATGCTCATGCCAGCGCCTCCCGCAGTTGCCGGCGGGCCCGCATGGCCCGCGTCTTGACCGTGCCCGGCGGGATGCCGAGCAGGACGGCCGCCTCACGGGTGGTCAGCCCGTCGACGACAGTGGCCTGGAGCACCGCGCGCAGCTCCGGCGAGAGCGTTATGAGCGCACCGGCGAGGTCGCCGTGCTCGACCCCGGCGAGGACGCGTTCCTCCGCCGAGACCTCGTCCCGGTGCCGCAGGCGGGCCAGCGCCTGCCTCAGCCGCCCCCGGGCGCCGTCGCCGCGCAGCCCGTCGATCAGCCGCCGTGACCCGATCCGCCACAGCCACCCGGCCACGTCGCCCTCCTCCCGGTAGCGGGCGCTGCCGCGCCAGACCGCGAGGAAGGTCTCCTGCACCACGTCGTCGACCATGGAGGCGTCGGCGCAGCGGCTGCGCATGCGGGCGGTCAGCCACGGCGCATACCGGCGGTACAGCTCCTCGAAGGCACGCCGGTCGGCATCCGCGGCGACGGCCCGCAGCAGCTCCCCGTCGCTTCTCGTTTCGCTCACATCTCCTCATCGCACGAGCCCGGCCGACCGGTTCACACGATCTCAGGGCGGCGCACAGGGACGTTTCGGAGACCCGCGGCTATCCCGCACGTCATGTCCCCGTAACCATTGATTCAGACAGCCTTGCGAGGCTCACCGAATGAAGCCGAGCGAGCCGCAGCCTTCCGGGCCTCCCGGCCCTCCCGGGTCCTCCGGCCCTCCCGGGTCCTCCGGCCCTCCCGGGTCCTCCGGCCCTCCCGGGTCCTCCGGCCCTCCCGGGTCCTCCGGGCCTTCCGGGTCCTCCGGGCCTTCCGGGTCGTCCTCCGGGCCTTCCGACGCGCCCGACCGGCGCGCGGCGCGGAAGAATGGGTTCATGAGGCAGCCGAACACCCAGGCAGAGGTCCAGCACACGCAGCCCTCCGTGGGCTCCATCGCGGCGCACCGCCCGGACACCGTGGCCGCCACGGTCTCCGGCCTGGAGCCGGACATCGACGCCGACCTCGACGCGTACGAGGAGTCGGAGGAGGCCCAGGAAGGCGGCGACCGGCTCCCGCAGGGCCGCTTCCTGGACCGCGAGCGGAGCTGGCTCGCGTTCAACGAGCGCGTGCTCGAACTGGCCGAGGACCCGAGCACACCGCTGCTGGAGCGGGCCAACTTCCTCGCGATCTTCGCCAGCAACCTGGACGAGTTCTTCATGGTCCGCGTCGCCGGCCTCAAGCGCCGCATCGCGACCGGCGTCGCCACCCGCTCCGCCTCCGGCCTCCAGCCCCGCGAGGTGCTGGACATGATCTGGGCCCGCTCCCGCGAGCTGATGGCCCGGCACGCCGCCTGCTTCCACGAGGACGTCGCCCCCGCCCTCGCCGACGAGGGCATCCACCTGGTCCGCTGGAACGAACTGGCCGAGAAGGAGCAGGCCCGCCTGTTCACCCTCTTCCGGCACCGGATCTTCCCGGTCCTCACGCCCCTGGCGGTGGACCCGGCGCACCCCTTCCCGTACATCTCGGGCCTCTCCCTCAACCTCGCGGTCGTCGTCCGCAACCCCGTCACGGGCCACCGCCACTTCGCCCGCGTCAAGGTCCCGCCGCTGCTCTCCCGTTTCCTGGAGGCCTCTCCGGGCCGCTACGTCCCCATCGAGGACGTCATCGCCGCCCACCTGGAGGAGCTGTTCCCGGGCATGGAGGTCCTGGAGCACCACACCTTCCGCCTGACCCGCAACGAGGACCTGGAGGTGGAGGAGGACGACGCGGAGAACCTGCTCCAGGCCCTGGAGAAGGAGCTGATGCGGCGGCGCCTGGGCCCGCCCGTGCGCCTGGAGGTCGAGGAGTCCGTCGACCGCGAGGTGCTCGACCTCCTCGTGCGCGAGCTGAAGATCGGCGAGGCCGAGGTCTACCCGCTGCCCGGCCCGCTCGACCTCACCGGCCTCTTCCGCATCCACAGCCTGGACCGGCCCGAGCTGAAGTACCCGAAGTTCGTCGCCGGCACCCACCGCGACCTCGCGGAGGTGGAGTCCGCGTCGGCGCCCGACATCTTCGCCGCCCTGCGCACCAAGGACGTCCTGCTCCACCACCCGTACGACTCCTTCTCCACCTCCGTGCAGGCGTTCCTGGAGCAGGCCGCCACCGACCCGGACGTCCTCGCGATCAAGCAGACGCTGTACCGGACCTCCGGCGACTCCCCCATAGTCGACGCGCTCATCGAGGCGGCCGAGTCCGGCAAGCAGGTGCTGGTCCTGGTCGAGATCAAGGCCCGCTTCGACGAGTCCGCCAACATCAAGTGGGCCCGCAAGCTGGAGGAGGCCGGCTGCCACGTCGTCTACGGCCTGGTGGGCCTGAAGACCCACTGCAAGCTCTCCCTGGTCGTACGCCAGGAGGGCGAGACCCTGCGCCGCTACAGCCACGTGGGCACCGGCAACTACCACCCGAAGACGGCCCGCCTCTACGAGGACCTCGGCCTGCTCACCGCGGACCCGCAGGTCGGCGCCGACCTCTCCGACCTGTTCAACCGCCTCTCCGGCTACTCCCGGCGCGAGACCTACCGCCGCCTGCTCGTCGCGCCGAAGTCGCTGCGCGACGGCCTGGTCTCCCGCATCCACAAGGAGATCCAGCACCACCGCGCCGGACGGCCCGCCTACGTCCGCATCAAGGTCAACTCGATGGTCGACGAGGCCGTGGTCGACGCCTGCTACCGCGCCTCCCGGGCCGGTGTCCCGGTCGACGTGTGGGTGCGCGGGATCTGCGCGCTGCGCCCGGGGGTGCCGGGCCTGTCGGAGAACATCCAGGTCCGCTCCGTGCTCGGCCGCTTCCTGGAGCACTCGCGGGTCTTCGCCTTCGGCAACGGCGGCGAGCCCGAGGTGTGGCTCGGCAGCGCCGACATGATGCACCGCAACCTCGACCGCCGGATAGAGGCCCTGGTCCGGGTCACCGACCCGGCCCACCGGGCGGCCCTGAACCGGCTCCTCGAGAACGGCATGTCCGACACCACCGCCTCCTGGCACCTGGGACCGGACGGCGAGTGGACCCGGCACGCGACCGACGCGGACGGCCAGCCCCTGCGCAACGTCCAGGAGATGCTCATAGACGCCCGGAGGCGCCGGCGTGGCACAGCGACACCTTGACCCGACCGACCCCACCGCCACCACGGGGCCGCCACGACCGGCCCGACCGGCTGAACCGGGCCGACCGGTTCGACCGGCTCAACCCGCGCGCACCTCGCGACCGGCGCGCGCGAGCGGGGACACGGGCCCGGGCCCGCACGCCGGGACGGGCCCGCAACCCGGGCCGGACCTCCGCACCGGCACGGAAACGGACGCCGGTAGGGAAACGGACGCCCGAGCGGTCCCGGTCCCGGACGCGGACCCCAACGCCCTGGCGGACTACCTGCGCGCCCAGGCCACGGAGTTCCTGCGCGCACTGCGCCGCCACCACGAGTCGGGGGCCGGAGCGGGCGCGGGAACGGGGCCGGGGCCGGGCGCGGCGTCCGGTGCCGCCCGGACCACCCCGCCCGCCGACGACGTGGACGCGGTCCGCGCCCTGCGCCGCGCGGCCCGCCGCATCAGCGGCACCCTGCACACCTTCCAGCCGCTGCTGGACGCGGGCTGGGCCGAGGAGATGCGCCCCGAGCTGGCCTGGCTGTCCGGCACGCTGGCGATGGAGCACGCGTACGCGGCCCGACTGGACCGGCTGCTCCAGGCCCTGCACCGGCTGTCCGGCTCGTCGGCGTTCCCGGCCCCGCGCCCGACGGACCGGACGACACCCGCCACCGTCCCGACGACCACGACCACGACCGCCACCGCCACCGCCACCGCCGCTGGAGCCACCGCGCCGGCCGGCGGGCCCGCCTCCGCCCGCCCGGCGTCCCCGGACCGCGGCAGCCTCACCGTGGGCGCGGCCAAGGCGGGCGCGCTGCTCGACCGGCAGCTCACGCTGGCCCGTACCCGGGCGCACTCGACCGCCCTCCAGGCGCTGGGCAGCAGCCGCTTCCACGCCGTGGCGGACAAGATCGCCTTACTGGCCAGCGAGGTCCCGCTGCGTGCCCCCGGCCGCCCGGACCGCGCCGCCGCCCCCGCCACCTCCGCCCCCGCAACCGGCCCCGGGACCACGCCCTCCCCGGACCTGCGCCCGCTGGCCGCCGCCGCCGAGGAGCGCCTCACCGACGCCGTGGCCGCCCTGCCCCTGGTCGCCGCGGGCAGTCCGTACAACGCCCAGGCACTGGTCCACGGGCTCTCGCCGGACCCGGCCCCGCACCCCCAGGACGCCCCGTGGCACCAGGTCCGCCTGCTGCTGCGCCTGCACCGTTACGCCCTGGAGGCCCTGGCCGGCGCGGACGCCGGGAGCGCCCGGGACGCGGTGGACGTACGGCTCCTCGCGGCCGGGGAGGCCCTGGACCGCCACCGCGACGCCTCCGAGGCCGCCGCGGCCGCCGCCCAGGCCGCGCGCACCCCGCGCATCGCCCCGGCGACGGCGTACGCGCTCGGGGTGCTCCACGCCGACCAGCGGCATGAGGTGGAGGCGGCGAGGTACGCGTTCCAGCACTGCTGGCGCAAAGAGCCGATCAGGCTGCCGTAGGACGAAGGACCAAAGACGACGGACGAGGAACGACGGGCCAAAGACGACGGACGACGGACGAGGAACGAGGGAGACGTGAGCACGCCGTGAGCCCCCGGGACGACGAGACCACCACCGTCCGTGCGGCCGGCTGCGTCCTGTGGCGCCCCGCGCCCGCAACCGCACCCGCACCCGCGACCGCGACCGTGTCCTCACACCCATCCCCGCACCCGCACCCGCACCGTCCGTCCCTGCCCCTGCCCCCGCACCCGCCCCCCGGCCTGCTGGAGCTGTGCCTCGTCCACCGTCCGAAGTACGACGACTGGTCGCACCCGAAGGGCAAACTGAAGCGGGGCGAGGACCCGCTGGCGGGCGCCCTGCGCGAGGTCGCCGAAGAGACGGGGTACGCCGCCGTACCGGGCGCCGAACTGCCCACCGTGCGCTACCTCGCCAACGGCCGCCCCAAGGAGGTCCGCTACTGGGCCGCGGCGGCCGGCCCCGGCGCCTTCGAACCGTCCGACGAGGTCGACCGCATCCTGTGGCTGGCCCCCGACGCGGCCCGCGCCCGCCTCACGCAGCCCCGGGACCGGGACCTCGTCGACGCACTGCTGGCGACGTGCCCGCCCGGAACCAACGCCTGAGCCCCCTGAGCCCGGCGCCCGAGCCCAGCGCCTGAACCGGCCCTCGGACCACCCCGGAACCGGCCCGTGTCCTCGACGTAAGCGTTCCGTGACCTCACCGCACCGTCCTCAGGGGTTCACCCCGCGTTCATTTACGCCCTTCGGCGCCTTCATCTCATCTGCCTAATTTCGGCCTTACCACTCCTCGCACGCCGCCGAATTCAGGACGGCGGCTCCTGGAAGGAACTCCCTCAAGTGAAGCTTCAGCGCATGAACCGGCGGGTCCTCGCTCTCGGTGCTCTCGCCGTCTCCGGCGCCCTGGCCCTCACGGCGTGCGGCTCCGACGACACCGGCGGCAACAGCGACGGCGGCGGCTCCAGCGCCCCGGCCGCCAACAGCAACATCAAGTGCGACGACGCCAAGGGCCAGCTCCAGGCCTCCGGCTCCTCCGCCCAGAAGAACGCGATCGACGCCTGGGTCAAGCAGTACGTCGCCGCCTGCAAGGGCGTACAGATCAACTACAACCCGACCGGTTCCGGCGCGGGCATCACCGCGTTCACCCAGGGCCAGACCGCGTTCGCCGGTTCGGACTCCGCGCTGAAGCCCGAGGAGATCGAGGCCTCGAAGAAGGTCTGCACCGACGGCCAGGCCATCGACCTGCCGATGGTCGGCGGCCCGATCGCGGTCGGCTTCAACGTCCCGGGCGTCGACACCCTCGTGCTGGACGCCCCGACGATGGCCAAGATCTTCGACAGCAAGATCACCAACTGGAACGACGAGGCCATCAAGAAGCTCAACCCCGACGCCAAGCTCCCCGACCTGAAGATCCAGGCCTTCCACCGCTCGGACGAGTCCGGCACCACGGACAACTTCACCAAGTACCTCAAGGCCGCCGCGCCCGACGACTGGAAGTACGAGGGCGGCAAGTCCTGGGAGGCCAAGGGCGGCCAGTCCGCGCAGGGCTCCGCCGGCCTGGCCGGTCAGGTCAAGCAGACCTCCGGCGCCATCTCGTACTTCGAGCTGTCCTACGCCAAGGACGGCATCAAGACCGTCGACGTCAAGACCGCGGCCGCCGAGCCGGTCAAGGCCACCGTCGAGAACGCCACCGCCGCCATCGGCGCGGCCAAGGTCGTCGGCACCGGCAAGGACCTCGCCCTGGAGCTGGACTACACCCCGGACGCCGCGGGCGCCTACCCGCTGGTCCTGGTGACGTACGAGATCGCCTGCGACAAGGGCAACAAGGCGGACACCCTGCCCGCCACCAAGTCCTTCCTGAACTACATGGCCTCGGAGGACGGCCAGGGCCTGCTGGCGGACGCCGGTTACGCCCCGATGCCCACCGAGATCATCACCAAGGTCCGCGAGACCATCTCGGGCCTGAGCTGACCCGAGTGCGGTCCGGTCCCCCGCGGGACCTGCTCCGTCCCGGCCGCCCGGGACGGACGGTGTCCCCGCCGGGGAGACCGGGCCGCACCGTCCGGTGCACCGCCGCCAGGAGCCCCCGACCGGGGCTCCGCCCGAGCCGTCGGCCACGACGGCTCCGCAGACCGGAGAACCCGATGGACATGACAACGGACACCCAGAAGCCAGCACCCTCCCCCACACCCCAGCCGCCCGCGCCCGCGGACAAGGGCGCCGCCCGCGGCGTCACCCGCCCCGGCGACCGGATCTTCGTCGGACTCTCCCGCGGGTCCGGCATCCTCGTGCTGGTCCTCATGGCCGCCATCGCGGCCTTCCTCTCCTACCGCGCCTACCTCGCCATCAGCGAGGACGAGGCGAACTTCTTCACCAGCTTCGAATGGAACCCGACCGGCTCCCCGCCGGAGTTCGGCATCGCGGTCCTGGCCTACGGCACCATCGTGTCGTCGGTCATCGCCATGGCCATCGCCGTCCCGGTCTCGGTCGGCATCGCGCTGTTCATCACGCACTACGCCCCGCGCAAGCTGGGCGGTCTGATCGGCTACGTGATCGACCTGCTCGCCGCCGTGCCCTCGATCGTCTACGGCCTGTGGGGCGCCCTCGTCCTCGTGCCGCACCTGGACGGCCTCTACGGCTGGCTGGACGAGTACCTCGGCTGGACCGGCGTCTTCGAGTGGAACGGCGGCGCCGGGCGCTCGCTGTTCACCGTGGGCATCCTGCTCGCGATCATGATCCTGCCGATCATCACCAACGTCAGCCGTGAGGTCTTCCGCCAGGTCCCGCGCATGCACGAGGAGGCCGCCCTGGCCCTCGGCGCCACGCGCTGGGAGGTCATCCGGATGTCGGTGCTGCCCTTCGGCCGCTCCGGCGTCATCTCCGCCTCGATGCTCGGCCTCGGGCGCGCGCTCGGCGAGACGATGGCCGTGGCGATGGTGCTCTCCCCGACCTTCGACATCAGCCCGAGCCTGCTCGACCCGGGCGGCGGCACCTTCGCCCAGAACATCGCGAGCAAGTTCAACGAGGCCACCCAGATGGGCCGCGACGCCCTGATCGCCTCCGGCCTGGTCCTGTTCGTCATCACCCTGCTGGTCAACGGCGGCGCCCGCATGATCATCGCCCGCCGCAAGGAGTACTCGGGGGCCAACGCATGAGCAACGCAACCCTGACCCCCGCCCCCAGGAACCGCAGCTCCCTGCGCGCGGCCACCCTGCCCAAGTGGTTCCCGTGGGCGGTCGCGGCCGGCTCGGTCCTCCTCGGCCTCGGCATCAGCGCCGCCGCCGGGCTGAACAGCAGCATCCAGTGGGCCCTGATCGCCGCGGTCCTCTTCGTCGCCGGCTCCTACGGCATCTCCGCCCGCGTCGAGGGCGGACGGCAGGCCAAGGACCGGGTCGCGACCAGCATGGTGTGGGTCGCGTTCCTGCTGGCGCTGATCCCGCTGCTCTCCCTGATCTGGGAGACCGTGAAGCAGGGCGTGAAGGTCCTCGACGGCTACTTCCTGACCCACTCGATGGGCGTGGTCGGCGACGCGGAGCCCGGCGGCGGCATCTACCACGCGATCCTCGGCACCCTGGAGCAGGTCGGCCTCGCCACGCTGATCTCCGTGCCGGTCGGTGTGCTCACCGCGATCTACCTGGTCGAGTACGGCCGGGGCAGGCTCGCCAAGGCCGTCACCTTCTTCGTGGACGTCATGACGGGCATCCCGTCGATCGTCGCCGGCCTGTTCGTCCTCAGCCTGTGGGTGCTGATCCTGGACATGGGCCCGTCCGGCGTCGCCGGCTCCTTCGCCCTGTGCATCCTGATGATCCCGGTCGTCGTGCGCTCCACCGAGGAGATGCTCAAGCTCGTCCCGAACGAGCTGCGCGAGGCGTCCCTCGCCCTGGGCGTGCCGAAGTGGCGCACGATCCTCAAGGTGGTCCTGCCGACCTCCGTCGGCGGCATCGTCACCGGCGTGATGCTGGCCGTCGCCCGCATCACCGGCGAGACGGCGCCCGTACTGCTGCTGGTCTGGGGCACCGACTTCATCAACGCGAACCCCTTCAAGGACCCGCAGGAGTCGCTGCCGATGTACATCTACCTGCAGTACGGCGCGGGCTCCGAGGCGGCCCACGACCGTGCGTGGGCGGCGGCCCTGACGCTCATCGCCTTCATCATGATCCTCAACCTCGCGGCCCGCGGCATCGCCCGCTGGAAGGCCCCGCGGTGACATGGGTGCGGCTGCCGCCGCACTGCCGGTCGCTGACGCGACCCACCGAAGCACAGTCCGCGACCGGACCCCGAAAGAAGCAGTGATACCCATGGCCAAGCGCATAGACGTCAGCGGCCTCAACGCCTACTACGGCTCCTTCCTGGCCATCGAGGACATCTCGATGACCGTCGAGCCCCGCTCCGTGACGGCCTTCATCGGCCCCTCCGGCTGCGGCAAGTCCACCTTCCTGCGCACGCTCAACCGCATGCACGAGGTCACCCCCGGCGGCCGCGTCGACGGCAAGGTGATGCTGGACGACGAGAACCTCTACGGCGCGGGCGTCGACCCGGTGGCCGTGCGCCGCGAGGTCGGCATGGTCTTCCAGCGCCCGAACCCGTTCCCGACCATGTCGGTCTACGACAACGTGGCGGCGGGCCTGCGCCTGAACGGCAAGTACAAGAAGTCCGAGATGGACGGCATCGTCGAGAAGTCCCTGCGCGGCGCCAACCTCTGGAACGAGGTCAAGGACCGCCTGAACAAGCCCGGCTCCGGCCTCTCCGGCGGCCAGCAGCAGCGCCTGTGCATCGCCAGGGCGATCGCGGTCGAGCCGAACGTGCTGCTCATGGACGAGCCCTGCTCCGCCCTGGACCCGATCTCCACCCTGGCCATCGAGGACCTGATCGGTGAGCTGAAGGAGCGGTTCACGATCGTCATCGTGACGCACAACATGCAGCAGGCGGCGCGCGTCTCGGACCGCACGGCGTTCTTCAACCTGGCGGCGGTCGGCCAGCCCGGCAAGCTGATCGAGATCGACGAGACGGAGCGCATCTTCTCCAACCCGTCGGTCCAGGCCACGGAGGACTACATCTCCGGCCGCTTCGGCTAGACCGGCCGCTTCGGCTGGACCGGCCGCTTCGGCTGGACCCGCCCCTCCGACCCCTCGCGGTGCTGCATGGCGGTGCCACCGCGAGGAGCACAAGGGCCCGCCCCCGGAATCCGGGGGCGGGCCCATCGCCGTACCTGGGGCGCCGCGGCTACAGGAACGCCAGGTTCACGATCCAGAACGACACCGCGGCCACCACCGCGGCGGCCGGCATCGTGATGAACCACCCCATGATGATGTTCTTCGCGACCCCCCACCGCACGGCGTTGACCCGCTTCGTCGCCCCCACACCCATGATCGCCGAGGTGATCACGTGCGTCGTCGAGATCGGCGCGTGGAAGATGAACGCCGACCCGAACATGATCGACGCCCCCGTCGTCTCCGCGGCGAACCCCTGCGGCGGATCCAACTCGATGATCTTCCGCCCCAGCGTCCGCATGATCCGCCAGCCGCCGGCGTACGTCCCCGCGGACAGCATCAGCGCGCAGGCGAGCTTCACCCACACCGGGATCGGGTCGCCGTAGTCCTCGACGTCGGCGATGACCAGGGCCATCACCACGATGCCCATCGTCTTCTGCGCGTCCTGCAGACCGTGACCCAGCGCCATGCCCGCCGCCGACACCGTCTGCGCGATGCGGAAGCCGCGCTTGGCCTTGTGCGGATTGGCCCGCCGGAAGATCCACATGATCACCGTCATCACCAGGTAACCGGCGAGCAGACCGATCACCGGCGACACGAACATGGGGACGACGATCTTGTCGACGACCCCGTGCCAGTACACGGTCGTGCTCCCGGCCAGCGCCGCGCCGACCATGCCGCCGAACAGTGCGTGCGAGGACGAGGACGGCAGCCCGAAGTACCAGGTGATGAGGTTCCACACGATGGCGCCGACGAGCGCGGCGAAGAGGATCCCCATCCCCTTGGAACCCTCGGGGGTCTGGATCACCCCCTCACTGACGGTCTTGGCGACCCCGGATCCCATGAACGCACCGGCCAGGTTCATGACCGCGGCCATGGCGAGCGCCGCGCGGGGCGTCAGCGCACGCGTCGACACCGAGGTGGCGATCGCGTTGGCCGAATCGTGGAAGCCGTTGGTGTACGTGAAGAAGAGCGCGACCCCGATGGTCACGACCAGAGCGAAGGTGTCCATGAACGGCTCAGGACTCCTTGACGGCGATGGTCTCCACCGTGTTCGCCACGTGCTCGAACGCGTCGGCCGCTTCCTCCAGCACGTCCACGATCTGCTTCAGCTTGAGCACCTCGATGGCCTCGTACTTGCCGTTGAAGAGGTGGGCGAGCAGCTTGCGGTGGATCTGGTCGGCCTGGTTCTCCAGGCGGTTGACCTCGATCCAGTACTCGGTGAGGTTGTCCATCGTGCGCAGGTTCGGCATGGCCTCGGCGGTCAGCTCGGCGGCCCGCGCCAGCACCTCGATCTGCTGCTCGACGCCCTTGGGCAGTTCCTCGATGTTGTAGAGGACGACCAGGTCGACGGCCTCCTCCATGAAGTCCATGATGTCGTCGAGGGACGAGGCGAGGTTGTAGATGTCCTCGCGGTCGAAGGGTGTGATGAACGAGGAGTTCAACTGGTGGAAGATCGCGTGCGTCGCGTCGTCACCCGCGTGTTCGGCGGCCCGCATACGCTCTGCGATCTCGGCCCGGGCGGATGCGTCCGCCCCGAGCAGTTCCATCAGGAGCTTGGAGCCCGTGACGATGTTGTCCGCGGATGCGGCGAACATGTCGTAGAAGCTCGTCTCCCTGGGGGTCAGACGAAAGCGCACGTGGGGTCCTCGGGGTGCATCGGTTTCGGTCAGGCTGATGCTAGGCGCATCATCCGGCCACTGCTAACGGGCCGTCCCCCAGTGTCGCGCATCGGGCAGAGTGATGAGCAGGGGGGCGACGCCGGCCACTGCGGCAAGGCTCCCTTACCCGGGAAAGTTCGTTACCATATACCCACCAGGGGTATATGTCCGCTATCTCTCGAATCCTGCTGGAGGACGCGATGACGACCACCGAGGCCGGCGCGGGTGCGCCCTCCGCCACGACGGACCAGCCGGAGCACCCGGTCGAGACGGACGGCACGGACATCGTGACCGACCACGACCGCGGGGTGCACGGATACCACAAGCAGAAGGACGAGCACCTCAAGCGCCTGCGCCGCATCGAGGGCCAGATCCGCGGCCTGCAGCGCATGGTCGACGAGGACGTCTACTGCATCGACATACTGACCCAGGTCTCCGCCTCCACGAAGGCCCTGCAGTCCTTCGCGCTGCAGCTCCTGGAGGAGCACCTGCGCCACTGCGTCGCCGACGCGGCCCTCAAGGGCGGCACCGAGATCGACGCCAAGGTGGAAGAGGCGACGAAGGCCATCGGCCGCCTACTGCGCACGTGAGCGCTCCTCGGCCACGCGCAGCACCTTGTCGATGCTCTCCAGGCTGAGCCGCTCCCGGGCGGCCGAAGCCGCGATGATCAGCTCGCCGCACAGCTCGATCTCGGCGAGGGCCACGTGGTCCTGAACCGCCGTACCGCCGACCGGAGCCACACGCGTCACCTCGTCCCTGCCGTCACCGACTTCCTAGAGTAGGGAGCGGCCTACGCACCGCGCATGGCAC
This sequence comes from Streptomyces sp. NRRL F-5650, assembly GCF_000721365.1. Classification (NCBI taxonomy): domain Bacteria; kingdom Bacillati; phylum Actinomycetota; class Actinomycetes; order Kitasatosporales; family Streptomycetaceae; genus Streptomyces; species Streptomyces sp. NRRL F-5650. The sequence goes on along the minus strand of NZ_JOGV01000063.1, from coordinate 1,565 downwards.
GGAAGGGCTAGTTCTTGCCGTCCACCGCCGCACCGCCCGGCTCCTCGGCGATCCGGCCCGCGTAGATGTCCCGGTCCTCGGGCAGCCGTACGCGGACCGCGGCGCCGAAGTCGTAGAGCAGCGTCGTCGAGGCGACGTCCACGGTGCCGGTGCCGTCCTCGTGCCCGTTGGCGAAACTGAAGCGGTGCCGGACCTTGCGGATGCGGCCCTCGTCGTCGAGGTAGGCGTCGAAAGGCACCTCGGCGGTGGCGAACCCCTCGGCGGCCGCCGCCAGCGCCTCCTTGTTCGCCCGGGAGGCGCCGCGCGCGGCCTGCGCGAGATCCGCGGTGCCCCGGTAGTGCCGCACCTCGGTCCCGGCCAGCTCGGTGCGTCCCACGTACGTGGCCGTCCGCGTCCCGCGCAGCACCTCGGCGGCGGCGAACGGATCCGTGGCCCCGCCGGTCACCAGGTTCCCGTCGGACAGCGAGGCGGTCTCCACCCGCACCCACTTGTCGTCGGGGACACCGGCCCCCCGGTTCTTCATGAACAGGGCGCCCGGGGCGAGCAGTTCGGTGATCGGCCGGTGCTCGCTCGCCCCCGCCGGGTCCTGCGGCAGCCGCACCTTCAACTGCCCGAGCCGCTCCTCGAAGTCGTACACGCCCTCGCCCCGGATGGTCACCCGCGTCCCGCCGCTGGCCATCTGCATCGCGGTGCGCGCCTTGGCGCTCCCGGCGGCCACCAGGCGGTCGGCCGCCCGGTGCAGCACGGCGACCGGATCGCCCCCGCCCGCGCCCTCGACGGAGGCCCCCTGGCCGGCGCCGGAGCACCCGGCGCCGGCGAGACACAGGCAGACCGCACCGCCGGTGAGGGCGAGGCCGCCGCCCCTCCTCCTGCTCCGCAGCTTCTGCTCCCGCCCGACCATCGCCACCTGCTATCCCAGCCGTCACGCCCGTTCCGGACCCCCTGCCGTCCCGCTTAACGAGGGGCAGGCGACCCCGGTAACGTTGTGGGCGTGGCGCAGCAGGACGGTCTCGAAGCCCCCGGGGACGCCCCGGAACACCTCACGACAACGGTCGAACAGGGCCCCTTCTGCCTGGCCCGCTGCACCTGCGGCTGGCGCGGCCCCGCCAGAAGAGCCAGGAGCCAGGCCCGCACCGACGCGGCGTCCCACGCCACGTCCTGACCTGCGGACAGCCGCACCGAGCCGGCCGACGTTCCTGACCTGCGGACGGCCGCACCGGGCGGGTCGGCACGACGGCCCGCGCAGGCGGCACCCGGCCGGCGCCGCTCCTCCCTCCCGCGCCAAAACCACCACCGCCACCGCCGCCGTACACCTGTACAGCCGACGCCCGGGGAACCCCGCCCCCCGCGCCTCCGTCTCCCTCCAAGACCCCCCACGGGACCGCGGAGGCGACATGCACCGGCGCACCTTCCTGACCACCACCACAGCCGCAGCCCTCACCGCAACCACCGGCACCGCCTGCACGGGCGGGGACCAGCCCGCCGGCACCGACCCCAAACCCGCGACAACGACCACCCCCACCACCCACACCCCCGCCAGACCCCACACCCGCACGACCACCCCC
>NZ_JOGV01000062.1:0-59510 GCF_000721365.1 Streptomyces sp. NRRL F-5650 | reverse complement strand
CCCTCCCCGACCGCTCAGTTCAACATCGCCCGAGCCGCCCGGGCCTCCCCCCCCACCTCCTCCGCGACGGCCCCGTCCACGGCCCCCACCACCTCCGCGTACGCCTCCAACTCCCCGGCCCCCGCCAGGAACTCCCCCCGCTGCACCAACAACCGCGCCCGCTCGTACCGCAACCGTGCCGGATGCGCCGGCAACAGCAGCGCCAGCTCGATCGCCCACAGCCCCACCGCCGACTGCTCCGGCCGCCCCGCCGCCCACGCGCGGATGTTGTTCAGCACCCGCGTCACCACCTCCAGCGGCGCCGCGGGCTCCAGCATCGACGGCCGCAGCTCCGCCCCCGTCGCCCCGGCGACCAGCGTCTCCGCGTCCTTGCCGCTGAGCAGCCGCCCCCCGTCGAACGGATCGACGAGCACCCGCCCGGCCGCCGTGCCCCCGCCCTGCGCCCCGAACCCGACCACGAAGTGCCCCGGAAGCGCGACCCCGTACACGGGCGCCCCCGCCCGCCGGGCCACCTCCAGCCACACCACCGACAGCAGGATCGGCAGCCCGCGCCGCCGCCGCAGCACCTCGTGCAGCAACGACGACTCCAGCCGCTGGTAGTCCGCGGCCACCCCGCGGAACCCGTACCGCCCGCCGAGCAGGTCCCGCAGCGCCTCGGCCCACGCCCGCGGCGTACCGGGCCGGAACGGCAGCTCCCCGGCCAGCCGGTCCAGCTCCACCTGCGCGGCGTCCAGCGCCCGGTCGTCCAGCGCCCCGTCCGCCTCCGCGCCCACCAGCAGGCACAGCGTGGCCAGGTCGGGCCGCTCGGACCGCGCCTCTTCGGCGAACCGCCGCCGCACTTCGGCCGAACGGTCCGGCGACGGGGGCTGGGGAGGACGTGGATGACGCATGGCGGGCCGGTGCCCTTTCACAGAGGTGTCGACAGGAGGCGGTACGACGCGGGACGAGGGGGACGACGCGGGACGGTACGCCCGGGGGACAGGGGCCAGGAGCGCGCCGACCCGGGGCCCGGGCCGGGGGACAGGGTCCCGGCCGGCTACCGGCCGTCCCCGCCGTCCCCGGGCTCCCGGTAGTGGTGGTAGGCGTGGTGCGCGGCGAAGCCCGTCCCGGCGTACAGCGCCCGGGCCCCGGTGTTGTCCGTCTCCACCTGGAGCCACGCCGCCGACGCGCCCTCGTCGAGCGCCCGCCGGGCCAGCGCGGCCATCACGGCGGTCGCGAGCCCGCGGCGCCGCTGCGCGGGGTCGACCTCGACCGCCGCGAAGGAGGCCCAGCGCCCGTCCACGACACACCGCCCGATCGCCGCCGGCACCCCCGCCCCGTCCGAACCCGGCACCGTGGCGAACCACACCGACGGCCCGCCGCCCAGCACGCGCAGGGCCACCTCGCTCACGCCCTTGCGCTGGTACCGGGCCAGCCAGGCCTCGTCCGCCTCCCGGGACAGCACCACACCGTCGCCCCCGGCCCGGTCGGCGACCGGCGCGAGCCCGCCGGTCCACACCTCCGCCGTCACCTCCCGCACCCAGCCCCGCCGTTCCAGCTCGGCGCACAGCAGCTCCTGCGTGCCGGCGGCGCCGGTGGCGGTCTGGACGTACGCGGGCAGCCCGCGTACGCGGTACCAGCGCCGTACGGCCGTCAGCGCCTCGTCGAGCGGGAGCCCCGGATCGCCGAGCGGCAGCACGGAGTTGGCCCGCCGGGTGAAGCCCCCGGCCGCCCGCAGCTCCCACGCGCCGAGCCGCTCGCTCTCCACCGGGGGCCAGGCGCGCGCGCCGGCCCGCGCCAGTTCCCCGTAGGACGCGGCGGGCCCGCGCCTGCGGGCGGGTGCGGGCGGCACGACCTTCCCGGCGACCAGGTCGGACTCGGCGACCCGGACGGTCTCGCCACTCTTTCGTGTGATCAGCAGCACACCATCGGTCCAAGATGTGAGAACACCGACCGTGTCGGTGAACCTCTCACCTGCGACACCAGCGTCGCCCAAGCGCCGTACGGAGACTCGTCTGCCCACGTCAGCAGCGGTGATACGGACCTCAAGCCGTCCTGCGGCAGAGATTTCCACGGGTCTGTTCACCCCTCCTGTTCGGATCATGCCCAAGAACGGAGATACTAGGGGCGGGCATCGACGACGCCGCGCTCCCGCGCGCCAGGCGGCGGAGCCTACGGAGGCCCGCCAGCGCCCTATCGAGGAGGAACGACAGCGTGACCTACGTCATCGCGCAGCCTTGTGTCGACGTGAAGGACAAGGCGTGCATCGAGGAGTGCCCGGTCGACTGCATCTACGAGGGCCAGCGGTCCTTGTATATCCACCCGGACGAATGCGTCGACTGTGGTGCCTGTGAGCCGGTCTGCCCGGTCGAGGCGATCTTCTACGAGGACGACACTCCCGAGGAGTGGAAGGACTACTACAAGGCGAACGTCGAGTTCTTCGACGAGCTCGGCTCGCCCGGCGGCGCCAGCAAGCTGGGGCTGATCGAGCGCGACCACCCGTTCGTCGCCGCGTTGCCGCCGCAGAACCAGTAAGAGCGGCCCCGCACACGCGCCGCCTCGGTCCCGTACGGCCCGGTCACCCCGATCGGCGCCGCACGGGACCGAGGCGTTTGCCGCAGCACCGGGCGCCGACGAGGAAAGGGAGCCACCCACCGTGTCCGCAGTCTCCGACCGTCTTCCCACCTTCCCCTGGGACAAGCTGGAGCCGTACAAGAAGACGGCCGCCGCCCACCCCGGCGGCATCGTCGACCTCTCGGTCGGCACCCCGGTCGACCCGGTCCCCGAACTGATCCGGAAGGCCCTGGTGGACGCGGCGGACTCCCCGGGCTATCCGACCGTCTGGGGCACCCCGGCGCTGCGCGACGCGATCACCGGCTGGGTCGAGCGCCGCCTCGGCGCCCGGGACGTCACCCACCGCCACGTGCTGCCCGTCGTCGGCTCCAAGGAACTCGTCGCCTGGCTCCCGACCCAGCTCGGCCTCGGCCCCGGCGACAAGGTGGCCTTCCCGCGCCTGGCCTACCCGACGTACGAGGTCGGTGCCCGCCTGGCCCGCGCGGAGTACGAGGCGTACGAGGACCCGACCGGCCTGGACCCGGCGGGTCTGAAGCTCCTGTGGCTCAACTCCCCGTCCAATCCGACCGGCAAGGTCCTCCCGAAGGCCGAGCTGACCCGGATCGTCGCCTGGGCCCGCGAGCACGGCGTCCTCGTCGTCTCCGACGAGTGCTACCTGGAGCTGGGCTGGGAGGCCGACCCGGTCTCGGTCCTGCACCCGGACGTCAACGGCGGTTCGTACGACGGCCTGGTCGCCGTGCACTCCCTCTCCAAGCGCTCCAACCTCGCCGGGTACCGCGCGGCCTTCCTCGCCGGTGACCCGGCGGTCCTCGGCCCGCTCCTGGAGATCCGCAAGCACGGCGGCATGATGACCTCGGCGCCGACCCAGGCGGCCGTGGTGGCGGCCCTCGGCGACGACGAGCACGTCCGCGTCCAGCGCGAGCGCTACGCGGCCCGCCGCACCGTCCTGCGCGAGGCCCTGCTCGGCCACGGCTTCCGCATCGAGCACAGCGAGGCCGGCCTCTACCTCTGGGCCACCCGCGACGAGTCCTGCTGGGACACGGTCGCCCACCTGGCCGACCGCGGCATCCTGGTGGCCCCGGGCGACTTCTACGGCCCGGCGGGCGAGAACTTCGTCCGCGTGGCCCTGACGGCAACGGACGACCGCGTCCAGGCAGCGGTCGAGCGCCTGAAGGGCTGACCGGCCCGGCCCTGCCCACGCGGGCAAACAGAACGCCGGGCCCCGGGAAAACCCGGGACCCGGCGTCGTACGACCCGGCACTAGCCGATCGGCAGCCCCTGGACCGGCAGCCCGCCCTTGCCCAGCGCGTCCGTCGGCAGTCCACCCTTCGTCGCGGTCGCCGCCGTGTCACCCACGATGTCCCCGGCGGCACCCGCCGCGTCCCCGGCGGCGTTCTGCGCGGCCGGCGTGGCCTTCTTGACGACCGATCCACCGGTCTTGCCGGCGGCCGGCACGGCCTTCTTGACGGCCTTGCCGCCCGTGTCGCCCGCGGACTTGGTGACGCTCTGCGCGGCGGAGTCGACGGTGTTGCCGACGTTCGCCCCGTCCAGGGCGGTCAGCCCCCCGAGGTTCGGGGTGGCCGGCAGTTCGGGAGCCGCGCTCGCGGAGCCGGCCGCACCGACCCCGGCAGCCGCTCCCGCAGCGACGAGCAGCGCGGCACGGGCGATCCGGCGGGTCAGGGGGAGGGACATGATGCTCCTTCGACGGAAGTCAACGGTGATCGTCCGGACTCGGACGCAGTGACTACCGCTCGAGAGCCGCGAAGGTTGCGGCGGCCCAACGTAAAGAGTTGGTAATGCGTCGCATTATCGGGTGCACAGAAAAACGGGCAAAAGCACGCCGGTCGGAAAGTCTGCTGAATCCTTACGGCCCTTGAGTTTCCTGGGTCCCGACGCGTTCGGGGGAGAGTGCGGGAAAACCCGTGCTCCGCGCCGACGCGGTCACACTCCCGGCTGACGGTTCGTACGGGTGAACTACCGGGCGGAGGTGATCCGGACCGGCCCCGCCGCCCGCTCCGCGCCCTTGGCTCCCGCGGCGCCCTTCGGGTACCACTTGCTGTCGGTGTTGCCCGCGGTCCACTCCCGGCCCGCGTAGGTGACCCGCTGGATGCGCAGCGAAGAGGCGTTGGCCACCGCCCAGTGCGCCACCTGCCAGCCGCGCCGCTCGGCCTCCCGCTGCCCCTGCCGGCCGGTGCCGGCGGTCACCGGCACGGTCACCGTGCGCTCGTCGGAGGCGCCCGCGGACCCCGAGGCGCCGGCACCGGCGTGCGCGCCGGCGGACACCTCCGCGCCGGCCGGTTCGAGCACGGCGCGCCCGAAGTCCCGCACCAGCGCCGCACGTACCGCCTCCGGCCCCTTGCGGGGCGCCGAGCCGGGGCGCCCGTCGCAGGTCAGGGTCGCCGCGGACCGTCCGGTGAGCGCGGCGGCGAGCAGCGCGGCGTCGGGCTCGTGCTTGGCGTACGCGTCCGGGAAGCCGCTGCGCTGCACGCGCTGGGCGGCGACGGTCAGCGGCAGGTCCTGATAGTCCGGCACCTTGACCAGGTGGTCGTAGAACCGGCCCGCCGAGTACACCGGGTCCATGATCTCCTCGGGCTTGCCCCAGCCCCAGGAGGGCCGCTGCTGGAACAGGCCGAGCGAGTCCTTGTCGCCGTGGTCCAGGTTGCGCAGCGACGACTCCTGCAGCGCGGTCGCCAGGGCGATCGTCACGGCCCGCTCCGGCAGCCGGCGCGCGGTGCCCACGGCGGTGATCGTCGCCGCGTTCACGGCCTGCTCCGGCGTGAACGCGTACGCCGTCCGGCCGTCCTCCCCGGAGACCACCTTGCACCCGGGGGCGCCCGCGCCGCCGGTGACGTACTGCACGGCCAGGTAACCGGCGACCGCGAGGAGGGCCATGGAGGCGGCGCCCGAACGGGCGAGGCGGCCACGGCGTTTGCGGGGAGGGGACGGCTGGAGCACGCGTACAAGGTACTGGAGGGTAAGGTCCGGCGTCCGCCGGGTACGCACACTGCCCGAAAGGGCAGGGCGCTAGGGTCGGGGCCATGGCCGATACCCCGCTTGACCTCACGCTGGACGCCGCGGAGCTTACCGCGCGGCTCGTCGACCTCCCGTCCGAGAGCGGCACCGAGAAGCCGTTGGCGGACGCGATCGAGAGCGCCCTGCGGGCCCTGCCCCACCTCTCGGTCGAGCGGTACGGCAACAACGTCCTCGCCCGTACGGAACTGGGCCGCGCCGAGCGCGTGATCCTGGCCGGCCACATCGACACGGTGCCGATCGCCGGCAACGTCCCCTCCCGGCTGGACGAGGACGGGGTCCTGTGGGGCTGCGGCACCTGCGACATGAAGGCGGGCGTCGCCGTCCAGCTCCGCATCGCGGCCACCGTCCCCGCCCCCAACCGCGACCTGACCTTCGTCTTCTACGACAACGAGGAGGTCGCCGCCGAGCTGAACGGGCTGAAGCACGTCGCCGAGGCCCACCCCGAGTGGCTGGAGGGGGACTTCGCGGTGCTCCTCGAACCGTCCGACGGCCAGGTCGAGGGCGGCTGCCAGGGCACGCTGCGGGTGCTGCTCAAGACGTCCGGCGAACGGGCCCATTCGGCGCGCTCCTGGATGGGCTCCAACGCCGTCCACGCCGCCGCCCCGATCCTCGCCCGCCTGGCGGCGTACGAGCCCCGCTACCCGGTCATCGACGGTCTGCAGTACCGCGAGGGCCTCAACGCGGTCGGCATCTCGGGCGGGGTGGCGGGCAACGTCATCCCCGACGAGTGCGTGGTCACCGTCAACTTCCGCTACGCCCCCGACCGCAGTGCGGAGGACGCCCTCGCCCACGTGCGCGAGGTCTTCGCCGACTGCGGCGTGACCGACTTCGTTGTGGACGACCACAGCGGTGCGGCCCTGCCCGGCCTGTCCCACCCGGCCGCGGCCGCCTTCATCGAGGCGGTGGGCGGCACCCCGCAGCCCAAGTACGGCTGGACGGACGTGTCCCGCTTCGCCGCGCTCGGCGTCCCCGCGGTCAACTACGGCCCCGGCAACCCGCACTTGGCGCACAAGCGTGACGAACGGGTCGAGGTGGCGAAGATCCTGGCCGGGGAGGAGCGCCTGCGCTCCTGGCTGACGGCCTGATCCGCCGGGGCCCACCGCGTTTGTGCCGCTGCGTGGCGGACATGCTGAGGTCCCTCGCACGTAACCCGCGTAGATCTACGCTGAGGTGGAAGAACCCGCGACTGGAGGGAGCACGCATGCCTACTGGCAACCCCGAGGGCAAGAAGCAGCCACCGGAGGAGCAGCGCCTGGGTCCCGTCCTCCGCCGGCGGGACCAGGTGCAGGGGAGCACCACGGACCAGCGGCTGCTGGACGAGCGTGCTCCGACGGACTGGGTGCACACCGACCCATGGCGGGTGCTGCGCATCCAGTCGGAGTTCATCGAGGGCTTCGGCACGCTGGCCGAACTGCCGCCCGCCATCAGCGTCTTCGGCTCCGCCCGTACCCCGGTGGACTCGCCCGAGTACGAGGCGGGCGTGCGGCTGGGCCGCGGTCTGGTGGAGGCGGGCTTCGCCGTCATCACCGGCGGCGGTCCCGGCGCCATGGAGGCGGCCAACAAGGGGGCCCTGGAGGCGAAGGGCGTCTCGGTCGGCCTGGGCATCGAGCTGCCCTTCGAGCAGGGGCTCAACCCCTACGTCGACATCGGCCTGAACTTCCGTTACTTCTTCGTCCGCAAGATGATGTTCGTGAAGTACGCGCAGGGCTTCGTCGTCCTGCCCGGCGGCCTCGGCACCCTGGACGAGCTGTTCGAGGCCCTCACCCTGGTGCAGACCCAGAAGGTGACCCGCTTCCCGATCGTCCTCTTCGGCTCCGCGTACTGGGGCGGCCTGGTCGACTGGCTCCGCGGCACCCTGGTCGCCCAGGGCAAGGCCGCCGAGAAGGACCTCCTCCTCTTCCACGTCACGGACGACGTGGACGAGGCGGTGGCTCTGGTCTCCAAGGAGGCGGGCCGGTAGAGCGGCCGGCCGCGGGCGGGGGCGGACCTACGCCAGCCCCCGCCGGGCCACCGCGGGCTCCCGGTGCCCGGCGATCGTCGACACCATGTCCAGGACCTGGCGGGTCTCCGCCACCTCGTGCACCCGGTAGACCCTCGCCCCCAGCCACGCCGACACCGCCGTCGTCGCCAGCGTGCCGATCACGCGTTCCTTCACGGGGCGGTCCAGCGTCTCCCCGACGAAGTCCTTGTTGGACAGGGACACCAGCACCGGCCACCCCGTCTCCACCATCTCCCCGAGCCGCCGCGTCGCCTCCAGGCTGTGCCGAGTGTTCTTGCCGAAGTCGTGCCCGGGGTCGATCAGCACCGACTCCCGCGGCACCCCGAGTCCCACCGCCCGCTCGGCCAGCCCCAGGGTCACCCGGAGGATGTCGGCCATGACGTCGTCGTACGCCACCCGGTGCGGCCGGGTCCGCGGCTCGGCGCCGCCCGCGTGCGTGCACACCAGCCCCACCCCGTGGCGGGCCGCGACCTCCGCGAGCTTCGGGTCGACGCCGCCCCACGCGTCGTTCAGCAGGTCCGCGCCCACCTCGCAGACCGCCTCGCCGACCTCGTGCCGCCAGGTGTCCACGCTGATGACGACGTCCGGGAAGCGCCGCCGTACCTCCGCGACGAAGCCCACCGTGCGCCGTGCCTCCTCCGCGGCCGACACCTCGTCCCCGGGACCGGCCTTCACCCCGCCGATGTCGATGATCGCGGCGCCCTCGGCCACCGCCTGCTCCACGCGCGCGAGGGCGGGCTCGTCGCGGAAGGTCGCCCCCTGGTCGTAGAAGGAGTCGGGGGTCCGGTTCACGATCGCCATGATCACCGGCTCGTGCGCCGCGAACTCACGCCTGCCCAGCCTGAGCGTCCCCTGTGACATCTTCTCGTCCATACCTGTTCTCTCGTCCCGCTCTCGGCCCCGGGTGCGCGGTCCTTCGACGGCCGCGGCCCCGGCTGTCAGACTCGCATGGCACGATCGGACCCGGCACAACCGACTCGTACTCCGGACTCAACCGACCCGACCGTGGGGGCCCAGCGATGGTCATGTTCCTGTTCCTCGTCATCGCGCTGGCCGTCGTCGTGGCCGCGGTGACGCTCGCCGTGGTCGGCGGCGGCGACAGCGGGCCGCTGCCCGACGCCGCGCCCGAGCGGGTCCGGGACGCGCTGCCGCCGGACCGTCCCGTGGGCCGCGGCGACGTGGAGCGGCTGCGCCTGCCGGTCGTCGTCCGCGGCTACCGCATGGCGGAGGTCGACGACGCCCTCGGCCGCCTCGGCGCCGAACTGGCCGAGCGCGACGCCCGGATCGCCGACCTGGAGTCCGCGCTGGCGGGCGCCCGCACCGCGGCGGCCCACCGGCACGTCGACCTGGACAAGCCGGCCCCCGAGGGGCAGCAGTGAGCGCCGGGGAGGCCGTCGCGGGCCCGGACGGCGCGCTGCGCTGCCCCTGGGCGCTGTCCACCGAGGACTACGTCGCGTACCACGACGAGGAGTGGGGCCGCCCGGTCCACGGCGACGACGCCCTGTACGAGCGGCTCAGTCTGGAGGCCTTCCAGTCCGGCCTGTCCTGGATCACCATCCTGCGCCGCCGCACCGGCTTCCGCAGGGCCTTCGCGGGCTTCGCGATCTCCGAGGTCGCCGCCTTCACCGACGCGGACCGCGAGCGCCTGCTCGCCGACGCCGGGATCATCCGCAACCGGGCCAAGATCGACGCCACCCTCGCCAACGCGCGCGTGCTGGCCGAGTGGGCCCCCGGCGACCTGGACGAGCTGATCTGGTCGCACGCCCCGGACCCGGCGGGACGGCCGGTCCCCAAGACCCTCGCCGACGTCCCGGCCGTCACACCGGAGTCCACGGCGCTGTCCAAGGCGCTGAAGAAGCGGGGCCTGCGCTTCGTCGGCCCCACGACGGCGTACGCGCTGATGCAGGCGGGCGGGCTGGTCGACGACCACCTGGCGACGTGCGCGGCCCGCCGCTCCTGACCCCCGGCAACCGCCCCTCACCGACCCGCCCGTCACCGACCCGCCCGGCTCCGGCCGCCCCGCTGCGTCGGGGCGCGCCTGGAGGGTGTCGTTCGGATCATGCCGGGGTCGCGGGGTCCGGCACGCCGCGCGTCTGCGGCGTTGTCGTCGGGTGCCGGGGCCCCGCCCTGTCGCCCTCTTCCGCCTTGCAACCGCACGCGCCGGACCCCGCTCGGGCCGGTCCGCGGGGCACCGCCGCCCGGAGCCGGCCTGATCCGAACGACACACCTAGCGGCCCAGGTACTTCGGCTTCTGCTTCTCCACGAACGCCCGCACCGCGATCGCGTGGTCCTCCGAGGAGCCCGCGCGCGACTGCAGCTCGTCCTCCTTGTCGAGCGTTTCGGAGAGCGAGTGCGTCATCCCGTACGCCACCGCCTCCTTCAGCGCCGCGTACGCCACCGTCGGCCCCTCGGCCAGCGCCCGCGCCGTCTTCTCGGCCTCCGCGCGCAGCTCGGCGGCGGGCACGACCCGGCCGGCGATGCCCAGTTCGTACGCCTCCTGCGCGCCGATGCTGCGCGGGAAGAGCAGCAGGTCGGCGGCGCGTCCGGGCCCGACGACGCGCGGCAGCGTCCAGGAGATGCCCGAGTCCGCGGTGAGCGCCACGCCGGCGAAGGACGTGTTGAACGCCGCCGTGTCCGCGACGATCCGGTAGTCCGCCGCGAGCGCGAAACCGAGGCCCGCCCCGGCCGCCACGCCGTTCACCGCCGCGACCACCGGCTTCTCGGCCCCGGCGAGGGCCCGCACGATCGGGTTGTAGTGCTCGCGCACCGTGCTCATCGTCTCGCCCGAGCCGTTCTCCCGGTCGGCGGCCAGCAGCCCGATGTGCTCCTTGAGGTCCTGGCCGACACAGAACGCCCGGTCCCCGGCCGCGGTCAGCAGCACCGCCCGTACGGCGTCGTCCGCCGCCGCGGAGCGCACCGCCTCCCGGAGCGCGACCTTGGTCTCGATGTTCAGCGCGTTCATCGCCTCGGGGCGGTTCAGCGTGATCGTCGCGAGCCCGTCGCTCACCTCGTAGAGCACGGTGTCGGCCATGGGGATCCCCTCCGCGTAGTGACGTGCAGTGGCGTGTGTCCGGGAGACAGCATGACGGAGATCACCGGAATCGGATCGCCCGGGCGGTGTGACCTGCGTCAAAGAATTGCGGTCCGTATCCATTCGGCGGAAGTGGGCGAAGGCGCGCAGTATCGCAGTCACATCGCCGAATTGAGTGGTTTTGCTCGCGTGCGTTGCCCAAGCGATGCCGACTGATGTTGGTCATCGGGTCCTGGGATGCGGGATAATGGCTGGGAAGCAATGTGTTCGATGCCGGTGTCGCGCGTCCAGGCCGGATTGCGCGTGCCCTCAGGGGCCGTCGGCGGTGACGGTGAGCTGGTATCAGGAAGGGGAACGAGCATGGCGGCCATGAAGCCGCGGACGGGCGACGGCCCGCTCGAGGTGACCAAGGAGGGGCGGGGCATCGTCATGCGCGTTCCGCTCGAAGGCGGCGGTCGACTCGTCGTCGAGCTGACCCCCGACGAGGCCGACGCGCTCGGCGACGCCCTCAAGAAGGTCGTCGGCTGACGCGCGAGCGACCATACCCTTCAGTCGCCCCGGTACCGCACATGGTGCCGGGGCGATTGTTCTGCACCACGCATTTCCCGGCGTCCCGCGCATTCTGTCAGCGCTTCACGGCGCACAGCAGCCCGTCGCCCACCGGAAGCAGGGACGGCACCAGTTCCTGGCTCTCCCGCACCGCGCGCAGCAGTTCCCGTACCCGCAGCACCTCGGTGGGCTGCGGTCCGGAATCGATGGTGCGGCCGGCGCCGAAGACGCCCTCGAAGGCGACGAGACCTCCCGGACGCAGCAGGCGCAACGATTCGGCGAGGTAGTCCAGGTACTCCAGCCGGTCGCCGTCGCAGAAGACGAGGTCGTACCCGGCGTCCGCGAGCCGGGGCAGCACGTCGAGGGCGCGGCCGGGGATGAACCGGGCCCGGTTGCTGGCGAACCCGGCGGCACGGAAGGCCTGGCGGGCGAACTGCTGGTGCTCCGGCTCCGGATCGACCGTGGTCAGGACGCCGTCCGGCCGCATGCCCCGCAGCAGATGGATCCCGGAGACGCCGCAGCCGGTGCCGATCTCCGCGACCGCCTTGGCGTCCACGGCGGCGGCGAGCAGCCCCAGGGCCGAGCCCGTGCCCGGGGTCACCGAGCGCAGGCCCGCCTCGCGGGCCCGGTCGCGTGCCCAGAGCAGCGCGTCGTCCTCGGCGACATAGGCGTCGGCGAACGCCCAGCTCGTCTGCCGATTGGCGGTAATGACCCTCTCCTGTCCCCGTCGTTGCCTCGGCGTGACTGTATCCGTTGGCGTCGGGAACCCGCAGATGGGACCAGTCGTTCAAAGGGGGAAGCAGAAGGACGGGTGCGGAGACGGCCGAGCGGCCGGGGCCGCGACGGGGGAGGGACGGCGATGGACCAGGGCGTCGAGCGGGTGGCGACCCGGCCGGACGAGCCGGACCGGCCCAGATCAAATTCTCGTAAAACCGCTTATCCGGAGCTAACGGGCGAGGTGGCTATGGTAGGGGCTCCACTGGACACCACCAGAGCCGACAGGGGAGGTGCGGCCGCGCCCGCGGATCGGGGCGGAGTGCTGCGGCGCTTCCTCGGATCGGCAGGCAGGCCGAAATCCGTGAACGACACCGCTGCTGACCACCGCCACGCCGACCGTCCCGCGGGACACGGCCAGACCGCGACCTTCACCGGCGACGCGGACGGGCCTGCGTGGACTCCGCCCTCCTGGGAGGAGATCGTCAGCACCCACAGCGGCCGGGTCTACCGCCTCGCCTACCGCCTCACGGGCAACCAGCACGACGCCGAGGACCTCACCCAGGAGGTCTTCGTGCGCGTCTTCCGCTCCCTGTCGACCTACACGCCGGGCACCTTCGAGGGCTGGCTGCACCGCATCACCACCAACCTCTTCCTCGACATGGTCCGCCGCAAGCAGCGCATCCGGTTCGACGCGCTCGGCGACGACGCGGCCGAGCGGCTGCCCAGCAGGGAGCCCACCCCGCAGCAGCTCTTCCACGACGCGCACTTCGACGCGGACGTCCAGCAGGCCCTGGACACCCTCGCGCCCGAGTTCCGCGCCGCCGTCGTCCTGTGCGACATCGAGGGGCTGTCGTACGAGGAGATCGCCGCGACCCTCGGTGTCAAGCTCGGCACGGTCCGCTCCCGCATCCACCGCGGCCGTTCCCAGCTCCGCAAGGCGCTCGCGCACCGTTCCCCGAAGGCACGGGCCGACCGCCGCTCGTTCGCGGCCGGTGTTCCCGCGCTGGGAGGAGGGGGCACGAGCGCGTGAGTGGGTCACGGCCTGAGTCCGAGGGACACCTCGCAGAGCAGCATCTGGGAGACCGACTCTCCGCCCTGGTGGACGGAGAGCTCGGTCATGACGCGCGTGAGCGCGTGCTGGCGCACGTGGCGACCTGCCCGAAGTGCAAGGCGGAGGTCGACGCGCAGCGCCGGTTGAAGAACGTCTTCGCCGAAGCGGCCCCGCCGGCCCCCTCCGAGAGCTTCCTGGCCCGCCTCCAGGGGCTTCCCGGGGGCGGTGACACGGACGGTGGCGGCTCGCCGCTCGCCGGGCTGCCCGGAGGCTTCGGGGCCTCCGCGCACTCCGGCGTCTTCGGCACCGGCCGGGGCGAGCGGTTCGAGTTCGACTACGTCCCCGCCCGGTCGCACGCCCCCGTCCTGCCGGCCTCCTCCCAGGGCCGAGGCGGCTTCCGGATCCACGACGTGGGCAAGCAGGAGACCGAGCGCCCGGCCTCGCGGGGTCTGCGCATCGCCTTCGCCGCCGCCGGGGCGGTGTCGCTGGCCGCGATCGCCCTGGGCGGCGTCACCCTCGGCATGCCGGACACCAGCACCGAGGCACGCGGCTCGGGCAGCGGCAGCAACGTGACGCCGATGCGCACCCCCGGTTCGGCAGCGGCCACCGGCTCCGAGAGCCAGCGCCGCCGCACGGCCGGCCCCCTGCTCGGACAGGGGCAGCGCACGCTGGGCGACACCCCCGTCGCGCCCACCACGGCCGCCGCCCCGCTGCTGCCGGGGATGCCGGCCCCGGCCGGAGGCGACGCCCGCCAGCAGGCCGTCCGGGCGCTGACCGCTCCGGTGACCGCGGGCGCCGCCGTCATGTCCCCGCTGATACGCCCGCTGGAGGCGGTCCCGCCGCTCTCCCTGAGTTCCTGGTCGGCGAGCGACGAGGTCAGGCCGCCCGGTCTGCTCGCCGCGCCCGGCCCGGCCCCCTCGCCCTACCCGGCGGCCTCCCCGGCCGCGTCCTCCCCTCCGCTTCGCTGAGGGGATCTGCGCGGTGGTCCGCGAACCTGATTGAATCCGGGGTGGCTCCGGAGCCCTTGGAGCCGACGATCTGCGGCCGGCTGCGGGGGAGAACATGAACGAGGGGAAGCCCACGAAGGCGAAGTGGTGGAGTCGTCCCCGCTCGTCCGAAGACACACCCGACGGCGACTTCGAACTGGAGCGCCCCCGCCCGGTGCGCCCCGGGGCAGCGGACCCGGACACCGGCGCGGGCCCGGCCCCCGGCGACCGGCAGGCCGGGACGGGAGACTTCGAGCTGGAACGCCCCGCGGCGCCCAGCGCGGCCGATGAGGGCGACTACCGACTGGAGCGGCCCGAGCGCGAGGAACCGGCGGGTGCCCCGCCGCCGGGCGCCGGCACCGACAGCGACGCGGTACCCGCCAGGGAGGCGGGCGGACCGGTGCCCGAGGAGTCCGGTCCTGCCCCGTCCGGTCGTCCCACCGAGCCCGGTCCCGCCTTGTCGGCCGGCGACGTCCCGGCTGGCGACGCCCCGGTCGGCGAGCGTCCCAAGCCGCTGCACGAACCCGACCCGTACAGCACCCCGCCGTACGGCGAGCCCGGCCCCTGGGCCCCCGCCCCGCCGGTCCAGCACCCGGCGGCCACACCGGCACACGGCACCGTGACGGCACCGCCCACCCCGGCCGTACCGGCACCCGCGACGGCACCGGCGGCCTCTGTGCCGCCGGGCGCGGCACCCGACCCGGCGTTCGCGGACGCGCCGCCTCCGGCACCGGGGCCGGGCCAGGTCCCGCACCCGGCGGCACCCGTCCCGCCGTACGACACGGCGGCGCACGTTGCGCCACCCGCCGCGGCGCCGGCCGCCCCGGCGCCCGACCCGTGGGCAGGACGGACGGCCCCGCCGTCCGACGCCGACCCCGCCGCCGATCCGTGGGGGCGTTACGACCCCTGGGCCGCCTCCGCCGTCCGGTACCACGAAGCGGCCGACCCGACGCCGGCGCGGCGACGTCGGCGCGGGGCGAGGACGCTCGTCGGTGGTGCCCTGCTCATCGCCCTGGTCTCCGGCGGCCTGGGCGGCGCCGTTGGCGCGTACCTGGAACGCAACGGGGGCGTGGGCACGGTCGAGCTGCCGCAGGCCGCGCCCGATGCGGCAGAGCGGGCTCCGGACAGCGTCGCCGGTATCGCCGCGCGCGCCCTGCCCAGCGTGGTGACCCTGCACGTGAGCGGCAGCGGGGCCGCCGGCACCGGCACCGGTTTCGTCCTCGACGACCGCGGCCACATCCTCACCAACAACCACGTCGTGGAACCCGCGGGCTCCGGCGGCGAGATCACCGTGACCTTCAACAGCGGCGACACCGCCGAGGCCACGGTCGTCGGCCGGGACAGCGGCTACGACCTGGCGGTGGTGAAGGTCAAGGGCGTCAAGGGCCTCACCCCCATGCCCCTCGGCAACTCCGACGGCGTGCGCGTCGGCGACCCGGTCGTCGCCATCGGCGCTCCCTTCGACCTGGCCGGCACGGTCACCTCCGGCATCATCAGCGCCAAGGAACGGCCCATCACCGCGGGCGGCGACGAGGGCGACGGCAGCGACGTCTCCTACGTCGACGCCCTGCAGACCGACGCGCCCATCAACCCCGGCAACTCCGGCGGTCCGCTGCTGGACGGCGCGGGCCGGGCCATCGGCATCAACTCCGCCATCCGCTCCGCCGACAGCGGCAGCGCCGAGTCGGACGGCGGTCAGGCCGGTTCCATAGGGCTCGGCTTCGCCATCCCCATCAACCAGGGCAAGCGGGTCGCGGAGGAACTGATCAACACCGGCAGGGCCACCCACCCCGTCATCGGCATCACCCTCGACATGGGCTACGCGGGGGACGGCGCCCGCGTGGGCGCCAAGGGCAGCGACGGCGGAGCCGCGGTCACCCCGGGCGGTCCCGGCGCCAAGGCGGGCATCAAGCCGGGGGACGTGATCACCGCGGTCGACGGACAGCGGGTGCACTCCGGCGAGGAACTCATCGTCAAGACCCGTGCCCACCGCCCGGGCGACCGTCTGGAACTGACCCTGGAACGCGACGGGAAGGAGACGAAGGTCTCACTGGTGCTCGGCTCCGCGGGCGGCGGCTGACCGCCGGGCGGGAACCGACAAGGGCCCAGGAAGGCAAACAATTCGGAAAGCGGTCACGTACACCCGCCCGGCAGCCACGGGACGGTACCGGTCGGCCGGGGTCGGCGGGTACCGTGGTGGCGGCCCGGACATTCCAAGGAGCTTCAGGTGTTCAATGACATAGGCGCACTAGAGCTGGTGACGCTCGTCGTCCTCGCCGTGCTCGTGTTCGGTCCGGACAAGCTCCCCAAGGTCATCCAGGACGTGACGCGCACCATCCGGAAGATCCGGGAGTTCTCGGACAGCGCCAAGCAGGACATCCGCCAGGAGCTGGGCCCCGAGTTCAAGGACTTCGAGTTCGAGGACCTGAACCCCAAGACGTTCATCCGCAAGCAGTTGGACAACGACGAGCTGGGGCTCAAGGAGATCCGCAACGGCTTCGACCTGAAGAAGGAGATGGCCGAGGTCGCGGACGCGGTCCACAGCCGTGACACCGACTCCTCGTCCTCCGGATCGTCGTCCGCCGGCGCCTCCGGTTCCGGCAGCGGCCGTGTCGACATGTCCAAGAAGCCCGGCCCCGCGCAGAAGCCCGCCGCCGACGACCGCCCGCCCTTCGACGCGGACGCCACCTGATCCAGGCCCCCGCGTCCCCCCGCCTGCCCGGGACGTGACGTGACTCATACTCCGGACGGGGCGCGCACGCCCTGAACACGACGCCCGCGCGGCCCACGCGCCGGGCGATTCCCCGGCTGCCGCCAGTGGTGTGGCTATGCTGCCCGAGTTGTTGTGCGGACCGGACGAGTGCGCCCGAAGGGGGGCGGGCACGGTCCGACGAGAGCGAGGAGGCGTCCGGGCACATGGAGACGACGAGTCGGGCAGTCGCACAGACGCCGGCCGCGGAGGGCGGACCCGGGTCCCCCCACGGCCGCCGTACGGTCGACGACTACCTGCGTGCGCCCTTCCCGTGGTACGGCCTCGACGAGGCCTTCACCGGGCCGCGCCGGCTGATGCAGGTCGGTACGGCGGCCGACGGAGCGGTGGAGCACGGTTCGATCGGCCACGGCGACGAGCCGTCGGTCCGCAACGAGCACGTGGCGGGCGACGAGCAGGACGCCAAGGAGAAGTTCGCGGTCGTCGTGACCGTCGCGGCCAACCCCGACCGGCGCAGCGCCGACGGCACGGGCCTGCTGGAGGCCACCTCGGTGTCCTCGGCGGCCTGGCTCGCCGGGGTGGGGCTGCTGTCCTTCACCTGGCCCGGCCAGATGGACCACTCGCTGCGCGACGACTGGCTGGAGCAGCAGACCGAGACCGCGTGGGTCCTCGCGGACGACCTGGAGGGCGAGGACTGGACGACGCTGTCCCTCCCGGTGGACGGCGTGCCGACGCCCTTCCACTACCGGGAGTCCGAGTTCGGCTGGGTGCTGGCCGGCTCCACCGGGCAGGGCGTCCACCTCGGCGCCTACGGACGGGGCATGAGCGCCTACGGGCTGGCCTTCGCCGTGGTCAAGGACATCGCCGCGTACGCCTAGCCGAGGCCCGGTAAGTCCGGCGGCCGGGTGCGTGTGACGAGGGGCGCTGTCCCGGCGGACAGCGCCCCTGCTTCGTACCCGTCCCCCCGGGGGATCAGAACTTGTTCTTCGGCGTGATCCCCAGCGACAGCCCCGAAAGGCCCCGCTGACGGCCTCCCAGCTTGCCCGCGATGGAGCGCAGGGCCGCACCCGCCGGGGAGTCCGGGTCGGACAGGACGACGGGCCTGCCCTCGTCGCCGCCCTCGCGCAGCCGGACGTCGATCGGGATGGCGCCGAGAACCGGCACCGACGCACCGGTCGTACGGGTCAGGCCGTCGGCGACCATCTGCCCGCCACCGGTGCCGAAGACGTCGACCATCTCGCCGCAGTGCGGGCAGGGCAGCCCGGACATGTTCTCGACCACGCCGACGATCTTCTGGTGGGTCTGCACGGCGATGGCGCCCGCCCGCTCCGCCACCTCGGCCGCGGCCTGCTGAGGGGTCGTCACGACCAGGATCTCGGCGTTCGGCACGAGCTGCGCCACCGAGATCGCGATGTCACCGGTGCCGGGCGGCAGGTCGAGCAGCAGGACGTCCAGGTCGCCCCAGTACACGTCCGCGAGGAACTGCTGGAGCGCGCGGTGCAGCATCGGGCCGCGCCAGACGACCGGCGCGTTGCCCGGGGTGAACATACCGATCGAGATGACCTTCACGCCGTTGGCCGACGGCGGCATGATCATGTTCTCGACCTGGGTCGGACGCCCGTCGGCCCCCAGCATGCGCGGCACGGAGTGGCCGTAGATGTCCGCGTCGACGACACCGACCTTGAGGCCGTCCGCCGCCATCGAGGCCGCCAGGTTCACCGTCACCGACGACTTGCCGACGCCGCCCTTGCCGGACGCCACCGCGTACACCCGGGTCAGGCTGCCCGGCTTGGCGAAGGGCACCTCGCGCTCGGTCTGCCCGCCGCGCAGGGCGGAGGCCAGCTCCTTGCGCTGCTCGTCGCTCATCACGTCCAGCTCGACGTCGACGCGCGTGACGCCCTCGACCCGCGACACCGCGTCGCTTACGCGCTGCGTGATGGTGTCCCGCATCGGACAGCCGGAGACCGTCAGGTACACGGCGACCGCGACCGCTCCGTCCGCGCCGATCTCCACCGACTTGACCATCCCCAGTTCGGTGATGGGCCGGTTGATCTCGGGGTCGTTCACCGTCGCCAGTGCCTCGCGCACCGCGTCTTCCGTAGCCATGAACACGATGGTACGGCGCCGCCCACGGGGCACGGAAAGCCCCGTCAGCGGTCGTGTACGTCACGTCCCGCGGACCGGTCCGCCGGGAATACCCCCTGCTGCGGCCGCCGGCCGTCCTGCCGCTCCTCCAGGTCCCTGACCAGGTCCTGCAGCTCGGAGCGGATCCAGTCGCGGGTGGCGACCTCGCCGAGGCCGATGCGCAGGGCGGCGATCTCCCGGGTCAGGTACTCGGTGTCGGCGATCGAGCGCTCGTTCTGCTTGCGGTCCTGCTCCAGGTTGACCCGGTCCCGGTCGTCCTGCCGGTTCTGCGCGAGCAGGATCAGCGGGGCGGCGTAGGAGGCCTGGAGCGACAGGGCCAGGGTCAGGAAGATGAACGGGTACTCGTCGAACCGCAGGGCGGTCGGGGCCGCCACGTTCCACAGCACCCACAGGATGATGACGATCGTCATCCAGACGATGAACCGCCCGGTGCCCAGGAACCGGGCGATGCGCTCGGAGAGCCTGCCGAACGCCTCCGGGTCCCACTCGGGCAGCAGCCTGCGGCGCGGCGGGCGGGGCTGGTCGAGGCGGGTCCGGGCCCGGGAGGCCGCGGTCGCCCCGGACGCGGCGCGCTCCCGGGCCGTCGTCTCGCGCTCAGGCACCACCGGCGCCCACCTCCCCCGTCGTCCCGGCCGCGTCGTCCAGGTGGTACTCGGTCTCCCGCCAGTCGTCGGGCAGCATGTGGTCCAGGACGTCGTCGACGGTGACCGCGCCGAGCAGCGCCCCGGAGTCGTCGACGACGGGCGCCGCGACCATGTCGTACGCGGCGAAGAACCCGGCGACCACGGGCAGCGCGGCGTCCGGCTCCAGGGGCTGCAGGTCGTCGTCGAGGATCGAGCCGACCAGCGTGTACGGGGGGTCCCGCAGCAGCCGCTGGAAGTGGACGGTGCCCAGGTACTTGCCGGTCGGGGTCTCCTCGGGCGGGCGGCAGACGTACACCTGGGCGGCGTGCGCCGGGGACAGGTCGGGGTTGCGGATGCGGGCCAGGGCGTCGGCGACGGTCGCGTCGGGCCGCAGCACGATCGGCTCGGTCGTCATCAGGCCGCCGGCCGTGTGCTCCTCGTACGCCATCAGCCGCCGCATGTCGGCCGCGTCGGAGGGCTGCATCAGGCTCAGCAGCCGCTCCTTGTCCGCCTCGGGCAGCTCGCCGAGCAGGTCGGCGGCGTCGTCGGGGTCCATCGCCTCCAGGACGTCCGCGGCGCGCTCCTCCTTGAGCTTGCCGAGGATCTCGATCTGGTCGTCCTCGGGCAGCTCCTCCAGCACGTCGGCCAGGCGGTCGTCGTCGAGGGCGGCGGCGACCTCGGCGCGGCGCTTGGCGGACAGGTGGTGCAGGACGTTGGCGAGGTCGGCGGGGCGCAACTGCTCGAACGTGGCCAGCAGGTTCTCGGCGCCCTGCCCCTGCTCCTCGACGGAGAAGCCCGTGACGCCGGACCACTCGACGGTCAGCGTCTCGCCCTTGTTGCGGCGGAACGCGCCGCCCCTGCGGCCCTTGCGGACGAAGACCTTGTCGATCTCCCAGTCCCGGCGGGCGGGGAGCTGCTGCACCGACAGGTCCAGCACCGTGACCTCCTCCCCGGTCTCGGTGAGCGTGACCCGCCGGTCGAGCAGCTCGCCGAAGACGAGGCGTTCGGTGGGGCGCTGCTCGAAACGCCGGACGTTGAGCACGCCGGTGGTGATGACCTGGCCGGAATCGATGCCGGTGACCCGCGTCATGGGCAGGAAGATCCGGCGGCGGGTGGGGAGTTCGACGACCAGCCCGAGCACACGCGGGGGTTTGCGGCCGACACGGAGCATGACGACCAGATCGCGTACCCGGCCCACCTGGTCACCGGCCGGGTCGAACACGGCGATGCCCGAGAGGTGGGAGACGAAGATCCGGGGGGCGCCCGCTGCCATGGCCGCGGCTCCTTTCCTCACGTCTCGCGCCGCGCGGGACCGGGCGCGATTGCGTGAAGGCTGATTCGTAGGGTGTCTCTTTTCCGAATTGCCCGCTCGGACGCGCTTCAGGCTAGCCCGTCCCGATCGGCATCGCCCTGGCGGCCGGTCCGGACGGACTGGCTCCGTCGGCCCCGACCGGCCCCGGTACGCTGCGGCCTGGCCCGGTCGGCTCGCCGCCGACGCCCGTCGGCCCCGTGTCAGCCCTGTCAGAAAGGCAGTCCCACCTGTGTCTGTGACTCCCCGGCGCCGAATCCGCAGGGCCGCCCGGCTGGGCGCGGTGTGCGCCCTGGCCTTGACGGGGGCCGGGCTGACGGGGTGCGGCGGCGAGGACCCCGACGCGGGCACCAACGGCCTGGGCAAGCTCCCCGCCGACGAGATCCACGCCAGGGCCACCACGGCCGCCGAGGCCGCCGGCACGGTGCGCCTGCACGGCACGGTGGAGGCCGGGGGCGGCACGTACACCCTCGACATGCGGCTCAAGGCCGACGGCGGCACCGGGTCGGTGGCCGCGCAGGGTACGACGTTCGGGCTGCTGCGCGTCGGCGAGCAGCTCTTCCTCAAGGCCGACGCCACGTTCTGGAGCCACGGCGACGGCGACGCCAAGGCGGCCGACAAGCTGGCCGGCAAGTACGTGAAGGTGCCGCAGAGCGACCCCGTGTACAAGAAGTTCAGCGGCTTCACGGACAAGGACGTCCTCCTCGACGGACTGCTGACCCTGCACGGCACGGTGAAGACCGACGGCCGGCACGAGCAGGCGGGCGTGCGCACCGTGCGGATCACCGGGGACGAGGGCGCGGGCGGTTCGCTGGACGTCTCCCTGGAGGGCACGCCGTACCCGCTGCGCCTGGTGCGGGCGGGCAGCGCGGGCACGATCGGCTTCTCGGACTGGAACAAGGACTTCGCGCTGGAGCAGCCGGCGAAGGACGACACCCTGGACTACGGCGGACAACTGCCCGCCTCCTGAACCGGACCGGACCTACCGGCGTCGCCGCCGCTTCAGCAGCAGCCGGGGCAGCCCCGCCGGCACCGGGTGCCGGGTCGTGGCCGGACTCCCGAGCGGGGCCCGGGCCAGCGAGCCGTCGGGCAGCGGCGCGGTGGCCCCCGTCGGCTCCAGGCGCAGCACCCGGCACTCGCGGGCCCAGCGGTCGGTCATCGCCTCGCCGTCCGGGGCGTTCAGCCGCTTGCCCTTGAGGTCGCCGACCGCCGCCTGCCACGCCTGGGAGCCGGACGGCAGCTCCACGACCCGCGCGGCCCAGGAGACCAGCCGGCCGCCCTTGTCCTTGCTGCGCACCGTCACCTCGGCCGCGGCCCCGTCGGCCAGCCCCGGCAGCGGCTGCTCGCCCGGGCCGTCGCCGACGACGCAGGCCGCGCCCTCGTGCCAGACGTGCCACAGCGCCCGGGCGGGCACCCCGGGGCCCTTGACCCAGATGAGGCCGGACTTCTTGGTGGCCTCCTCGATCAGGGCCTTCTCGAGCAGCTCGCTAGTCATGCGGTCACCCTATCCGCGGGCCCGCGGGCGGGTTCAGAGCCAGCCGTTGCGCTTGAGCGTGCGGTGGATGCCGAGGCAGAGGGCGACCGTGATCGACAGGACCAGCGGGTAGCCGTACTTCCAGTGCGTCTCCGGCATGTAGTCGAAGTTCATGCCGTACACGCCGCAGACCATGGTCGGCACGGCGATGATCGCGGCCCACGAGGTGATCTTGCGCATGTCCTCGTTCTGCGCGACGGACGCCTGGGCCAGGTTGGCCTGGAGGATGGAGTTCAGCAGTTCGTCGAAGCCGATGACCTGCTCCTGCACGCGTGCCACGTGGTCGGCGACGTCCCGGAAGTACTTCTGGATCTCCGGGTCGACCAGCCGCATCGGCCGCTCGCTGAGCAACTGCATCGGACGCAGCAGCGGCGCCACCGCACGCTTGAACTCCAGCACCTCGCGCTTGAGTTGGTAGATCCGGCCGGCGTCCGTGCCGCGCGGGGTGCCCTTGCGGCCCGGCGAGAACACCTCCGTCTCGACCTCGTCGATGTCGTCCTGCACCGCGTCGGCGACCGCGATGTAGCCGTCGACGACGTGGTCGGCGATGGCGTGCAGCACCGCCGAGGGGCCCTTGAGCAGCAGCTCGGGGTCCTCCTGGAGCCGGCACCGCAGGGCGCGCAGCGAGCCCTGGCCGCCGTGCCGGACGGTGATGAAGAAGTCCCGCCCGGTGAAGCACATGACCTCGCCGGTCTCGACGACCTCGCTGTTGGCGGTGAGCTGGTCGTGGTCGACGTAGTGGACGGTCTTGAAGACCGTGAACAGGGAGTCGTCGTAGCGCTCCAGCTTGGGCCGCTGGTGGGCCTGGACGGCGTCCTCCACGGCCAGCGGGTGCAGCCCGAACTCCCGGGCGATACCGGCGAACTCGGCCTCGGTGGGCTCGTGCAGGCCGATCCAGACGAAGCCGCCGTCGCGGCGCACCTGGCGCATCGCCGTGTGCGGGGTGAGCGGCACGTCGGTGCGCACGCGCTTGCCGTCGCGGTAGACCGCGCAGTCGACGACGGCGGAGGCGGTCGCCGGGTCGCGGGTGGTGTCGTAGGGACTGCTGTCCTTGCGCAGGGAGACACGGGACGGGCGGACCACGGCGCGCAGGTCACGGATCATCGACATGGCAGGCTCCTTCGCGGCGGGCAGCGAAAAGGGCCGGTGACGGATGGAACCGCCCGGAATGAGGACGTCCTGACCACGCGTGCTCGGCGCGTCCACAAAGCGGGGGGCACCGCACCGTCGCGGTGACCGACTTCGCTGCTGATTCAGCTTCTGACACGGATCGGCGCGGTCGACACGGACCCAAGGTGATCGCGTCGGCGGACCGGATCAGACAAAAGATCAGGCAAAACGGGACGAAGTGCTCTTCCGTGTGAAGGCGCGCGAACCGGAAGCGGCAGCGGGAAGAACCGAAAACAGCTCGGTCAGTGGCCGGAAGAGCGAGTGGTACTGCACGGTCGACTTCGGTCCATGCCAGCCCCACCTCCTCCGGCCGGTCCCTCGTGAGGGACGATCCATTCCCCTTGTTTGGAGGGGTTCCCCGTAGGGGAGATTGCACAGCGTCGGGGACTTGATCGCGACGCGCTGCGTGCTGCCCCGAACCGCTGGCCCAGAGTATCAGTCGACCGACGTGTCAAGGTGCCGCTTTGCCTCTTCGCGACGAGTTCTATGCTCGCCGCATGGCTGATGTTCTTCCTCTGGTCGAGGCCCGGTTGCGCACCGCGCTGGGCGAGCCGGACGCGCGCGCGGCGGTCACCTTCCTCGGCGCCGACCGCATCGAGGTGCTGCGCTTCCCCGCCGCCGGCCAGGAGGGCGACGTCGTCCGCTACGCCACCCTCGGGATGTCGGCCCAGCCCATGGCGGACCCCACGGCGGTGCTGGCCGACCCGGTCAAGGGTCCCCGCGCCGAGCTGCTGCTCTCCGTGCGGGCCGGGGCGGCCGACACCGGCAAGGTGCTGCGCCCGCTCGCCGTACTGGCCGCGTCCCCGCAGGTCGAGGGTGTGATCGTGGCGCCCGGCGCCTCGCTGGACGTCGGTGAGCCGCTGTGGCCCGGGGCCCCGTTCACCTCGGTCCTGGTCGCCGAGCCCGGCGGCCTGGTGGAGGATCTGGAGCTGGACGCCCCACTGGACCCGGTGCGGTTCCTGCCGCTGCTGCCGATGACGCCGAACGAGGCCGCCTGGAAGCGCGTGCACGGCGCGCCCGCCCTCCAGGAGCGCTGGCTGAACCACGGAACGGACCTGCGCGATCCGTTCCGCAGGTCCGTACCCCTGGACTGACGCACCGGAGTGACACAACTCACCGGTGCGTCTCGCGGGTTGGGCGGCGACCGGCTCCGGCCGGCCGCAGTACGGCGCCGCGCCCGCCCGCACCGGGCGGCCGGTCTCAGTCGGCGAAGACCGTGACCGAGTCCTCGGCCGCGTGCTTCGGCTCCAGCTCCTCCGCGTCGTGGGTGAGCGCGCGGCGCCGTACGGCGACCACGGCCGCGCCGAGCACGGCGGTCACCGCCGCCACCACGAACGGGATGTGGACGTCGGTCCACTCCTCGATCTTCGGTGCGAAGTAGGGCGCGGCCGCGGCGGCGAACCAGCGCACGAAGTTGTAGCCCGCGCTCGCCACCGGACGCGGCGCGTCCGATACCCCGAGGGCCAGCTCGGTGTAGACGGTGTTGTTCACGCCGATGAACGCGCCGGACAGGATCGTGCAGACGATGGCGGCGGTGTGATTGCCGTACCCGAGCACGAGCACGTCCGCCGCGAGCAGCACCAGCGAGCCGCCGAGCACCTTGAGCGAACCGAAACGCCGCTGCATGCGCGGCGCCACCAGCACCGAGAAGACGGCGAGCAGCACGCCCCAGGCGAAGAACACGGCGCCGGACTTGTAGGGCGTCATGTTCAGCACGAACGGGGTGAAGGCCAGCACGGTGAAGAACGTGTAGTTGTAGAAGAACGCGGAGACCGCGGCGGAGGCGAGGCCGCCGTGGCCCAGTGCCCTGATCGGGTCGAGCAGCGAGGTCTTGCGGGCCGGCTTCGGCTGTTCCTTGAGGAACACCGAGATGCACAGGAAGCCGATCGCCATCAGGAAGGCCGTGCCGAAGAACGGGTAGCGCCAGCTCGCGTCGCCGAGCAGCGCCCCCAGCAGCGGACCGCAGGCCATGCCGAGGCCGAGGGCGGACTCGTAGAGCAGGATCGCGGCGGCGCTGCCCCCGGCCGCCGCGCCGACGATCACCGCGAGGGCCGTCGAGACGAACAGGGCGTTGCCCAGTCCCCAGCCGGCCCGGTAGCCGACCAGTTGGCCGACGGTGTCGGAGGTGCCGGCGAGGCCCGCGAAGACCACGACGAAGGCCAGGCCGAGCAGCAGGGTCTTGCGGCCGCCGATGCGGCTGGAGACGAAGCCGGTGACCAGCATGGCCAGGGCGGTGATGAGGAAGTACGAGGTGAACAGGAGCGAGACCTGTCCGGCGCTCGCGTCCAGGCCCTTGGCGATGGACGGGAGGATCGGGTCCACCAGCCCGATGCCCATGAAGGCCACGACGGAGGCTCCCGCGGTCGCCCACACGGCCTTGGGCTGCCGCAGGATGCCGCCCGCACCCGCGTCGAAGGGATCCATTGCTTGCTCTCCAATGCCGACGAGACGGTGCCAAATGGTTGGCGTATACACATAGTAAGTTAGCTCTGCTAATTAATGCAACATGCACCTAGTTATCGGGTGGCGGGCCCGTCCGGCACCCTCCCGACCGGATGGGTGATCGTCCTTGACGTGGGCGGGCGAGGGTAGGACCGTGGGGCTCTATGAGGGGCGAACCCAGTTGCCCGAAGTGTGGTGGCCGGGTCAGGGCTCCCGGCCTCTTCGCCGATTCCTGGCAGTGCGACCTGCACGGAACCGTGCACCCGCTGCAGCCCGTGCTCCCGCCCAGCGTCGAGGCGCTCGGCGTCGTGGTGCACCGCACGCAGGTGCCGGTGTGGATGCCCTGGCCGCTGCCGGTCGGCTGGCTGTTCACCGGCGTCGCCTGCGCGGGGGACGACCGCAGCGGCGGCCGGGCGACCGCCGTCGCCTGTTCCGGGCCCGGTCCGCTGGGCGGCATCGGTGAGCTGATCCTGGTCGCCGAGGAGCTCGGCGTCGGTCTGGGTGCGCGGTACGCGGGCCTGGACGCCCCCGACCCCGGTCCGTACATGGACGTCGAGAAGCCGCCCCAGGTCAAGGTCCTGGCCGCGGGCCGGCCCACCCCGCTCTGGCACGTCTCCGGCGGCCCCGTCGACCGTGCCGTCTTCGCCGGTGAGGCCCTCGGGATGTGGCTGTGGGCCGTCGTGTGGCCCGAGCGGTCGGGGTTGCTGATGTACGAGGAACTGGTGCTGACCGACCTGCGGGACGCGGGTGCCGAGGTGGAGCTGGTGCCGTGCGGGGCGCTGTCGCCGCGACTGATCGAGCCGACGGTGCCGTGACGCTCCGCCGGTGCCGGTGCCGGTGCCGGTGCGGGTGCGGGTGCGGGTGCGGGCCCGGTGCGGATGGGGGCCCGGTGTGGATGGGGTGCGGGGGTGGCGCGGGCGCCGGTGGGCCGGGGGTGTAGGGGGCGCAGTGGTGCTGCGGGTGTGACGGCGGGGGGCTGGGTTCTGGTTATCCTTGAGTGTCCCCACCCGTCCCGTCACCGCCTGGAGTCAGCGTCGTGCGCATCGATCTGCACACCCACTCCACGGCGTCCGACGGCACGGACACCCCGGCCCAGTTGGTGCGCAAGGCCGCCGCGACCGGCCTTGACGTCGTCGCGCTGACCGACCACGACACCACCCGGGGTCACGCCGAGGCGATCGCCGCGCTGCCCGAGGGGCTCACCCTCGTCACCGGCGCCGAGCTCTCCTGCCGCCTCGACGGCGTCAGCATGCACATGCTGGCCTACCTCTTCGACCCCGAGGAGCCCGCCCTGCTCGCCGAGCGCGAGCTGGTCCGGGACGACCGGGTGCCCCGGGCCCGGGCCATGGTCGCCAGGCTCAACGAGCTGGGCGTGCCGGTCACCTGGGAGCAGGTCGCCAGGATCGCCGGGGGCGGCTCGGTCGGCCGTCCGCACGTGGCCTCCGCCCTCGTGGAACTGGGCGTCGTCCCGACCGTGAACGACGCCTTCACCCCGGACTGGCTGGCCGACGGCGGCCGGGCCCACGTGCAGAAGCACGAGACCGACCCCTTCGAGGCGATCCGGCTGATCAAGGGTGCGGGCGGCGTCGCCGTGTTCGCGCACCCGGCCGCCGTCAAGCGGGGCCGCACGGTGTCCGAGGCCGCGATCGCCGAGCTGGCGGCCGCCGGGCTCGACGGCATCGAGGTCGACCACATGGACCACGACGCGGACACGCGGGCACGGCTGCGCGGGACGGCGAAGGAGCTGGGCCTGCTGGTGACCGGCTCGAGCGACTACCACGGCAGCCGCAAGACCTGTGTGCTCGGCGAGTACACGACCGACCCCGAGGTCTACGGGGAGATCACGCGTCGGGCGTTCGGGGCGTTCCCCGTGCCGGGGGCCGGCGGGGTCTGAGCCTCACCCCCGCGCGACCTCCTCCACCCCTTCCTTCTCTTCCGCAAGGCCAGTAACACACCCATGTTCGACGTCGCCGTCTTCGGCTCTCTCTTCCTGACCCTTTTTGTCATCATGGATCCCCCCGGGATCACCCCGATCTTCCTCGCGCTGACTGCCGGCCGACCCGCCAAGGTGCAGCGGCGGATGGCGTTCCAGGCAGTCTGCGTCGCCGGTGGCGTGATCACGGTCTTCGGGCTGCTCGGGCACCAGATCCTGGACTACCTGCACGTCTCCGTGCCTGCCCTGATGATCGCGGGCGGACTGCTGCTCCTGCTGATCGCCCTCGACCTGCTCACCGGCAAGACGGACGAGCCGAAGCAGACCAAGGACGTCAACGTCGCCCTCGTCCCGCTCGGCATGCCCCTGCTCGCCGGGCCCGGGGCGATCGTGTCGGTCATCCTGGCCGTGCAGAAGGCGGACAGCGTGACCACGCAGGTCTCGGTGTGGGCGGCGATCCTCGCGATCCACGTGGTGCTGTGGCTGGTGATGCGGTACTCGCTGCTGATCATCAGGGTGATCAAGGACGGCGGCGTGGTCCTGGTGACCCGCCTCGCCGGCATGATGCTGTCCGCGATCGCCGTGCAGCAGATCATCAACGGCGTCACGCAGGTGGTCCAGGGTGCGTGAGCGCGACGCGCGACGACGGAGCCCCCGCACGGCATTCCGTGCGGGGGCTCCGTGCAGGTGCGAACGGTCCGCGTTACAAGGCCGAGGTCTCGGCGGGGCGGATCCACAGGCGCTGCCCGATGGCGGCGGCCTGCTGAACGATGCGGTTCACGGAGGCGGCGTCCACGACAGTCGTGTCCACGGGGGTCCCGTCGACGTCGTCGAGTCGCATGACTTCAAAGCGCATGGCCTCTCCCTTGATCTGGTCATCCCCCTGCGGAGAACTACTGGTGTGGCTCCTGGGTCGTCGGTGCCCGGGCTCCCGTAGTGGTCAACGGGATGCCCTCTGCAAACATTCCCTACGCTAAGGAAATTTTTCGCACGGCTAATTACTGACAAGTAAGTCGCTTGTTACGGGGGCGAGGGCGGGTCCGGCGGGCAAGTGCCGGCCGCAAGACTGACCGGGACCGGTTGTGTTCGTAGCGTGACGGCCGGGACAATGGAGGTGATGAACGACGACCTCGCCCCCCTGAACGCTCGCATCGATCGCACGAACGAGCTGCTCCAGCGCATGCTCGCCGAGGTGGCGAAGACCCCCTCGACCCACGCGATCTTCGTCGACGCCGGGTACCTGTACGCGGCGGCGGGTCGGCTGGTCGCCGGGACCGAGGACCGCAGGGCCTTCGACCTGGACGCCGAGGGGCTGATCGAGGCGCTCATCGACCGGGCCCGCACCGTCTTCGCGGACAGCCGCCTGCTGCGCGTGTACTGGTACGACGGCGCCCGGCGCCGCATTCACACCGCCGAGCAGCAGTCCATCGCCGAGCTGCCGGACGTCAAGGTCCGCCTGGGCAATCTGAACGCGAACAACCAGCAGAAAGGCGTCGACTCCCTCATCCGCACCGACCTGGAGTCCCTCGCCCGGCACCGCGCGATCAGCGACGCGGCCCTGCTCGGCGGCGACGAGGACCTGGTGTCGGCAGTCGAGGCGGCCCAGGGGTACGGCGCCCGCGTCCACCTGTGGGGCATCGAGACGCCGGAGGGCCGCAACCAGGCCGAGCCGCTGCTCTGGGAGGTCGACAGCCAGCGCACCCTCGACCTCGACTTCTTCAAGCCGTACGTCTCCCGGCGCGCGGCCCACTCCGTCGAGGGGCCGGTCGCCCCGCGCCCCGCGCGCGAGGACGTCCGCTTCACGGGCGCGCAGATCGCGGCGAAGTGGCTCGCGGAACGGGGCCGCGACACCCTGGTGGAGCTGCTCCCCGGCCACCCCTACCTCCCCGGCTCCGTGGACCAGGACCTGCTGGTCGAGGCCGAGGGGCTGCTCCAGTACTCCCTGCGCGGCCAGGCCGACCTGCGACGGGCGCTGCGCGACGGATTCTGGGAGCACCTGCGGGCGCAGTACTAGGCCGGCCCGGGGTGGTCGTCCCAGAAGCCGGCGAGGGCGCGGGCGGTCGGCAGGGGCTGGTCGGTGTTGGGGGAGTGCTCGGCGCCCACGACGACCGTCCGGCGCGCGTCCAGCCGTAGGGCCATCTCGTCCAGGAAGGGCACGGGCCAGGTGTCGTCGTAGGCGCCCGACAGCACGTGGTACGGCAGCGGCACGGCGGCCAGCTCCGCCACGAGGTCCGGCTCGGTGCACAACTGGCGCCCCGTGGCGAGCAACTGCGCCGGCCTGGTGCCCAGCCAGCGGTCGCGGAGGCGTACCGGGTCCTCCGGGCCGTGGGCGGGGGCCGGGGCGCCGGCCTCTTCCGGTGGGCCCATGGCCTGCATCACCTCCCAGACCTCCGCCATCGTCATCGTGGCCAGCGCGTCCCGCAGCAGCTTCACCCGCCGCCGCTGGGACTCGGAGATCCGTGCCGGGCCCGAGGACATCAGCGTGAGGGACAGGAACGGGGCGTGGTCGAGCAGGACGGCGGCCCGCGCGATCTGACCGCCAAGGGAGTGCCCGAGGAGATGCACACGCGTCCCGAGGGCGGCGACCTGCGCCAGCACGTCCCGGGCCAGCTCGGGCCGGGCGTACGCGGCCTCGTCGTGCTCGGGCCCGTCCGACTCGTACTGTCCCCGCCCGTCCACGGCGACCGTGCGGTACCCGCGGGCACCGAGCGGCCGGTGCAGCAGCGTGAAGTCCTCCTTGCTCCCCGTGAACCCAGGCAGCATCACCACCACGCCCCTCGGCGCGACCCCGTGGGCCACCGGTGAGTCGACGACGGCGAACTCACCGCGCGCGGTACGCAGCCGGTACGCGCGGGCGTCCGGGGGCGCCGGCCTCCACGGGCTGCGGGGCGGCGGCCGCCTTGCGGGTGCGCCGGGCCTTCGGCTTCGCCTCCACCGCGTCGGCGGCCTCGACGGGCGCCTCGACGGCGGCCGCGGCCTTACGGGTCCGACGCCGCGGTGCGGCCTCCGGCTCCTGCGATGCCTGCGCCGGAATCTCCGCGGCGGCCTCGCCGACGGCGGCGGTCTTGCGGGTGCGGCGGGTCTTGGGCTTGGCCTCGGTGCCTTCGGCGGTGTCGGTGGCTGCCTCGGCGGGGGCTTCGGTCTTGGCGGCGGCCGTCTTGCGGGTGCGGCGCGGCTTGGCCTCGGTTTCGGCCTCCGGTGCCGGTGCGGTGGGTTCCCGGTGCGGTGGCGTCGGCCGTCTTGCGGGTGCGGCGGGTCTTGGGCTTGGCCTCGGTGCCTTCGGCGGTGTCGGTGGCTGCCTCGGCGGGGGCCTCGGCCTTCGCAGCAGCCGTCTTCCGGGTGCGGCGCGCCTTCGGCTTGGTCTCGGCCGACTCGGCCGTGGCTTCTGCCGTGTCCACCGTTTCCTCGGCGGCCGTGGCCTTGCGGGTGCGGCGGCGCGGCTTCTCGACGGGAGCCTCGGCCGCAGGGGCCTCGACGACCGCCGGGGCTTCGACGACGGCGGGGGACTCGACGACGGCCTGGGCCTCAACGGACGTCGCCTCGGCGGCCACCGGGGCCTCCGCGGCCTTGCGGGTACGGCGGCGGCGCGGCTTCGCCGGGGCGTCGGTCACGACCTCCGCCACGGCCTCCGCGACCTCGGAAGGCGCGGGAGCGCTGACCTCGGCGGTCTGCGGTGCGGGGACCTCGGTCGTCGCGGCCGTCTCCGGACGGCGCGACGGCTCCCCGCCGCGCGTACGGCGCCGGCGGCGCAGTGTGCGGGGCCCCTCGTCGGCGGCGCCGTCCGCACCGCCGGTCACGGCCTCGGCCGCGGGGCTCGCGGCGGCCTCCGCGTCCACCGGGGCACCGCCGCGCATCCGACGGCGACGGCGCGGCGTCGTCCGGGACGGGCGGTCGCGGTCGCGGTCGCCGGAGCGCGCGTCGTCACGGCCGCCCCGGCCGCTCCGGTCGCCGCGCCCGCGGCCACCGCGTCCGCCCGGCTCGCCCAGGTCCTCGAGCTCCTCCGCGTCGAGACCGGCGCGGGTGCGCTCGGAGCGCGGCAGGACACCCTTGGTGCCCTCGGGGATGCCGAGGTCGGTGTACAGGTGCGGGGAGGTGGAGTAGGTCTCGGCCGGGTCGTTGAAGCCCAGGTCGAGAGCCTTGTTGATCAGCTGCCAGCGGGGGATGTCGTCCCAGTCGACCAGGGTGATCGCCGTACCCTTCGCGCCCGCGCGGCCGGTGCGGCCGATGCGGTGGAGGTACGTCTTCTCCTCTTCCGGCGACTGGTAGTTGATGACGTGCGTCACGCCCTCGACGTCGATGCCGCGGGCGGCGACGTCGGTGCAGACGAGCACGTCCACCTTGCCGTTGCGGAAGGCGCGCAGGGCCTGCTCGCGGGCGCCCTGGCCGAGGTCGCCGTGGACCGCGCCGGAGGCGAAACCGCGCTGCTTGAGCTGGTCGGCAAGGTCGGCGGCGGTGCGCTTGGTGCGGCAGAAGACCATGGCCAGACCGCGGCCCTCGGCCTGCAGTATGCGGGCCACCATCTCGGGCTTGTCCATGTTGTGCGCGCGGTAGACGAACTGCTTGGTGTTCGCCACCGTCGCGCCCGCGTCGTCCGGCGAGGTGGCGCGGATGTGCGTCGGCTGCGACATGTAGCGGCGGGCGAGTCCGATGACCGCGCCCGGCATGGTCGCCGAGAACAGCATGGTCTGGCGCCGGGCCGGCAGCATGTTGATGATCTTCTCGACGTCGGGCAGGAAGCCCAGGTCGAGCATCTCGTCGGCCTCGTCGAGGACCAGGCACTTGACGTGCTTGAGGCTCAGCTTCTTCTGGCCCGCCAGGTCCAGCAGGCGGCCCGGGGTGCCGACGATCACGTCGACGCCCTTCTTCAGGGCCTCCACCTGAGGTTCGTAGGCCCGGCCGCCGTAGATCGCGGTGACGCGGACGTTGCGCACCTTGCCGGCGGTGAGGAGGTCGTTGGTGACCTGCTGGCACAGCTCGCGCGTCGGGACGACGACGAGGGCCTGCGGGGCGTCGGTGAGGGACTCGGGCGCCGCGCGGCCCGCCTCGACGTCGGCGGGGACGGTGACGCGCTCGAGGAGCGGGAGGCCGAAGCCCAGCGTCTTGCCGGTGCCGGTCTTGGCCTGGCCGATCACGTCCGTGCCCGACAGGGCCACGGGGAGCGTCAGCTCCTGGATCGGGAAGGGGTTGGTGATGCCGACGGCTTCGAGGGCTTCGGCGGTCTCGGGGAGGATCCCGAGGGATCGGAACGTCGTAGTCAGGGTGCTGCCTCTTCTGTGTGCGTGGTGCGAGGCGAGCGCGCGGGTCGTGCCGGACCGTGTCGGGGACGTCGGCTGCCTTACGGGTGAGCCGTGAGACACGGGACCTCTGTCGACGCTCCAGCGCTCGTACCACTGAGGGTCCCCCTCCGGGCTCCGTACGCAGTTCGGCGTACGGCAGGAGGGCTTGTCGGGTCGGAGCCGATCGGGCCACCGACCGGGCATCCTCATGCGTGCGGCCCGACGACGATGTCACGTACCCGTACGTCACATACTCGGCAGGCGCTTTACCACCATACCCCGGATTCGCGCACACGCGATGGCCGATTTGCTCACGTAGTCGTCGTCACACTCACTGACCAGGGCCTTACCACCCCCGAAGAGCGGACTATTGTGCGCTGCATGACGAGCTCTGACAAGCCTGGCACCGCCGCAGACGCACCCACCGAGACCGCCGGAACCGCAGGTACCCCGGGCAGCGCCGGAGCCACCCCGGTCGCCGCCAGGGACTGGGAGTCGGCCGCGGCCGACCCGCAGTACCGCGCCGCGGTCGTGGACCTGCTCGGCGCCCTCGCGTACGGCGAGCTGGCGGCGTTCGAGCGGCTCGCGGAGGATGCCAAGCTGGCGCCCACGCTGGCGGACAAGGCGGAGCTGGCCAAGATGGCGTCCGCGGAGTTCCACCACTTCGAGCGGCTGCGCGACCGGCTGGCCGAGATCGGCGAGGAGCCGACGGGGGCCATGGAACCGTTCGTGGCCGCCTACGACGGCTTCCACAAGCAGACCGACCCCTCCGACTGGCTCGAAGGGCTCGTCAAGGCCTACGTCGGCGACTCCATCGCCAGTGACTTCTACCGCGAGGTCGCCGCCCGCCTCGACTCGGACACCCGCGAGCTGGTCCTCGCCGTGCTCGACGACACCGGGCACGCCGGGTTCGCCGTGGAGAAGGTGCGCGCGGCGATCGACGCCGACCCCCGCGTGGGCGGGCGGCTCGCCCTGTGGGCACGGCGGCTGATGGGGGAGGCGCTCTCGCAGTCCCAGCGGGTGGTGGCCGACCGGGACGCGTTGTCGACGATGCTCGTGGGCGGGGTCGCGGACGGCTTCGACCTGGCGGAGGTCGGCAAGATGTTCTCCCGGATCACCGAGGCGCACACGAAGCGGATGGCGGCGCTGGGGCTGGCCGCCTGACCTCTGCCGGCCCGCCCTGCCCGCCCGGGGGGCTCCGGCCGGGTGTCCCCGAACGCGGGGCTCCGGCCGGGTGTCCCCGAACGCGGTGCTCCGGCGGTGCGGCGGCTGCCGTCAGGCGGTCGCCGAGCTGCGCCGGAGCCGTCCCGCGGGACGCAGCAGCAGCGAGAGCGAGGCCGCGGAGAGCGTCGCAGAACCCAGGAGCACCGGCACGAGCCCTCCGGCGCCCAGCGCGGTGTGCGTGACGAACGCCCCGAAGAGGGCCCCCGCGACACCGGTCGGCAGGACCAGGAGCCGGGCGGGCAGGCGGTGGGGCAGACGGCGCGCGGCGGCCCATGCCAGGGTCAATCCGAGGATCGCGGCGCTGAACGCTTCCAAGAGCATGTCGGGGTCCCTCCCACGCGGCCGGCCTGCCCCAAACGGTCACAGCCGACTTACCCCTGACCTGCGGAACACAATCCTCCCCCTGTGGGTGAACTGTGCTCCGTATGTGAATGCGAACCGGAGGCGGGATGCGAACCGGAAGGCGGGATGCGATCGGGAGGCGGGGCATGAACGGGAGGCGGGGCGTGAACGGGAGGACGGCGGCGGGTGAACGCGAAGACGGGTGGGCCCGGCGGAGATTCCCGCCGGGCCCACCCGTCAGCGTCCGTCGTCCGCGTCGCCGACTACAGCGCGCCGAAGCCCACCTTGCGCGGAGCCGGCTCGCCGATCTCGACGTAGGCGAGACGGTCGGCCGGCACCAGGACCTTGCGGCCGTGCTCGTCCACGAGGCTCAGCAGCTGCGACTTGCCGGCCAGCGCCTCGCCCACCACGCGCTCGACCTCCTCGGCGCTCTGACCGCTCTCCAGAACGATCTCGCGGGGCGCGTGCTGCACGCCGATCTTGACCTCCACGGCTATGTCCCTCCGACGGTCAGTGAGTGCGCGATCTTACGCGCCGTACCAGCACACATTAGCCCGGTGAGGGGACGTACACGCTGCGCCGGAGAACGCCAGGAGCGAACAGCCGACGGGAACAGAATCCGCGCGGTGGCGGTCAGTGCTGATCAGTGCTGCTCGGTGCCGTGCAGCGGGAAGCCCGCGATGCCGCGCCAGGCCAGCGAGGTCAGGAGCTGCACCGCCTGGTCGCGCGGGACGCTGCGGTCGCTGTGCAGCCAGGAACGCGCCACCACCTGCGCGAGGCCGCCCAGGCCGGAGGCCAGCAGCATGGACTCCGCGCGCGAGAGGCCGGTGTCCTCGGCGATGACGTCGCAGATCGCCTCGGCGCACTCGTTGGTGACCTTGTCCACGCGCTCGCGCACGGCGGGCTCATTGGTCAGGTCCGACTCGAACACCAGTCGGAACGCGCCGCCGTCGTCCTCGACGTAGGCGAAGTACGCGTCCATCGTCGCGCGGACGCGCTGCTTGTTGTCGGAGGTCGACGCGAGCGCGCTGCGCACGGACTGGATCAGCGCCTCGCAGTGCTGGTCCAGCAGGGCGAGGTAGAGGTCGAGCTTGCCGGGGAAGTGCTGGTAGAGCACCGGCTTGCTGACCCCGGCGCGCTCGGCGATGTCGTCCATCGCGGCCGCGTGGTACCCCTGGGCCACGAAGACTTCCTGTGCGGCGCCCAGCAACTGGTTGCGTCGGGCTCGGCGGGGAAGGCGTGTGCCCCGCGGGCGTACCGCCTCTGTCTGCTCGATGGCTGTCACGCCGCCTCCCATAGTCGTCCTCGTGCGGTGTGCGCCGCGTCGACATCGTACTTTTCGGTAACCGCGGTGTGTGAGCCGCGAGCGCAGAATTTCACGGACCGGACGGTGGCCAGAACCACACGAGAGGTTTCAAAAAGGATCAGGGCGGGCAAAAAACGGCCTCCCTCCTGCCCCTGTCCGGCGCAGTCCTGTCCTGTGCGGCGCCGGCGGTGGGCGCCTCGGCGGCACCGGCCCCGCCGGCGCCCGCCTCAGCGGTAGTCGTCCTCGTCGTGCGAGACGACCCGGGCCTGTTCGGCGAGGTCGGCCTCGTTGGCGCGATCCGGGTCGACGTCCGTCAGCGGTTCGTCGCGCTCCTGCCCGACGTCCGCCCGCTGCTCGGCCGTGTCGGCGTCGGGTGCCTCCACGTCGCGTTCCTCCGCTTCCGGCACCTCGTCGGCGAAGGTCTCGGGGTCGGTCGGGTCGACGGTCATGCTGGGCTCCCTTCCTACGAACGTCCCTGGGGTGCAGGGGCCACACGCGGGTGCCCACTTCACGAGCGTAGGAGACTCCCGGTCCGGATGCCATGCGTCGCCCGTCCCGGTCCTCGCGGCCGGCCCTCGCCCCGATGGCATGCGTACCCCGCACGCGGGCCGTCACCGCATTGTCTGTGACGGCGAAACTGTCTGCGACGGCGAACCTGCCTGTGGCGTCGAACCTGCCTGTGACGGCGAACTGTCTGTGACGGCGAACACATGAGCCACTGCGTGATCGTCTCGTAACATTGCCGCATGTCTGCGACCGATCCGCCCTCCGCGCCGCCCGCCAACGTGCTGCCGAAGGTCGCGGCCGTCGGGGTCGCGGACGGGGAGCGGCTCAGGTCGGTCCGCCTTCCCGGCGTCACCCTGACGGTGCGGTCGAGACCGCCCGCCCGCGAGGGGCTGCCGCCCGCCCTCTACGTCCACGGCCTCGGCGGTTCCTCGCAGAACTGGTCCGCGCTCATGCCGCTGCTGGACGGGGTCGTCGACAGCGAGGCCCTCGACCTGCCCGGGTTCGGCGACTCCCCGCCGCCGGACGACGGCGACTACTCGATCACGGGCCACGCGCGTGCGGTCGTCCGTCACCTCGACGCCGCCGGGCGGGGCCCCGTGCACCTCTTCGGGAACTCGCTGGGCGGCGCCGTCGCGACCCGCGTCGCCGCGGCGCGGCCCGACCTGGTGCGGACGCTGACCCTGGTCTCGCCCGCGCTGCCGGAGATCCGCGTGCAGCGCACCGCCGTGCCGACGGGACTGCTGGCGCTGCCCGGAGTGGTGCCGCTGTTCAACCGGCTCACCCGGGAGTGGACGGCGGAGCAGCGGGTCCGCGGTGTGACCGCGCTGTGCTACGGCGACCCCGGGCGGGTGACGCCGGAAGGCTTCCGCAACGCCGTGGAGGAGATGGAGCGGCGGCTGCGGCTGCCGTACTTCTGGGACGCGATGGCCCGTTCCACCCGGGGACTCGTCAACGCGTACACGGTGGGGGGCCAGCACGGGCTGTGGCGACAGGCCGAGCGGGTTCTCGCACCCACGCTCCTGGTCTACGGTGGACGGGACCAACTCGTCGGCTACCGCATGGCCCAGCGGGCCGCCCGTGCCTTCCGCGACTCCCGGCTGCTGACCCTGCCGGACGCCGGACACGTGGCGATGATGGAGTATCCGGAGGCCGTGGCCACGGCGTTCCGTGAACTCCTCGCGGACACCGGGGGCGCCGCGCACACCGCGGACGGACCGGACGCCGTGGACAGCGGAAGTCCGACGGGTGGCGAAAGGACCGACGGGGCCGTCGACGGCGAGCCCGCCAACCAGACAACAGGAGGCTGAGGCGCGAAGTGGGACGCCACAGCCGCCGTGGGCCCGCCCCCAGGGCCGACGCCGCGGAGAACGCCGCCACACGTGAGAAGCGCACCGGCGGGCCGGCCCCGGAACCGCCGCGCCCGTCCAACGGGACCGCGCAGGGGCCGTACGGGCAACAGGGAGACCAGAGGGCGCGGGAGGCGTTCCGGGGGGCGCCCGGGGAGACCCTGGGCATGCACCTGGGGTACGCGGGTCCCGGGCCGGGCCGGGGAGGCGGCACCGGCGCGCCGTTCCCGGGCGGCACGCCGGCCCACGAGTTCCCGCGGCCGGTGGACGGCACACCGGGCCGGGGTGTCCCCAGGCTTCCCGACGGCACCCCCGCCCGGGGCGTACCCGGGTTCCCGGGCGGTACCCCCGTGCAGGGCGCGGGTGTGCCGGGGGTCCGGGGCGGCCACCCCGAGCAGCGGGAACCCGGTGGCGGCTGGGGCGAGTTGAACAGCCGGTCCGGTGCCGGGTACGGCCCCGCACCCGGAGTGGGCACCGGTGGCGCCCCGGCGCCCTCCGCGACGGCCGCGCCCCTTCCGCGGCAGCGGCGGGCGCCCGGGGAAGGGCCGCGGCAGGAGTACCTCGACGCCTTCGACGCGGATGCCTCCGACGCGGACGACGACGTCTTCGCGACCCGTCCCGCACGCCGCGCGCCGGGCACGGCGCGGCCCGCCGACCCCTACGCCTCCGTCACCGACTGGGGCGCCGCCGACGGGAATGCCGCCGGGCGCGGGGGCGGGGGCGGGGGTGTCCTCGACGACGCCGAGGACCGGTCGCCGACGGGTGAGCCCGCGTCGGCCAAGGGCGCCAAGGGCCGGACCTTCACCGGCATCGCGGCGGCCGCCGTCACCACGGTGCTGGCCGTCGTCGTGGCCGGTCAGGTGGCCGACGGGACGGACGGGGGCGACACGCGCTCCCAGTCGGCCGCGGACCGGGCCCGGGACGCCGACGGCTCCGCGTCACGGGACGACGCACGGCCGACGCCCTCCGCCTCCACGTCCGCGAAGCCGCTGACGTACGAGCAGAAGATGGGCAGGACGTACCCGCTCAGCGCCACCTTCAAGGGGTCGGGGAAGTTCGACGCGGTCCCGGGCATCGCCAAGGGGACCGGGAAGGGGCAGCGGTACACCTACCGCATCGACGTGGAGCAGGGGCTCGGCCTCGACGGCGAACTCTTCGCCGAGGCCGTGCAGAAGACGCTCAACGACGACCGGAGCTGGGCCCACAACGGCGCCCGCACCTTCGAACGCATCGAGTCGGGCCAACCCAGTTTCGTCATCACCCTGGCCAGCCCCGGGACCACCGCCGAGTGGTGCGCCAAGTCCGGCCTGGACACCACCGAGGACAACGTGTCCTGCGACTCGGCCGCCACCCAGCGGGTGATGATCAACGCCTACCGGTGGGCGCAGGGCGCCGAACCGTACGGCGATGCGATCCACGCCTACCGGCAGATGCTGATCAACCACGAGGTCGGTCACCGCATCGGCTTCAACCACGTCACCTGCGACAAGGACGGCGAACTCGCCCCGGTCATGCAGCAGCAGACGAAGTTCGTCGACCACGACGGGATCGACTGCCGCCCTAACCCCTGGGCCTACCCGAACAGTTGACAGGGGGCTGGCCGGGCCGGGCCAGGCCAGTGCATCGCATTCGGTGACTGCTTGATCTCCTAGCGCGACCGAACGCGTCTCGCGCGGGAAAGTTACGACCGTTCACCCCTTCTGGTGGCGCGATGGACAACCGTCCGTCGCGCCACCTCCTTGTCCGCATACGTTCGTCCCGCTGCGAGCCGCCGGGCCAACGGCGGCTCCCCAAACGGGAGATCGGGGGTGCGCGCGTGCGCATCGGACTGCTTACGGAGGGTGGCTATCCGTATGTGGGCGGTGAGGCCGGACTCTGGTGCGACCGGCTCGTGCGCGGCCTGGACCGGCACGAGTTCGACGTCTACGCCCTCAGCCGCAGTGCGGAGGAAGAGGCCGGGGGCTGGGTGCCGCTGCCGGCGCAGGTCGGCGGGGTGCGCACCGCACCGCTGTGGGAGTCCGTGGATGACGGCATCGTCCACGGACGGCGCGCGCGCCGGCGCTTCGCCGAGTGCTACGGCGAGCTGGCGGCGGTCCTGTGCGCCGCAGCACCCGGAGGACCGTCCGCGAGTGCGGGCAGGGAGTCGGAAGGGGCGTCGGAAGCGGCGTCGGGTGAGGGGGCGGAAGTGCGGTCGGCCCTTGAGGCGGACCGTTTCGCCTGCGCGCTGTACGGGCTCGCCGAACTCGCCCGCGACGAGGGCGGGCTGCCCGCCGCACTCCGCTCGGAGACCGCCGTCCGTGCCCTCGAACGCGCCTGTCGCGCGCCCGGCGCCCACAGCTCCGCACGCCAGGCGCGCGTTCCCGACCTGCTGACCGTCGCCGCGCGCCTCGAACGCGCCCTGCGCCCCCTGTCCCTGGACTGGTACGAGGACGACGACCTCGGCTCGGTGGACCTGTGCCACGCGGCCTCCGGCGGCACGGCCGCCCTGCCCGGCCTGCTCGCACGGCACTTCTGCGACGTCCCCCTGCTCGTGACCGAGTACGGCGTGCGGCTGCGGACGCACTACCTGACGGAACCCGATTCCTCGCCCGCGATACGCACCCTGCTCGCCTCCTTCCACGGTCGGCTGGCCGCCGAGACCTACCGGCGCGCAACCGTGATCACGTCCGGCAACGCACACGCCCGCCGCTGGCAGGAGCGCTGCGGGGCCGACCGCGCCAAGCTGCGCACGGTCCACCCCGGCATGGACGCGACCCCCTTCGCCCACGCGGCGGAGTCCCCGGAGTGCGCCGACCCGCAGACCCTCGTCTGGGTCGGACGCGTCGAGCCGGCCAAGGACCTGGTCTCGCTGCTGCACGCCTTCGCGGAGATCCGCAGGGCCGAGCCCGGGACGCGCCTCAGGATCGTCGGCACCCCGTCAGGGCCGGAGGGCGCCGCCTACCTCGCCCACTGCAAGGCACTGGCGGCGCAGCTCTTCCCGGACGAGGCCGACGGTCCGCACGCCGTCGGGCGCAACCCGGTCGCCTTCGAGGAGACCGGCGGACCCGAACTGCCGTCCCGCGCCGACGCGTACGCCTCGGGCGCCCTGGTGGTGCTCTCCAGCGTGGTCGAGGGGTTCCCGTCCGGGCTCGTCGAGGCCATGTTCTGCGGCCGCGCGACGGTGTCGACGGACGTCGGCGCGGTGGTGGAGGCCATCGGCGGTACCGGGCTGGTCGTGCCCCCGCGCAATCCGCGGGCGCTCGCCGAGGCGTGCGTGGCGCTGCTGCGCGACCCCGAGCGCCGTGACCGGCTGGGTGCCGCCGCGCGCGCCCGCGCACTGGAGCTGTTCACCGTCGAGCAGAACATCGCGGCATTTCACGGCATTTACCTGGAGATCCTCTCGCGCACGCCGGTCCGTCGTGTCGTCCTCGACGACACCGGCGAACCCCTCCCCTTCGGCGTTCCCGCCGAGGCCCACGTCCCCGGCCACTGGAGCGACCCCGCCGTCGCCCGTGTGCCGGTCTGCGGTGGCCCCGGCCCACGCCGGAGCGTTCCGGGCTGGGCGACGGACGGCCCCGTCCGAGCCACGGCCGCGGTGCCGGCGACCGAGGGGGCGGCCCGATGAGCGGCATCGGCGAACTGGACCGGCCCGAGACTCCGCGCAGCCCGGGCGCCTGGGACGAACGCTCACGGATGTGTCTGGCCGACGGGACGGATGAGGGGGAGTACGTGCGTTCTGCGGCGGGGGACCGAGGTCCGGAGAGCGGCGGCGGGCGGGCTCGCGAGGGCTTCGGCCCCTCTCCGGGCCGTGCTGAGGGTTGCTGTCGTGGCAGGCTCGGGTGTGGGTGTCGTGCCGGTTGTGGGTGTGGTGCCGGTTGTGGGAGCGGGGCCCTGGGGGACGACGTCCGTGGGACCGGTGGTCGTGAAGGTGTCCCGCGCGGGGGTGGCGGCCCTGTTGACGCCGGCCGTGGGGGAGGCGCCGGGGGAGTCGTCGCCGGCGGAGCGGCCCGCGACGGCCGAGGGGCGCGGTCCGGGGCCGCGACGGCCGTACGCCGCTCCGGCGCGGCGGACCCCGTCAAGGGACTGCTGCACCGGCACCGCGACCTGTGCGAACGCGCCGTGGACCCGCTGGAGATCGCGGCGGGCCTGGAGGCGCACGGCGTCACTGACCGGACCGCCGCACGCTTCCGCCATCGGGACGTCTTCTCCCTGGCCGAGGAGATGTACGCC
This sequence comes from Streptomyces sp. NRRL F-5650, assembly GCF_000721365.1. Lineage (NCBI taxonomy): Bacteria > Bacillati > Actinomycetota > Actinomycetes > Kitasatosporales > Streptomycetaceae > Streptomyces > Streptomyces sp. NRRL F-5650. Next base: position 17,515 of record NZ_JOGV01000062.1, on the reverse strand, counting down.
CGTGTCCCGCGCGAGGGCGACGGCCCGGCACGCCCCGTGGAAGGGCCGGTGTCCCGGCCACGCGGGCCACGCGCCGCCGGAGTCGTCCTCGCCCTGCTGCCCGGCGCGTTGTGCGGCGTCGCCGTGGCCTGCCTGCGGCTCACCGAGGGCCGGCCGCGCCTGATCGCCGCCGCCGTCGGTGTCCTCGCCGTGACCCTGGCCCTGGGTGCGGCACTGCGTCGGGGGCCGCTGAGCGCCGCGACGCGCAGCACGAGCACCTGGACCTGCTGGCTGGTCGGTTACGCCCTCCTCGGCGACGGACTCCTCGACAACGCCCTCACCGGCGGGCCCGACGCCCTTCCGCACGGCACCGCCGACGACCCGTGGCCCGTCACCGCCGGCCCCGTCCTGGCGCTGGCGCTGTCCTACGCGCCCGCCGCCGGGTGCGCTCACCTCTTCACCGCCGGAGCCCGCCGCAGGCTCTCGTCCAGCCGAGGCCTGGCCGACTTCTCCGCCTCCGTACGGCCCCTGCTGCTCGGCACGGTCGCCGCGTACGTTGGCGCTCTCGCGGCCCTGCTCGCGCTCACCGGCGCGGTGCTCGGCGAGCCGGCCGCCCATCCGCAGGGCCTCACCCTGGGTGCCCTGCTGCTGCTCGCCCGGCTGCTCACCGTGCACGGTCACGCCCACGCCTCCAGGCTGGTCCTCACCGCGACGGCCACCGCCGAGGCAGTCGCCGTGGCCCTGCCCTTCGCCGGCCGCCTGCCCGGCTGCGGCTTCCTGAGCGTCCCCGTGGAGATCCTGGTCGCCGCCTGCGGCCCGGCCGGTGTTCCGACGGCCGCCTGCGGGATCGGCGCCCTGACCCTCCTGGTCCACGCGGCCCGTCGGCTGACCAGAGCCTCGGCCCACGCGCCGACGGAGCGGACGCGTTGAGCGTGCGCACCGACAGCCGTTCACCCGACCTCGAAACCCTCGCATCACCCCTTGAAGGAGCCCCCAGATGACCACCTCCCGACCCGACGCCTCGGCACCGGGAGCCGCCCGATGAGAGTTCTGCTGATCGGAGCCAACGGCTACATCGGCCGCTTCGTCGCCGACCGTCTGCTCGCCGACCCCGCCGTCCAGCTCACCGCGCTCGGCCGCGGTGACGACGCCGACGTCCGCTTCGACCTCGCCACCGGCAGCCCCGGCGCCCTCACCCGTTTCCTCGACGCGGTCCATCCCGGAGTGGTCGTCAACTGCGCGGGCGCCACCCGGGGCGGAGCCCGCGAACTCACCCGGCACAACACCGTCGCCGTCGCCACCGTCTGCGAGGCCCTCCGCCGCAGCGGCTGCGGCGCCCGCCTGGTGCAGGTCGGCTGCAGCGCGGAGTACGGCCCCAGCCAGCCCGGCTCCTCCACGGCGGAGGACGCCGTGCCCCGCCCCGGCGGTCCGTACGGCGTCAGCAAGCTCGCCGCCACCGAACTCGTCCTCGGCTCCGGCCTGGACGCCGTCGTCCTGCGTGTCTTCTCACCCGCGGGGCCCGGCACGCCCGCCGGCTCCCCGCTCGGCCGCCTCGCCGAAGCCATGCGGCGGGCGATGCAGTCCGGCGACGGCGAGCTGCGCCTCGGCGGACTCGGTGCCCAGCGCGACTTCATCGACGTCCGGGACGTCGCCCGCGCGGTGCACGCCGCATCGCTCTCCGCCGCGCAGGGCGTCATCAACATCGGCTCGGGCCGGGCCGTCCGCCTGCGTGACGCCGCCGCCACCCTCGCCCGGGTCGCCGGCTACGGCGGTGCCCTGCACGAACTCGACGTTCCCCCCGGTGCCCTGCGGCCCACCATCGGCCACCCCCGCGCCGAGTCCGTCGGCCACCGCCTCGACGCGCTCGGCCACCACCGCCCGGACCCCCTCGCAGGCCGCGGCGAGCGCAGCGACCCGGAGCACCAGGCACCCGCCCCCCACCCGTACCCCGACGGCTGCGGAAGCTGGCAGCAGGCCGACGTGCGCACCGCCCGCGACCGGCTCGGCTGGCGTCCCCGGATCGCCCTCGAGGAGTCCCTCGCCGACATCTGGATGGAGGCGGCATGTCGTATCTGATCGGTGCCGGTGCCGGTGCCGGTGCCGGTGCCGGTGCCCGTGCCCGTGCCGGGGCCGGCTTCGGCACCGCGAGTACTGGCGTCCGTAGCGGGTTCGGTGTTCCGGGTTTGGCCCATCCTCTCCTCGCCCCCGACGAGTGGGCGGCCCTCACCTGTCCGGGCACTCCGCTGCACTGGGTCGTCCTCAACGTCGCCAACGGCCCCGGCGCCCACCCCGATCCGCGCTGCCTGGAGGCCGCCGGCCGACTGCGCAACGCGGGCGTCCGCGTCCTCGGGCATCTCGACGCCGCGTACGGAGCCCGCAGCCTCGGCGAGCAGATCGCCGACGCCCACCGGTACCTCGACTGGTACCGGGCCGACGGCTTCCTCCTCGACCGCTGCCCGTCGGAACGGGCCGCACTTCCCGAGGTCCGCCGCACGGTCACCGCCCTGCGGGCGATACGTGACGATGCCCACATCGTCCTCGGCCACGGCACCCACCCCAGCCCCGGCTACGCCGAGAACGCCGACCAGCTCGTCACCTTCTCCGGCTCCTGGGCCGACTACCGCTGGTCCCAGGCGGCCGAGTGGAGTGCCGACTATCCGCCCGACCGCTTCTGCCACTTCGTCCACGGCGTGCCCCTGGGGCACCTGGAGGAAGCGCTGCGCATAGCCCGCTGGCAGGGCGCCGCGACGATCTACTTCACCGACCGCACGGACCGTGGCGGTCTCGCCGACCCCTGGGAGACGATGCCCGGCTACTGGGACGAAATCGTCTCGCGGGTCGGGACGGGTGTCTCGGAATGAAAAAGGCCGTGGCAGTGTTACTGGGAGAACAACCGTAATTACTGACCGACCAACGGAGTCCCCGTGTCGCTGCCACCCCTGGTCGAGCCGGCCGCCGAGCTCACCGTAGACGAGGTCCGCAGGTACTCCCGCCACCTGATCATCCCCGATGTGGGGATGGACGGGCAGAAGCGGCTGAAGAACGCCAAGGTGCTCGCCGTCGGCGCGGGCGGCCTCGGTTCGCCGACCCTGATGTACCTGGCGGCAGCCGGTGTCGGCACCCTCGGCATCATCGAGTTCGACGAGGTCGACGAGTCGAACCTGCAGCGTCAGGTCATCCACAGCCAGGCCGACATCGGCCGGCCCAAGGCGGAGTCCGCCCGCGACACGATCAAGGGCATCAACCCGCTGGTGGACGTGGTCCTTCACCAGGAGCGGCTCGAGGCCGACAACGTGATGGACATCTTCAGCCAGTACGACCTGATCGTCGACGGTACGGACAACTTCGCGACCCGCTACCTGGTCAACGACGCCTGCGTGCTGCTGAACAAGCCCTATGTCTGGGGTTCGATCTACCGCTTCGACGGCCAGGCCTCCGTCTTCTGGTCCGAGCACGGGCCCTGCTACCGCTGCCTCTACCCGGAGCCCCCGCCCCCCGGCATGGTTCCCTCCTGCGCCGAGGGCGGCGTGCTGGGCGTGCTCTGCGCCTCCATCGGCTCCATCCAGACCAACGAGGCCATCAAGCTCCTCGCGGGCATCGGCGAGCCCCTGGTCGGACGCCTGATGATCTACGACGCCCTGGAGATGACCTACCGCCAGGTCAAGGTCCGCAAGGACCCCGACTGCGCGGTCTGCGGCGAGAACCCGACCGTCACCGAACTCATCGACTACGAGGCCTTCTGCGGCGTCGTGTCCGAGGAGGCCCAGGCGGCGGCCGCCGACTCCACGATCACTCCCAAGCAGCTCAAGGAGTGGATCGACGACGGCGAGAACATCGAACTCATCGACGTGCGCGAGCCGAACGAGTTCGAGATCGTCTCCATCCCGGGCGCCCGGCTGATCCCGAAGAACGAGTTCCTCATGGGCTCCGCCCTCGAGAGCCTGCCGCAGGACAAGAAGATCGTCTTGAACTGCAAGACGGGTGTCCGCAGTGCGGAAGTCCTCGCGGTACTCAAGTCCGCCGGCTTCTCGGACGCCGTCCACGTCGGCGGCGGCGTGATCGGCTGGGTCAACCAGATCGAACCGGAGAAGCCCGTCTACTGACCGGCTTCCGGACCGGCCCACCGGACGGCGGGGGTTTCGCGCACCGCGGGTGCACGAACCCCCCGCCGCCGTCATGAGCAGACCTTGCCGTCCTGCGGCACCGTCCCCTTGAGCAGGTAGGCGTCCACCGCGGAGTCGACACAGTCGCTCCCGCTCCCGTACGCGCCGTGGCCCTCGCCCTTCCAGGTCAGCACCACTCCGACGTCCTCGCCCAGCTCGTCGGCCATCCTGCGGGCGCCCTCGTAGGGGGTGGCCGGGTCGCCCGTGTTGCCGACCACCAGGATCGGGGCCGCGCCGGGCGCGCTCACCTCCGGAGTCTCGTGCTGACCGGCCACCGGCCAGTCGTGGCACCACCCGGCCGTGTCCCAGCCGAGGAAGGCGCCGAAGACCGGCGAGATCTTCTCCAGCCTCGGCAGCAGCTTCTTCGTCTCCTGCACGGTCGGCCGCTGCTTGTCGTCCAGGCACGATATGACCCGCTGCGAGTGGGTCGTCGTGCCGTAGCGTCCCGAGGGGTCGCGCTCGTTGTAGCCGTCGGCGAGCGCGAGCAGTTCGGAGCCGTCGCCCTTCTCGGCCGACGCCAGTGCACTGGTCAGGGCCGGCCAGCCGCTCTCGCTGTACAGCGGCAGCACGATCCCGGTCAACGCGAGCGTCTGCGTCAGCTCGCGCCCTGGTGAGGACGTGGGCAGCGGCTCGGCGTCCAGCCGCTTCAGCAGGCCGGCGATCTTCCGGGAGCCCTGCTCGGGGTCCTGACCGGTCGACTTCAGGTAGCCGTCCAGCGCGCGCTGGAAGCCTCGGGTCTGGTTCTCGGCGTGGGCCATCGTGTCGGCGCCCGGGTCCACCACGGCGTCGAGGATCACGCGTCCGACGCGCTGGGGGAAGAGGTGGGCGTAGACGCCGCCGAGTTCGGTGCCGTAGGAGATGCCGAAGTAGTGCATCTTCTCGTCGCCCAGGACGTGGCGCATCAGGTCCATGTCGCGGGCGGTGTCCGTCGTCGAGACGTGCTCCATGAGCTTGCCGGCGGCCTTCTGGCAGCCCTTGCCGAAGTCGGCGGCGTCCTTCAGGTACGCCTGTTCCTCGGCCGGGGTGTCCGGCGTGGCGTCCACCGACTCGGCGGCCTCGATCGCCTCGTCGGAGCGGCAGCGGACGCCCTCGCTGGCCGCCACGCCGCGCGGGTCCCAGCTCACCAGGTCGTACCGCTTGTGCAGGGAGGAGACGGTGTCGGCGTAGGACGGCATCGTGGAGACGCCGGAGCTCCCGGGGCCGCCGAAGTTGAACAGCAGGGAGCCGATGCGGTCGTCCCCGCTCGCCCTGGAACGGATCAGTGCGAGATCGATCGTCTCGCCGTCCGGACGGGACCAGTCCAGCGGCGCCTTGAGCGTGGCGCATCGCCAGTCGCCGTCCGGCGCCGGGGCGTCGTCCGTGGCCTTGCAGCGGGTCCAGTCGAGCGACTGGGACGCCAGTGCCTTCGGCACTCCGGACGGGGCCGCCGCCGTGGGCGCTGCGCTGCTCCTGCCCCCGTCGTCCCCGTCCCCGTCGGACGAACCGCCGCCGCAGCCCGCGGCCAGCAGTGCGGCGGCGGCCGTCAGAGCCGTCCACCTCGCGAGACGCGCCATGTCCTCTCCCCCCTGGCAAGCCGTCCGCGCCGTGCGGCGGATGGCGTCGTTGCCATGGTAGGTGGAGGGCGCAGCGTTCGCCGAAGCCTGTGGATAACGTTCTGACCTGCGACTTCAGCGGCACGCTGGTGGGTTGGCGGTTTCTGCGGTCAGGAACACACCGTTCCCGCAGCCGGCACCTTGCCGTCGAGCAGGTAGCCGTTCACGGCGTTCTGCACGCACCGGTTCTTGCTGTCGTAGGCTCCGTGTCCCTGGCCCTTGTAGGTCAGCTCCACACCGACGCCCTTGCCCAGGGCGTTCACCATCCTGCCGGCGCCTTCGTAGGGTGTCGCCGGATCGCCGGTGTTGCCGATCACGAGGATCGGCGGGGCACCGGGGGCGCTGACGTCCGGGTGGTCGGCGGCTCCCGCGACCGGCCAGTCGGTGCAACTGAGCATGGACCAGGCGAGGTAGTCGCCGAACACCGGGGACGCCTTGCGGAACTCGGACAGCTTGCCCTCCACGTAGGCGGTGTCGTACCGGGGCTTGTCGTCGGCGCAGTTGATGGCGACGTTGGCAGCGGTGATGTTGCTGTACTTCCCGTCCTCGTTGCGGCCGTTCAGCGCGTCCGACAGCACCATGAGCACCCGCCCGTCGCCGTCGTACGCCTGCTCCAGGCCCTCGGTGAGGTACTCCCAGAAGTCCTTCGAGTACAGCGCCTGCGCGATGCCGCCGGTGGCGGCGGTCTCGGTGAGTTCGCGCGGGAGGACGCCGGGGATCGGTTTGCGGTCGAGGTCCTTCAACAGCCGGGCGATGCGTGCCTTGACGTCCTCAGCGGTGTCCCCGATGGGACACCCCTCGGCCTTCGACACGCAGTCCGCGGCGAAGTTGTCGAGCGCCAACTGGAACCCCTTCGCCTGGCCCAGCGAGCTCTGCTCCGCCGTCTGCGTCGGGTCGACCACCGCGTCGAAGACGGCACGGCCCACGTGACTGGGGAAGAGATGGGCGTAGACGCCGCCGAGTTCGGTGCCGTAGGAGATGCCGAAGTAGTGCAGCTTCTCGTCGCCGAGCACCTGGCGCATCAGGTCCATGTCGCGGGCGGCGTCGGTCGTGCGCACGTGCGGAAGGATCTTCTTGGAGTGCTGCTCGCAGGCCGCGTTGAACTTCTCGGTGCTGTCCACGAACCCGGTGCGCTCGGCCGGGTCGTCGGGGGTGGCGTCCTGCTGGAAGTATTGGTCGAGCTGTTTGTCGTCCAGGCACTCCACGGGGTCGCTGCGGCCGACGCCGCGTGGGTCGAAACTGACCAGGTCGTAGCGGGTGCGCAGTTTCGCGTAGTCCTGGCCGAACGCGGGCAGCGTGGTGACGCCCGACCCGCCCGGCCCGCCGAAGTTGAAGACCAGGGAGCCGATCCGCCGGTCCGCCGCGCCACTGGCCCCGGCCCGGATCAGCGCCAGGCCGATGGTGTCCCCCTTGGGGTGGCTCCAGTCGAGCGGCACCTTCAGGGTGGCGCACTGCCAGGCGCCGCCGTCCGGCAACGGGGAGGGAGCGGCGCCGCCGCCCTCGGCCTCGGACGGCGCCGGACAGCTCTTCCAGCTCAGCTTCTGCTTCGTCAGGTCCCCGTCGCGCTCCTGGGTGCCGCCGCCGCAGCCCGCCAGCAGGACGGACAGGGTGACGGCGGTGGCGGTCAGGGTGGCGGCGCGCAGCCGGACGGGATTCGGCATGCGTCCATCGTGCGGTCGCGCGGGAGCACCCGCTCGGGGCCAGGGCCGTACGAGGGACAGGTATGAGGAGCGAGGGCGAGGGACCGCGGGCGGGCCCCGTCCCCGTCTCCGTTCTACAGCGCCTCTTTGCGCGTGAGGTGGTTGAAGAACAGCCAGCCCGGCAGTACCGGCAGCCACAGGGTGAGCAGCCGGTAGAGCAGCACCGCGGGGGCGGCGACCTCCTTGGGGAGGCCGACGGCGATCAGACCGACCGTCAGCGTCGCCTCCACCGCGCCCACACCGCCCGGCGTCGGTGCGGCGGACCCCAGGGCGTTGCCGGCGAGGAAGACGACCGCGACGCTCGCCAGGGAGATCGACGACGACTCGTCGCCGAAGGCGCGGATCGATGCGTCCAGGCACATCACGAAGCAGGCGGTGAGCAGCAGCATGCCGCCGATGCCGGTGACCAGCTTCTGCGGCCGCTGCAGCACGTCCAGCATGCGTGGCACGACCCCGGCGAAGAGCGACCGCACGCGCGTGACGACGAACTTGCGCAGGAACGGCACGGACGTCACCACGAGCACCAGCACCGCCACGGTCAACAGGCCCGCGATGACCGTCCGGGACGGCGACAGCGACGGCGTCTTCTCGGTACCGGTCAGATAGCCGAAGGACAGCAGCATCAGGATGTGACAGCCGAGCCCGAACAACTGCGACGCGCCGACACTCGCCACCGCGAGCCCGGGGCGTACGCCCGCGCGTTGCAGGAAACGTGTGTTCAGGGCCACGCCACCGACCGCCGCGGGGGCGACGATCTTCACGAACGACCCGGCGACCTGCGCGGCGACGGTGCGCGGGAAGGGCACTCGTTCGGGTACGAAGCCCAGCAGCGCCATCGCCGCGGCGACGTAGCTCGCCGCCGAGAAGAGCACGGCCGCCGCCACCCAGCCCCACTGGGCGTTCGAGATCAGGGGGCCGAACTCGATGTGCGTGAGCTGCGTCAGCAGGAAGTAGGCGCCGATCGCGCCGGCGATGAAGCTGATCAGCGTGCGGGGCCGTACCCGTTCCAGACGGGCCGGTTCGACGGGGGCCTGCGGCCTGATGCGGAGCACCGCGTGGCGGATCAGGGTGAGCAGGTCCTCCTCGCGCGCCTCCTCGATCGCCTCGTCCACGGCCCGTTTCTCGGCGCGCTGCTCGGCGCGTACGGCCTTCTTGTCCGGCTTTTCCGCCTTGCCCTGCCGGTCCGGTCCGTTCGGCCGGTCGGGCTGGGCCGACTTGCCGGCCTTCCCGGGCGCGGCGCCCGTGGTGTCGCCGCCGGCCGCCTCCGCGCGGGCGAGCTTCGCCTGGCGGGAGGACTCCAGGACCGCCTCGCGCTCACGCTGGGCCCGTTCCCGCGCCAGCCTGCGCAGGGTCGCGCGCGTGGAGCGGCTGAGCGCGATGGGCTGGAGCATGGGCAGGCAGTCCGCCACCGCGTCGGGACCGAGCACGCCCACCGCCGACCCGACCGCGCGCTCGGCGCCGACTCGCAGGCCGAGCGTCACCAGGAGCTGGGAGATGTCCATGCGCAGCAGCAGGTCGCCGGCGGCGATCTCGCCGATGCGCAGGTCGGTGAGGATCACCGTGCCGGAACGATCCACCAGGATCGCGTCGCCCACCAGCCTGCGGTGCGCGATGCGCCGGGACTGCAGGGCGCGCACCTGCTCCCAGGTGTCGCGCAGCAGGTCGTCGGTGATCTCCTCGTCCGCCAGCGAGTCCAGGGACCGTCCGCCGGTGTGCTCGTAGACCAGCATCACGGCGTCGGGGCCCAGCTCCGAGGTGGCGATCAGCTTGGGGGCGTTGGCACCGGCCGCGATGGCCGCGTAGGCGAGCAGCGCCTCCTGCTCCAGGGCCTGCCGCAGCGACGGGAGGCTGCTGCGGGTGGCGAAACCGCGCAGGGTCAGATTGCGCCACGCCCGGTAGAAGAACCCCTGCGCCTGCTGCTCCCGGTCCACCACCGTCACGTCGAGAGGGCGGCCGTCCTCCAGGGTGACGAAGTAGCGGCGCCCACGGTCACCGGTCTCGACGCTGTCCGACGGCGCCTCCTGCCGCGCGGCGGTCACCGGCCGGAAACCGACGTGCCGCAGGCCCGCCATCAGCGTCCGGCCGGTGGGGCGGACGTTGGGGGAGCCGACGGCGTACAGCGTCCCGTACGCGACGGTCCAGCCGATGAGGACGGTCAGGATGATCGAGAACGGTGTGGTGTAACCGGTGACGAGCATCGAGAAGGCGTCCAGGAGCAGGACGATCCACAACACCGCGCGCCAGCGGGGTCTGCGCGACATGCCGACGGCCGTCATGTACGCGATGACCGGGGCGAGGTAGCCGTGCACGGGGTCGGTCAGCGCGTGGATGTCGCCCGGGGACGGCTGGGTGAGCGCCTCCTGGATCGACCCGGGGGCGGCCTTGGCGACCCACAGGTCGGTGGCGAGGGTCACCCCGTGCGCCAGGACCGCCGCCAGCACGCCGTCGGCGATCCGCAACCCGTCCCGCTTGATCAGCCGCTCGATCGCGAACGCGACCGGCACGAGGAGGATCGCGATGCTGGACGCCAGCCCCGCGATCTTGATGAGCAGGTCGGGAGCCTGTCCCGTGCCCTTGTTGATGTCCTGTTCGAGGCCCGAGGTGGTGCCGTGGGCGAAGGCTGCGATGGCGAGGAGTACGGCCACGGCCAGCACGCCCACCAGGAGGCGTACCAGGTCGGAAGGGCGGTGCACGCGCGCGGGGAGCAGCGGTTCGTCGCCCTCCACCTCGTCGATGTGCGCCACGTCCTCGGGGTCCGCCGCCGTCGCCGACGGGCCCTCGGGCACCCGCTCGCCGGTCTTCCCGCCGCCCGCCTCCGCGGTGCCGGGGCGCGAGGAAGAGTCAGAGGTGCCCTCGGCGTCCTCGGGGTGCACACCCTGCTGCTTCATCGCCTCTTCTTGCTCTCGTATCACTGGTCACCGCCCGCACGATGGTGGCATGCCGTGTCGGTCTCGGCAGGCATCAGGGTGCCCGTGCGGGCCGCACAGTCTGCCCGAAGCGCCGCCTCCGGGCGAGGGAAACGGGGCTCCCGGGAGGGCGTCGCGTTGTCGGCGGGGTGCGGCACCATGGGGTGGATGAGCGAGCAGAGCCTTCCGGACGGCGCCGGTCCGCAGAACGCGGACGCGCTGCCCGAGTACGCCGAGCGGGTCCTCGACGTGACCGAACTGATCCCGCCGGGCCGTGTCATGACCTACGGGGACGTGGCCGAGTACCTGGAGGAGGGGGGACCCCGGCAGGTCGGCCGGGTGATGTCCCTCTACGGGGGAGGGGTCCCCTGGTGGCGCGTCGTCCGCGCGGACGGCGTTCTGCTCGCCGGGCACGAGCTGGAGGCCCTCGACCGCTACCGGGACGAGGGCACGCCCCTGAAGGAGGCGGGCAGAGCCGCCGGGGGACACCTGCCGCGCCTCGATCTGAAGCGGGCGCGGTGGGACGGCGGCACGAGCGTCCGGGGTAACGGCGGACGTGCCCGGGAGAACGGCGGACGCGCGCAGGGTCACACCTGACAGCTTCCGCCACGCGACCGGCCTGTGTGTGACCTGTGATCCGTACGAGGTAAACCGGGCACTTCGGGCATGTCCGTGGCATGACGTACGTTCGTGGGGCAGGGGGCGTCCGTGCCGCGAGTGACGTGAGGGAAGAAGGGGAAGCGCTGCCTCCGCCTCTTCCCCCGGCGTAGCGTCGGCCGCACGCGTCCCCCTCATCCCGTGACCACCGCCCCGCCCGTGGCGCGGACGGCCCACCAGCACACCCACCAGGACCGGCGAACCACGTGAGCTCCTTTTCCTCCAGCGGACACCCGGCGCACCCCCAGGTGCGCCGGGGGAGCCGTGGCGCCTACCGGCTGGTGCGCACCCCGCCGGCCCGCACGGACCCCCCTCGTCTGGACGCCGCACAGCGCGCCGTGGTTGACCACCGGTCGGGGCCGCTGCTCGTCCTGGCCGGGCCGGGCACCGGCAAGACCACCACCCTGGTCGAGTCGGTGGCGGACCGGATCGCCCACGGCGGCGACCCCGAGCGGATCCTGGTGCTCACCTTCAGCCGCAAGGCGGCCGTCGAACTGCGCGACCGGATGGCACGGCGGATCGGCGCCGCGCGTGCGCCCCGCGCGACGACCTTTCACTCCTTCGGCTACGCCCTGGTCCGCGCCCACCAGGACAGCGACCTGTTCGTGGAGCCCCTGCGGCTGCTGTCCGGCCCGGAGCAGGACGTGACGGTGCGCGAACTGCTCGCCGGACAGGTGGACCTGGAGCGGCTCGGGCTCGCCCACGTCCGCTGGCCCGACGAACTGCGCGCCTGCCTGACCACCCGCGGCTTCGCCGACGAGGTCCGCGCGGTGCTCGCCCGCAGCCGCGAACTGGGGCTGGGCCCCGACGCGCTCGGGGCCTTCGCCCGGCGCATCGGGCGCCCAGACTGGCGTGCCGCCGCCGTCTTCCTCGCCGAGTACCTCGACGTGCTCGACCTCCAGGGCGTGCTCGACTACGCCGAACTGGTCCACCGCGCGGTGCTCCTGGCCCGCCGCCCCGAGGTCGCCGCGCACCTGAGTGCCCGGTACGACGCGGTGTACGTCGACGAGTACCAGGACACCGACCCGGCCCAGGTACGGCTCCTGCACGCCCTGGCGGGCGGCGGGCGCACCCTCGTCGCCTTCGGCGACCCCGACCAGTCGATCTACGCCTTCCGGGGCGCCGACGTCAACGGCATCCTGAACTTCCCGACCGCGTTCCCGCGCGCGGACGGGCGTCCGGCGCCGGTGGCGGTGCTGCGGACCTCACGCCGGTCCGGGGCCGGCCTCCTGGCCGCCACCCGGCTGCTCACCCGGCGCATGCCGCTCACCCGACTTCCCGCCGACAAGGTCCGCGCCCACCGGGAGCTGATCCCCGAGCGGGACGGCGGGCGCGTCGAGGCGTACACGTACCCGACCTCCGGCACCGAACTGGACAACATCGCCGACATCCTGCGCCGCGCGCACCTGGAGGACGGGGTGCCCTGGGGAGACATGGCCGTCCTGGTGCGCGCCGGCTCGCGCACCATCCCCACGCTCCGCCGCGCCCTCACCGCGGCCGGCGTCCCCCTGGACATCGACGGCGACGACCTCCCGCTGCGCCACGAACCCGCGGTGGCCCCCCTGCTGACGGCACTGCGAGCCGTGGCGGAGGCGGAGGCGGGCGCGGGCGACCAGTTCGGAACGGGCACGGGGAGCGGACCCGGGACCGACGCGGGCCCGGCGGGGCACGCGCCGTCCGACGGGGCCGTCCGCACGCGTGGTGCCGACGGGGCCGCGCGCCCGGAGCACGGCGACGACGCGCGTACGACGGACACCGACACCGACAACGCCAACGGCGCCGACAACGCCAACGGCGCCGATGCTGATGCCGAGGCCGCCTCCGGCCCGGCTGCGCAGACCGAGTCCGCGTCGGACGCCGATGCCGCCACCGCCGACACGAAGGCGCACCCCCCGCGCGGTGGACGCACCCCCCGCGCGGACGATTCCTGCTGGCTCCCCACCGAGACCGCCCTCACCCTCCTCACCTCGCCCCTCGCCGCCATGGACGCCGCAGACCTGCGCCGCCTCGGCCGCGCCCTGCGCGAGGAGCAGCGTGCCGCCGGCAACCCGCTGCCGCCGCCCTCGGAGGAACTGCTCGCCCGCGCACTGGCCGAGCCCGAGCGGCTTGCCGTGCACGACCCCGCCTACGCGCGCGGTGCCCAGCGGCTGGGCGCCCTGCTCCGCCGGGCACGCCGACGTCTCGCAGAGGGCGGCAGCGCGGAGGAGGCGCTGTGGGACCTGTGGGACGGCACACCCTGGCCCGCCCGCCTCGAGCGCTCCGCGCGGCGCGGCGGCGCGGCCGGACGCAACGCCGACCGTGACCTGGACGCCGTATGCGCGCTGTTCGCGACGGCCGCGCGCGCGGAGGAGCGCACCGGCGGCCGGGGCGCCCTGAACTTCCTGGAACAGATCGACGCCGAGGACATCGCGGCCGACACCCTCACCCGGCGCGCCGTGCGCCCCGACGCCGTCCGCCTGATGACCGCGCACCGTGCCAAGGGGCTGGAGTGGCGGCTGGTCGTCGTGGCGGGCGTCCAGGAGGGGCTGTGGCCGGACCTGCGCCGCCGCGGCTCCCTCCTGGAGGCCGACCGGATCGGACGCGACGGACTCGCCGAACCCCTCACCCCCGGCGCCCTGCTCGCCGAGGAGCGCCGCCTGTTCTACGTGGCCGCCACCCGCGCGCGCGAGCGGCTCGTCGTCACCGCGGTGAAGGCGCCGGCCGACGACGGGGACCAGCCCTCCCGGTTCCTGGCCGAACTCGGCGTCGAACCCGTCGACGTCAGCGGCCGTCCGCGCCGCCCCCTCGCCGTCGCGGCACTGGTCGCCGAACTGCGCGCCACCACCGTGGACCCCCGCGTCTCCGCACCCCTCAGGGAGGCCGCCGCGCACCGCCTGGCCCGCCTCGCCGCCCTGACCGACGAGGACGGCCGGCCCCTGGTGCCCTCCGCCCACCCCTACCGCTGGTGGGGCATGTGGGAGCCGACCGAGAGCAAGGTTCCGCTGCGCGACCGCGACCAGCCCGTCACGCTCTCCGGCAGCGCTCTGGACCAACTGGCCAACACCTGCGCCCTGCAGTGGTTCCTGGGGCGTGAGGTGAAGGCCGACGCGCCCGCGACCACCGCCCAGGGCTTCGGCAACGTGGTGCACGTGCTCGCCGACGAGGTGGCCTCCGGCCACACCCCGGCCGACCTCGCCGTCCTCATGGAACGACTGGACTCCGTCTGGAACGCGCTCGCCTTCGACGCACCGTGGAAGTCCGCCCAGGAGAAGGCCAACGCGCGCGTGGCGCTCGAACGCTTCCTGAAATGGCACGTCATGGACCGTGCCGGACGCACGCCGGTGGCGAGCGAGCACGACTTCGACGTGACCCTCCAGGCGGGCGACTACGAGGTCCGCATCCGCGGCCAGATGGACCGCGTGGAGGCCGACGGCGACGGACGTGCCTATGTCGTCGACTTCAAGACCGGCAAGCAGGCGCCCACCTCCGCGGAGGTGGCCCGCCACCCCCAGCTCGCCGTGTACCAGCTCGCCGTCCGCGAGGGCGCCGTCGACGACGCCTTCGACGGCGTACGCCCCTTGCCGGGCGGCGCCGAACTCGTCCACCTGCGCCAGGGCGCGCCCAAGCGGGACGGCGGCGAGACCCTGCCCAAGGTCCAGGCACAGGAGTCGCAGGAGGGCCCGGAGGGGGAGTGGGTCGGCGACCTGCTCGCCACGGCCGCCGGCAAGGTCCTCGACGAGCGGTTCACCCCGACCACGGGCCAGCACTGCACCCACTGCGCCTTCCGCGCGTCCTGCAGTGCGCGGCCCGAGGGGCGGCACGTGGTGGAGTGAGCCACGACGGCATCCCGGTGCGCGGTGCCGGTTGCCCGGGCCGGGCACCGGCGCCGAGTGGCTGGTGTGACACGGGGCACCACCCCGGCTGACCTCCGCATCTCTCGCCCCGATGGGGCTGATCGGCACCCGCTGTCAGTGGTCGCGGCTAGCCTCTGTGACGTGCCCGCCCATCTCACCGATCCCGAGCAGCTCAAGGAGCTCCTCGGCATCCCCTTCACCCCGGAGCAGACGGCCTGCATCGTCGCGCCGCCCGCCCCGCAGGTGATCGTGGCCGGAGCCGGGTCGGGCAAGACGACGGTGATGGCCGCCCGCGTGGTGTGGCTGGTCGGCACCGGCCAGGTCGCTCCGGAACAGGTCCTCGGCCTCACCTTCACCAACAAGGCGGCCGGCGAACTCGCCGAACGCGTCCGCAAGGCCCTGATCAGGGCGGGCGTGACCGATCCGGACGCCATCGACCCCGATCACCCGCCGGGCGAACCGGCGATCTCGACCTACCACGCCTTCGCGGGCCGCCTCCTGACCGACCACGGCCTGCGCCTCGGCCTCGAGCCGACCTCCCGCCTGCTCGCCGACGCCACCCGCTACCAGCTCGCCGCGCGGGTCCTGCGCGAGGCCCCCGGCCCCTACCCGGCGCTCACCCGGTCCTTCGCCGACCTGGTCAGCGACCTCCTCGCCCTGGACGCGGAACTCGCCGAGCACCTCGTGCGCCCCGAGGACCTGCTCGCCCGGGACACCGAGCTCCTGGACGCGCTGGCGGACGTCCGGCTCAGCAACGCCGATCTGCGCAAGGTCCCCGAGGCCGCCGCCGCCCGACGCGAGCTGACCGACCTGGTGATCCGCTACCGGGCCGCCAAACGCCGCCAGGACCTGCTCGACTTCGGCGACCAGATCGCCCTGTCCGCGCGGCTCGCCGGGCTCCCGGAGGTGGGCCGCGTCCTGCGCGACGAGTACCGGGTCGTGCTGCTCGACGAGTACCAGGACACCTCCGTGGCCCAGCGCGTCCTGCTGGCCGGGCTGTTCGGCGGCGGCACCGGCCACCCCGTGACCGCCGTGGGCGACCCCTGCCAGGCGATCTACGGCTGGCGCGGCGCCTCCGTCGCCAACCTCGACGACTTCCCGGACCACTTCGCCCACGCGGACGGACGCCCCGCCGTCCGCCAGGCGCTCAGCGAGAACCGCCGCAGCGGCGGCCGCCTCCTGGACCTCGCCAACGGCCTCGCCGAGCCCCTGCGCGCCATGCACGCGGGTGTGCAGGCCCTGCGACCCGCCCCGGGCGCCGAACGCGACGGCACCGTCCGCTGCGCCCTCCTGCGCACCCACGCCGAGGAGATCGACTGGATCGCCGGCTCCGTCGCCCACCTCGTGCGCACCGGCACGGCGCCCGGTGAGATCGCCGTGCTGTGCCGCACCGCGACCGACTTCGCCGAGATCCAGGGCGCACTGGTGGCCCGTGACGTCCCCGTCGAGGTCGTCGGCCTCTCCGGGCTGCTGCACCTGCCCGAGGTGGCCGACCTCGTCGCCGTCTGCGAGGTCCTCCAGGACCCGGGCGCCAACGCCTCCCTGGTCCGGCTGCTCTCCGGCCCGCGCTGGCGCATCGGCCCGCGTGACCTCGCCCTGCTGGGGCGCCGCGCCCGGCTGCTCGTGAGCCACGCGCGCGTGGAGGGCGACGACGACCCCGACCGGAGGCTGGCCGAGGCCGTCGAGGGGGTCGACCCGTCCGAGGTGATATCGCTCGCGGACGCCCTCGACACCTTCCTGGAGACACCGCTGGACGGCTCCGGCGACGACGACGGGCTGCCCTTCTCGCCGGACGCGCGCGTGCGGTTCGCACGGCTGGCCACCGAGCTGCGCGAGCTGCGCCGGGCCCTGTCCGACCCGCTCATGGACGTCCTGCACCGCGTCCTCGCCGTCACCGGTCTGGAGGTCGAGCTGTCGGCGTCCCCGCACGCCCTGGCCGCCCGCCGCCGCGAGACCCTGTCCAACTTCCTCGACGTCGCCGCGTCCTTCGCCGCGAGCGACGGCGAGGCGACCCTGCTCGCCTTCCTCGGCTTCCTGCGCACCGCGGCGCAGTACGAGAAGGGCCTGGACAACGCACTGCCCGGTGGGGAGAACACCGTCAAGGTGCTCACCGCGCACAAGTCCAAGGGCCTCGAATGGGACGTCGTCGCCGTGCCCGGCCTCGTCACCGGCACCTTCCCCAGCGGCCAGGGCCGCGAGAAGTGGACCGCCCAGGGCAGGGTGCTGCCGCACGGTCTGCGCGGCGACGCCGACACCCTGCCCGACGTCGCCTCCTGGGACTCCCGCGGTCTGAAGGACTTCCACGCGGCCATGAAGGAGCACCAGCACACCGAGGAGCTCCGCCTCGGCTACGTCACCTTCACCCGTCCCCGCTCCCTGCTCCTCGGCTCCGGCCACTGGTGGGGGCCCAGCCAGAAGAAGCCCCGCGGCCCGTCCGGCTTCCTCACGGCCCTGTACGAACACTGCGCCGCCGGACACGGCGAGATCGAGGCCTGGGCGGACGAACCAGCCGAGGACGAGGAGAACCCGGCCCTGCACCGGGCGACCGCCGACGAGGTCTGGCCCCTGCCCCTGGACGACGAGGCGCTCGCCCGCCGCCGGGCCGCCGCGGAGACGGTCCTCGCCCACCTGGACGCCCTCGCAACCGGCCAGGACGGCCCTCCCGCCGCCCCCGCCACCTACGAC
>NZ_JOGV01000061.1:0-72282 GCF_000721365.1 Streptomyces sp. NRRL F-5650 | reverse complement strand
CCCTCACCCCCTCCGCACCACCGCCCCCGCCCCGCCCAGCGCCCCCCGTTGCGGCGCGATGCCCGCGGGGACCGCGCGTTGGCGGGCCGGGGTGCCGGTCCAGCAGGTGCCCCGGCGGGACAGCAGCCGACGGAGCCACAGCTCCAGGGAGACCAGGTCGGCCAGCCCGTCCAGCGGCAACGGCTCCCCCGCGGCCGCCGCCCGCACCGCCTTGCGCACCACCCGCGCCTCCACCAGCCCCGCCTCCGCGAGCAGCGGCCGGTCGAAGAGCCCCAGCAGGGAATCCGCGGCCACCCGCAGCCCCGTCCGCGCGGTGGAGGCCGCCAGCGCCTGGGTGGGCGCCCCCCACCCGGGCGGCAGCTCACTCACCCCCGCCCCCTCCAGCACCGTCCGCAGGATCGCCGCCCGCGCCCCCGGCTGCACCCGCAGCGCCTCCGGCAGGGCGCGGCACGCGCGGACCACCTGGTTGTCGAGGAACGGCGTGTGCAGCCGCTGGAAGCGGATCTCCGCGGCCTGCTCCAGCACCCGCACCTCCGCCGCCTGCCGCGCCAGCGCCGCCCGCGCCCGGAAGTCCCCCGGACGCTGCCCCGGCCCCACCCCCGACCGCTGCGAGGACGTCTGAAGGCGAACCGATACTTCAGCCAGCGCCTCTCCGGTCAGCCACCGCGCCGCCGGCCCCGGCCCGGCCCAGGTCAGCGCGGCCAGGGACGCGTCCATCGCCCCGTCGCCCGGCGCGTCGAACCGTCTGCGCAGCAGCCGCTCGGCGAGCACCTCGAGCCCGCTCCGGTACGGCGTCCGCGCCAGCCGCCGCGCCGCCGCGTACACGCGCGCGGGGACCAGTACCGACCCGTCGGCCTTGGCCAGCGCGGCGACCGGCCGCACGAGATGGCGCCGCTTGCGGTCCATGAGCAGGTCGGCGAGGCGAGCCGGATGCGCGTCGAGCACCTGCCGCGCCCCGTACCCCGCGAAGTGGTCCGCGCTGCCCGCCGCCAGCCGGGCCCGGTGCCGCGCGGCGGCGACCAGGAAGGAACCCGGTTCGTCGGTCAGCGGCCCGTCCAGCGCGGCGTACGGCAGCACGTCCTCGTCGCCGGTGACCACCACGTGGTGCAGCCGCGGGTTGGCCGCCAGCGCGCCCGCCCGTGCCAGCTCGGGTTCCTGCCCGCCGACGGCGAGGTCGTTGAAGGTGACCGCCAGCAGCCGCTCCCCCGCCCCGGTGCCGTGCCCCAGCACGGTCCCCGGCATCCCCGGCAGCCCGGCCGCCAGCAGGGCGAGCGTGCCCGAGGCGGGCCCGCCGGACAGGTCGGCGCCGATCCCCGGCACCGGCATCCCGCGCGCCGCGCGCCGTTCGGCGGGGCCCATGCCCGGCACCGGCCCGGGGTCGATGCCGTCCCCGGGGACGTGCCGGGGCGCGGCGAGCCGGGTGCGCACCGCCTCCACCAGGGCGTCCCGCACACCGTCCACCGCCCGGTCGGGGTCGGCCGCGGGCGCCGCGACCGCCAGCGAGGCGACCGGCTCGTACCCGGCGATCTCGCGCGCCCCGGCGCGCAGGATCAGCGCGTGCCCCGGCGGAACGCGCTTCACGCCGTCGTACGGGGTGGAGTCGTCCAGCGCGGCCGGCACGTCGGGCGTGGCGAGCAGCGCGGCGAGGTGGCCGAAGTCGAGGTTGGCCTCGACGAGGTCGGCGAGGGGCAGCGCGGCGGTGGCGTACGCGGTGCCGCCCGCCCAGGGGGTGTGGAAGACCGGCCGCGCGCCCGCGAGGTCGCCGCAGACGGTGATCCGCCGCCCGACCTGGACCACGGCCGTGTAGCTGCCGGGCCAGGCCGTCAGATGCCGGAGCGCGCCCCCGCGCGCGGCGAACAGCGCGACCCGCAACTGCTCGTCGCTCGCGCCGCAGATGCCGAGGACGGCGATGCGGGTCTGCGCGTCGGCGGTGACGACGCGCACCTCGTCGGGACGCCAGTCGCCGACCGCCCACAGCGGGTCGGGGTCGCCCCACAACGGCTGGGCCCCCACGGGCTGCACGGTCTCCCCGTCGTAGCCGGTGGCCCCGGCGGAGCCGGCCGCACCGGCGATCCCGGCTGCTCCTGCTCCCACGGCGGCGCTGCTCCACCCCACCAACCACCGCATCGACGCCTCCACAGGCTGGGGACAACCAGTGCACCGTACGAACTGGTTCCCCATGCTGCCATGAAGGGCGCGCCACAGACCGTCGGCGGAGCCGCGTGTGCTCCCCGGATGCGCCCTCGCGGAAACTCACGCGAGAACGCCAACTCCCTCTCCGCCGCGCGGAGACGGCTGCGCACACCGCCCCGGGGGCCGCCCCCGGACCCACCTCGGACCCTCGGGGACCCACCCGGACACGGCCCCGGGCGAAGCGAAGACGACGCGAATGCGCCCCCGGAACGCGCCCTTTGGCTCCCCAACGCGCCCTCAACTCCCGTGGTGAGGGCGGTAGTACTCACAAATCACCGGCGGTGTTTTTCGGCCAAATCGACGTTCCGCGACCCCACTCGAACACGCTCCGTACAGACCCCGCGAGCCGGCCGTCGGCCTGTCGGCGGCCGGCCGGCGGCGCACGGCCCGGGGAACGGGACTCGCCCCCCGGGCCGGTCCGCCGCCCGCGGGGATGTAGGCGGCGGCGTCCCCCAGCCCGCTGGATCCAGTACAGCGGGCCGACCCACGCACCGCCCATGGAATCGCTCCCGTCGTGGCCGGAGAAGAGCGCACGGACGGGCGCACGGCCACACATCGGGAGCACGCCGCAACGGACCGTGCATGCACCGCACTTGAGTACGGACCACAATCCCGCCATCCGGAAGAATGCCTCTTAACGCATGGGATGCGGCGAACTACGCTGGGTTTACGAATGCCGCGTGGCTATGCCAGCGCGGCAGCCGTCTGTGTCGAGGGGTGACGCATGTCCAGGGAGCAACGCGGGCCGAACGAAAAGCTCGGCGCCGTTCTCGCCCTCGCGGGAATCAGCAACGCCGGTCTCGCCCGGCGGGTCAACGACCTGGGCGCCCAACGCGGGTTGACGCTTCGCTACGACAAGACGTCGGTGGCGCGCTGGGTGTCGAAGGGCATGGTGCCGCAGGGTGCCGCGCCGCACCTCATCGCCGCCGCCATCGGCCAGAAGCTCGGCCGTCCCGTGCCGCTGCACGAGATCGGCCTCGCGGACGCGGACCCCGCCCCCGAAGTGGGCCTCGCCTTCCCCAGGGACGTCGGCCAGGCGGTCAGGTCCGCCACCGAGCTGTACCGTCTCGACCTCGCCGGCCGCCGCACCGGCGGCGGCATCTGGCAGTCGCTCGCCGGGTCGTTCGCGGTGAGCGCATATGCAACGCCCGCCTCACGATGGCTGATAACCCCGGCCGACAGCTCGGTGGCGCGCGAGGTGGGCCCGGCCGAGGGCTCCGGCGCACCGCTCAAAGTCGGCCACAGTGACGTGCAGAAGCTCCGCGAGGCCGCCGAGGACGCGCGCCGCTGGGACTCCAAGTACGGCGGCGGCGACTGGCGTTCGTCGATGGTCCCCGAGTGCTTACGCGTCGAGGCGGCACCGCTGCTCCTCGGCTCCTACTCCGACGAGGTCGGCCGCGCCCTGTTCGGCGCCTCGGCCGAACTGACCCGGCTGGCGGGCTGGATGGCCTTCGACACCGGCCAGCAGGAGGCCGCCCAGCGGTACTACATCCAGGCCCTGCGCCTGGCCCGCGCGGCGGCCGACGTGCCGCTCGGCGGCTATGTCCTGGCCTCCATGTCCCTGCAGGCCACCTACCGCGGCTTCGGCGACGAGGGCGTGGACCTCGCCCAGGCCGCCCTGGAGCGCAACCGGGGCCTGGCCACGGCCCGCACCATGAGCTTCTTCCGCCTGGTCGAGGCCCGGGCCCACGCGCGCGCGGGCGACGCGGCGGCGGCGGGCGCCGCCCTGAAGGCCGCCGAGAGCTGGCTGGAGCGCGCCCGGCCCGGCGACAGCGATCCCACGTGGCTGGGTTTCTACTCCTACGACCGGTTCGCCGCCGACGCGGCCGAGTGCTACCGCGACCTGAAGGCACCACGCCAGGTCCGCCGCTTCACCGAGCAGGCCCTGTCGAAACCGACGGAGGAGTTCGTACGCTCGCACGGCCTCAGACTCGTCGTCTCGGCGGTGGCCGAGCTGGAGTCGGGCAACCTGGACGCCGCCTGCGAGCAGGGCGTGCGGGCGGTCGAGGTGGCCGGCCGCATCTCCTCGGCCCGCACCACCGAGTACGTCAAGGACCTCCTGCACCGCCTGGAGCCGTACGGCGACGAGCCGCGCGTCGTGGAGCTGCGCGAGCGCGCCCGCCCGCTGCTGGTCACTCCGGCCTGACGGACCGCGTGCTTCCGGGTTTGAAGGCATTGTCAGTGGCGCAGTGCACTATCGAAACCGGGAGGTGGACCGCGAGATGGAACGAGCGTTCGACTGTGACGTGCTGGTGATCGGCGGCGGGATCGTCGGCCTGTCCACGGCGTACGCGATCACGCGCGCCGCACCGGGCACCCGGGTCACGGTCCTGGAGAAGGAGCCGGGCCCCGCCCGCCACCAGACGGGCCGCAACAGCGGCGTCATCCACAGCGGCGTCTACTACCGCCCGGGCTCACTGAAGGCGCGCTACGCGGTCCGGGGCGCCGCCGAGATGGTGAAGTTCTGCGCCGAGTACGGCATCGACCACGCCGTCACCGGCAAGCTGATCGTCGCCACCGACCGCGCCGAGCTGCCCCGCCTGCACGCCCTGGTCCAGCGCGGCCGGGAGAACGGCATACCGGTGCGCGAGCTGGGCGGCGCCCAGATCCAGGAGTACGAGCCGGAGGTGCGCGGCCTGGCCGCCATACACGTCGGCACCACCGGCGTCTGCGACTACGGCGCCGTGGCCCGGCAGCTCGCCCACGCGTCCGGCGCCGAGATCCGCTACGGCGCCGAGGTGCACCGCGTCGACCGGCGCCCCGGCCTCGGCGTCGCCGTCCGTACCCGCGCCGGTGACGTCCTCCGCGCCCGGGCCATGGTCAACTGCGGCGGGCTGCACTGCGACGAGATCGCCCGGCTGACCGGCGACGACCCCGGCATGCGGATCGTGCCCTTCCGGGGCGAGTACTACGAGCTGGCGCGGCCCGAGCTGGTGCGGGGCCTGGTGTATCCGGTGCCGGACCCGGCGTTCCCGTTCCTCGGGGTGCACCTGACCCGCGGCATCGACGGCGGCGTCCACGTCGGGCCGAACGCGGTGCCGGCGCTGGCCCGCGAGGGATACGGCTGGGGCGTGGTGCGCCCCCGCGAGCTGGGCGCGACGCTGGCCTGGCCGGGTTCCTGGCACATCGCCCGGCGCCACTGGCGGTACGGGGCGGGCGAGCTGCGCCGGTCCCTGTCCAGGAGCGCCTTCACGGCCGCGGTCCGCAGACTGCTGCCGGCGGTGACCGAGGCCGACCTCGTCCCCGCACCGGCCGGGGTGCGGGCGCAGGCGGTGCTGGCGGACGGCACGCTGGTGGACGACTTCCTGATCAAGGAGGGCGCCCACGCGGTGCACGTCCTGAACGCACCGTCGCCCGCCGCGACCGCGTCCCTGCCCATCGGCCGGGAGGTGGCGCGCCGGGCGCTGTCGATGCTGGAGGCGGGCTAGGGGGCGTCAGCCTCTTCGCGTCACCGCCCCGGCGCGCCGCTGCCCTGGTACGAACCGAGGCCCTCGATCAGCGCCACGAGGGCCGGGTCCCCCGCAAAGCGCTCGGCGTGGATCTGCCGGATGAGTTCGCCCGTGTACGGGTCCTCGTCGTCGATCAGGTCGTACGAGACCATGTTCCGCACCAGCGGCAGCCCGATCTCGTCGACCTGCCGGTGCAGCGGGGCGTGCATGTACGCCCGGTAGGCCTCGATGTCCTCGACCGCGAACATCGCTCCGTAGTCGAAGTCACCGCCCACGTCCCGCCCGACCGCCCCATACGCGACGGCGTCGATCTCACGCCCCATCCTGCGGAGCAGCTCGAGCGCCTCGTCGACCTTGTCCCCGGGTGCGTCGGGGCGCATGGCAAGACGGATGTGGTGGTGAATCACGGCAACTCTCCCTCGCGCGCAATGAATGCTTCGCTCTATCGATACGGTTATAGACTCTAACTACACTGACATGACCTCGCAACCGCGTGCGGGGGACTAAAATCGACGCATTGTGTCTGACACCCACCACACCCCCGAGGCCGAAGCCGCTCCCCCGGCCTCGGCCGGGAGTTCTCAGCCCCCCTCCCGCGCCAAGGGCGAGCCCCGTTTCCCCGACGGGCCGAAGGCCGATCCCGCCGGGTCGCACTTCGAGCGGCGGATCCGCAGCTTCCAGCCCCGGCGCAGCCGGGTGACGACCGGGCAGGCGGACGCGCTGCAGCGGCTGTGGTCCCGGTGGGGGCTGGACATCGACGGACAGCGGGTGATCGACCTTCCCGAGCTGTTCGGCAACGCCCGCCCCGTCGTCCTGGAGATCGGCTTCGGCATGGGCGAGGCCACCGCCGAGATGGCCGCCGCCGACCCGGACACCAACATCCTCGCCGTCGACGTCCACACCCCTGGCCAGGGCAACCTGCTCGCCCTCGCGGAGCGCAAGGGCCTGTCCAACGTCCGGGTGGGCAACGGCGACGCGATCATCCTCCTGCGCGAGATGCTCGCCCCCGGCTCCCTCGCCGGGCTGCGCGTCTACTTCCCCGACCCGTGGCCGAAGAAGCGCCACCACAAGCGCCGGCTGATCCAGCCGGAGTTCCTGACCCTGGCCGCGACGCGGCTGGCACCGGGGGCCGTGGTGCACTGCGCCACCGACTGGGAGCCGTACGCCGAGCAGATGCTCGACGTGCTCACCGCGCACCCCGACTTCGAGAACACCGTGCCCGGCGGCGGATTCGCGCCGCGCCCCGGGCACCGGCCGCTGACCCGTTTCGAGGGGCAGGGGCTGGACAAGGGTCATGTGGTGAACGACCTGCTCTTCCGTCGCGTACCGCACGAGGAGCTGTAGCAGTCCCCCACCGGTTAGGGTCCATGCCGTGGCCACCTGTCCCCCGTGTCCGATCCCTCCGCACCGGCATACGCACTGGTGGCAGCGCCCCTGGGTGCGTTACGGCGCGCTGATCACCCTGCTCGCGCTCTCCGGCCTGGTGATCCTGGCCCTGGTGCGCGAACAGACCGGCACGCGGGGCTTCCTCGTGGGACTCGGCCTGGCCGTCCTGCCCGTACCGCTGCTCGTGGCGGCGTTCCGCTGGCTGGACCGGGTCGACCCCGGACCCTGGCGGAACCTGGTGTTCTGCTTCGCCTGGGGTGCCTGTGCGGCGGCGCTGATAGCGATCGTCGCCAACAGCTTCGCCACCCGCTGGATAGCGACCGCCACCGCCGACCCGGCGAGCGCCGACACCCTGGGCGCTACGGTCATAGCCCCGGTCGTCGAGGAGTCCGCCAAGGCCGCCGCCGCCCTCCTGGTCTTCCTCTTCCGCAGACGGGACTTCAACGGCATCGTCGACGGCGTGGTCGTCGCCGGGATCACGGCCACCGGCTTCGCCTTCACCGAGAACATCCTCTACCTGGGCAACGCCTTCGGCACCGACCAGCTCACCGGCGACAGCGGCATCGCCTCCGTCACCGCGGCGACCTTCTTCGTCCGCGTCGTGATGTCGCCCTTCGCGCATCCCCTGTTCACCGTGCTCACCGGCATCGGCTTCGGCGCCGCCGCGCTCTCCACGGGCCGGCACCACCTGCGCCGGTCCCTGCTCCCCCTGGCCGGACTGCTGCTCGCGATGGGCATGCACGCCCTGTGGAACGGCTCGGCCGCGTTCGGCGACTACGGCTTCTTCGCCGTGTACGCCGCGTTCATGGTCCCGGCCTTCGGCCTGCTGACCTGGCTGGTCATCTGGTCCCGGCAACGCGAACTGCGCACCGTGCGCACCGAGCTGCCCGCCTACGTCGCCGCCGGATGGCTGACGCCGGCCGAGCCGTACGCGCTCGGCTCGATGCGGGCCCGCCGCGTCGCCCGGCAGTACGCCCGCCGCCACGCCGGGAAGGAGGCGGCGCGGGCGGTGGCGCGGTACGAGGCCTGCGCGACCTCGGTGGCCTTCCTGCGGCAGCGCGGGCGCCGGGGCAGGGCGGGCGCCGGCTTCACCGTGCGGGAGCGGCAACTGCTGGACGCCCTGTGGCACCTGCGGGGCGTGGCCCGCCCGGCACTGGAGTACGCGGCCCGGGCCACCGCACCTCCCGCACCGCGGCCGGTGCCGCCGTGGGCACACGGGTACGGATACGGGCCCGGGCCCGGATACGTGGCGTACGGGCCGTACGTGCCGTCGCCGCACGGCCCGTACGCGCCCCGCCCCCCACAGGCGACGTACCCGCAGGCGCCGTACCCTCAGCACGCGCCGTACGCGCCGTATCCACCGCCGCGCCCGCACCGCCCCTAGGACGGTGCGGGCGCGGCGCTCAGGCGGACGCCCGCGTGAGCCGTTCGACCTCGTCCGCCGTCAGGCGCAGCTCGGCCACGCCCAGCAGCGCCGGGAGCTGCTCCACCGTGCGCGCGGAGGCGATCGGCGCCGCCACCGTCGGCCGGGCGGCCAGCCAGGCGAGCGCCACCGTGGCGACGGGGGCGTCGTGGGCCTCGGCGATCTCGTCCAGGGCGGCCAGCACCCGGCGCCCGCGCTCCGTCTCCAGGTGCTTGGCCGCACCGCCCGCCCGCGGACTGTCCACGGCGGTGCCGGGCCGGTACTTGCCGGTGAGGAACCCGGCCGCGAGGGCGTAGTACGGCACGGCGGCGAGACCGGCCCGCTCGGCGAGGTCGCGCAGCTCGCCCTCGTAGGTGTCCCGGGAGACCAGGTTGTAGTGCGGCTGGAGGGCGACGTACCGGGCCAGGCCCTCGCGCTCGGAGAACTCCAGGGACGCCGCGAGCCGTTCGGCGGAGATGTTGGAGGCGGCGATGTACCGCACCTTCCCGGCCTTCACCAGCTCGTCGAGGGCGCCGACGATCTCCTCGACCGGCACCTCGGGCTTGTCGAAGTGCGTGTAGTACAGGTCGATGTGGTCGGTGCCCAGGCGGCGCAGCGAGGCGTCGGCCGCGGCCTTGATGTTCGCGGCGGACAGGCCCGGGTACTCGGGGTGCTGGCTGACCTTGGTGGCGAGGACCACGTCGTCACGGTTGCCGCGGGCCGCGAGCCACTTGCCGAGGACGGTCTCGGACTCGCCGCCGCTGTTGCCGTCGACCCAGGCGGAGTAGGAGTCGGCGGTGTCGACGAAGTTGCCGCCCGCCGCCGTGTAGGCGTCGAGGACGGCGAAGGAGGTGGCTTCGTCGGCGGTCCAGCCGAAGACGTTGCCGCCGAGGGCCAGGGGGAAGACCTCGAGGTCGGAGGAGCCGAGCTTGCGCAGAGAAGTCATGTAAAGGGTCAACGACCGTGGCGGAGCGCGGCATTCCGGCAGGCGCGCAAAGATCCCGCAAACCGGCAGCCCTGACGTCGGGGGGTTGGCCGTCAGGACCGCCGGGGTTCAGCGGGCGCCCAGGGGTGGGTCAGGGGGTGAGGCCCTTGCTCTGCAGCCAGGCCATCGGGTCGATGCCCGAGCCGTCGGCGGTGTGGACCTCGAGGTGGAGGTGGGCGCCGGTCACGTTGCCGGTGGCGCCGACGCGGCCGATGACGTCACCGGTGGTGACCTTCTGGCCGACGCTGACGTTGATGGACGACTGGTGCGCGTACCAGAGTTCGGTGCCGTCGTCGAGGGTGAGCACGGTCTTGTAGCCGTAGGACCCGTCCCAGCCGGCCGACGTGATGGTGCCGCTGTGCACCGCCTTGAGCAGGGTGCCCGTGGGGGCGGCGAAGTCGAGGCCGGTGTGGTGGCCGGAGGACCACAGGGAGCCGGCCTGGTTGAAGGTGGAGGAGATCGTGTACGAGGAGGTCGGCAGCGTGAACTGCTTGGCCAGCTTCGCGAGCCGCTCGGCCTCGGCCTTCTTCGCGGCTTCCTCCTCCGCCTTCTTCTTGGCGGCGGCGGCCTTCTCCTCGGCCTCCTTGGCGGCCTTGGCCGCTGCTTCCGCGGCCTTCTTCTCGGCGGCGGCCTGGGCTTCGGCGGCGGCCTTGGTCTCGACCTGGGCCTGCTGCTGCTCGGCCTGCGCCATGATCCGGGCCCGCAGCGACTCACCGGCGCCGGCGGCGTCCGTGTTCTGCGAGGTGTCCGCGGCGACGGCCTGGGTGATGCCGCTGAGCGGGGTGGCGGAACCCTCGGGCTCCGGCTCCTCGCCGCCGGGCATCAGCGAGCCGACGTTCGGCAGGTCGGGCAGGGAGATGGAGACCGGCGGCTTGCCGGTCTGCGCGCTGGCCATGCCGCCCGCGCCGACTGCGGCTATGACACCGACGCCGAGGACGGTGGAGCTGCGGGCGAGTCCGCCGCGCTGCTTGGCGACGCGGTGCCGGCCGCGCACGGGGCGGATGGACTCCGCGGTGGGGTTCCACTCCTCCCAGGGACCCTCTTCGGCGCGGGGGGCGTCGTAGCCGAAGGTGTCGGTGCCGTGCCCGGTGGGTACGAACGGGGCCTCGGGGGCAGGCCGGTTGGACGCCACGTGGGCGTACTCCTTTCCTTCCTTCCGCCTACCGGGTTAGCTGACGGGTTCGGAGCAGGAAGGTCTCCTACGGGTGTGTGCCGACCGTGTTTCCACGGCGCCACACGCCCGATTCACCCCAATGTGATGGTTCCCCGGTTCCCTTGCGGGATTCGGCGCGTGCGCACGGAGCCGCCTTCTGTGACGGCTGGGACGACCGCGCTGCGTTATCGAACGTTAATAGACGGGGGGCTCGGATTCCAAGCCATTCCGCTTGATCATTAACGGAAACGGCCGGTACATACACCTCACGACCGGTGAAACCCGGGCGAGTTGACCGCCCCTCAGTATTCCTCTTCACGCCACTGCGTTCTGACGGTGTGTCAGTTGTTATGCGGAGGGGGACCGGGCCGTCACGGCTCGTGACATTGATCTTGGTCCCCGCGCCGGGGCCGGCGCACGGCGAGCAGCGCCATGTCGTCCGCCATGCCGCCCCCCGAGTGCCTGCGCACGTCCTCGGCGAGGGCGTCGAGCAGCGCCGCCGGATCCCGGAAGGCACGGCCCGCCAGCCGCGCCTGCGGATCGTAGAACTCGCCCTTGGCGTCCCGGGCTTCGGTCAGTCCGTCGGTGTAGAGCAGCAGCGTGGCCCCACCGGGGAAGTCGGCCTCCTCCGCCCGGTCGGGCCACACCCCCAGCTCGCCCATGCCGAGCGGCAGCGCCGACTCGCGGGCGGGCAGCGGGCCGACGCTGCCGTCGGCGTGCAGCATCAGGGGCGGCGGGTGGCCGCGGTTGACGATGCGTACGGTCCCGTCGCCGTGCGGGAGTTCGGCGAGGATCGCGGTGGTGAAGCCCTCGAAGGCGTCCAGTCCGTCCCGCCGGGTGCCCTCGCGCGCCAGGGCCCGCTCCAGACGCTGCGCCACCGCCTCCAGCGTCGCCTCCTGCTCGGCGGCCTCGCGGAAGGCGCCGATCACGACGGCGACGGCGGCCACCGCGCCCATGCCCTTGCCCCGCACGTCGCCGACGATGAGCCGGACGCCGCGGGCGCTGTCCTGCACCGCGTACAGGTCGCCGCCGATGAAGGCGTCGGCCTGCGCGGCCTCGTAGCAGACGGCGATCTCGAAACCGGCGATGCGCTCGGCGGGTTCGGGCAGCACGGCGCGCTGGGCGGCCTCGGCGATCTCACGGACGGAGACGAGGCGTGCGCCGGCGCGCCGGACGAAGCCGTTCACCAGGACGGCGAGCACGGCGACCGTCGCGATGGTGATCAGCTCGGTGAGGGAGTCGACGTAGCGGATGACGCCCTTGGCGAGCTGCAGCCCGATGACCGCGACGACGACGGTGACGCCCGTGAGCACCGTGCCGCGCCGCGAGTAGACCGGAGCGGCGATCAGGGGCGCGGCCGCGTAGAGGGGGCCGGCGGTGAAGTATCTCGGGGTGAGGATGTCGTACAGGATGGCGACGGCGATCAGCAGGACGGGGAGCGCGAGCACGAAGGCCCGCCGGAACCCGGCCCGGCGGCGCGGCGGCGGCCCGGCGGGCGGCTCGTCGTCGCCGAGGCCGGGGTCGGGGGCGGGATCACCGGGGAGCCGGCCGCCGGCTCTGGCGACCGCTCCCTCGTCGTCCACGTCACCTGGCCGCACCACTCGTCTCCCGCCACCCCGCACGTCCGCGTGCCGCTTGCCGCTTGCCGTCCAGGAGTCCAGGTTTCCGGGAGCGGGGGCGGGCGGCGAGCGGTGGGGGGCCGACCGGATGACGGAGGCGCCGGAGAGGAGAACGCACCGAGGAACGCACCGAGGGCCGGAACCCTTTCGGATTCCGGCCCTCGGCCTTCAGTAGCGGGGACAGGATTTGAACCTGCGACCTCTGGGTTATGAGCCCAGCGAGCTACCGAGCTGCTCCACCCCGCGTCGTTGTGTGCACCACTGTACGTCATCCCGGGACCGGAATGCACATCGGTATCCCCGCGGGGGCCTCCTACCGCTCCAGATGCCGGTTCGGTGCCGTGGCCCGGGCCTCGAACGCGGGCAGTACGACGACGTCGGCGCCCCCGGCGGCGAGCACCCCGCTGCCGTCCGGCTCCGTCACGAAGGTGTCCGGCTCCCGCCAGGCCGTGACGACACGGCGCACCCCGGCGTCCAGGATCAGCCGGGCACAGGGCGCGGGCCGGGAGGCCCGGCGGGCACAGGGCTCGAGACTGCTGTACACGGTGGCGCGGGCGAGCCGGGGGTCGTCCGGCGCGATCTTCGCGAGCGCGGCCTCCTCCGCGTGCACGACCGCGTCGCCCCCCTCCCGCGAATGCCCCCGCGCCAGCTCACTCCCGTCGGCGGCGACCACGACCGCCCCCACGCTGAAGGCGGTGTCCGACGGCGGGCACAGCTCGGCCAGCTCGCAGGCGAGCGCGAGCCAGTGCCGGTCCGCGGCGGCCACCCGCACGCCGGTGCCGGGTGCGGTGGGCCGGTACCGCATCAGCACGACGTCCTCGATCCGCCGGGACTCCACCAGCCGCAGCCGCCCGCTCTGGTAGGCACCGGGCCCGAACAGCCGGGGCGCGGCCGGGTCCCCGACCAGGAGCGGGGCGAGGACGAGGTGCAGTTCGTCGGCCAGTTCCTGCTGGAGCAACTGGGTGTGCACGCTCCCGCCCCCCTCGACCATGAGCCGTCGCACGCCCCGCCGGTCGTGCAGGTACTCCAGCGCGGCGTGCCAGTCGAGCGCGGTCCCCAGGGAGACGATCTCGGCCCGGATCCCGAGCGCGCGGGCCCTCCGGGCACCGTCGTCCGTGGTCAGCAGCGCCTTCTCCCCACCCGTGTGCCAGAACCGCGCCGCCGGGTCCAGCTCGCCGCTCCCGCTGACGGTGACCTTGAGCGGGTACTCCGCCTCCCCGGCCGCGACCCGCGCCGCCCGCCGCTTCGCCGAGTTCACCAGCAGCCGCGGGTTGTCCGCCCGGACCGTACCGGCCCCGACCAGGATCGCGTCCGCACGGGCCCGCACCTCGTCGACCCGCTCGAAGTCGGCGGGGCTGGACAACAGGAGCCGTTCGGGCCCGCCGTCGTCCAGGTAGCCGTCGAGGGAGACGGCGGCGGAGAGGAGGACGTGGGGAAGGGGCATGTGCGGCACTCCGGTGGGAGGGGCGGGGCGAGCGGGCGGACGGGGCGTGGAGTGCGGCCATTGTCGGTCATGGCCGCCGCGGGGCGGGTTCGCCGCCGGTCACCGACCCGGTCTCCGGTGAGCCGTTCACCGCCGGGAGGGCTGCCCGGCTGACCGGACCGGCACCGGGGTACCCGGCGCCCCATGAGCACCGAACCCGCGCCGCTGCTCGCCCTGGATCTGACCGGCACCTTCGCGTTCGGGCTGAACGGGGCGCTGACCGCGGTGCGGGCGGCCCGGCTGGACGTGGTCGGGGTGGTGGTGCTCGGGATGATCACCGCGTTGGGCGGCGGGTTCGTCCGGGACGTGCTCATCGACTCCCTGCCGCCCACCACCCTGCTCGACTGGCGCTACTACACGCTCGCCGCCGTCGGCGGTCTGATCGCCTTCGCGGTCAGCAGGCACCTGCGCCGGCTGGAACCGGCGATCACCGTGCTCGACGCGGTCGGCCTGAGCACCTTCGCGGTGATCGGCGCGAGCAAGGCGCTGGACGCCGGGCTGGCCGTCGTACCCGCGATGCTGCTGGGCGTGATCACCGCGGTCGGCGGGGGGACGATCCGCGACACGCTCGTCGGCCGGATCCCGACGGTGCTGCGGACCGGCCTGTACGCCCTCCCCGCCCTGGCGGGCGCCGCGGTGACCGTCGCGACCACCGAGACGGGGCTGTACGGCCTCCCGGCGGCGCTCGGCGCGGCGGCGGTCTGCTTCCTGATCCGGATGCTCGGTCTCCGCTTCGGCCTGAACGCGCCGGAACCACCCGAGACGCGTCCGTCCGGTGGCCGAATCCGGCGCCGTCCGTAGCCTCGATTCCATGGAGGAACCCCGATGAGCGACACCGCGCGGACCGTCCTGGCCGGACTCGGCGCCGTCCGTTCCGGCCTGGAGGACCTCTACCGCGACCTGCACCGGCACCCCGAACTGGGCCTGCGGGAGCACCGCACGGCGAAGAAGGCGGCGGACGCCCTGCGGGAGAGCGGTTACGAGGTGACCGAGGGCATCGGCGGCACCGGCGTGATCGGGGTGCTCTCCAACGGGGACGGCCCGGTCGTCATGGCCCACGCCGACATGGACGCCCTCCCGGTCCGGGAGCGGACCGGCCTGCCGTACGCCTCCACCGAGACGGTCACCGACGCGGACGGCCGGGAGCAGCCGGTGATGCACGCCTGCGGCCACGACGTGCACGTGACCGGCCTCGTCGGGTGCGCGCGACTGATGGCCGGGCACCGGGACGCCTGGCGGGGCACCTTCGTCGCGCTCTTCCAGCCCTCCGAGGAGAACGGCGCCGGTGCGAAGGCCATGATCGAGGACGGCCTCACCGACCGGTCGCCCCGGCCCGACGTCGTCCTCGCCCAGCACGTCCTGCCGTACCGGGCCGGTTACGTCGGCACCCGTGCGGGCTCCTTCCTCTCCGCCGCGGACAGCCTCCGCGTCACCCTGCACGGCCGCGGCGCGCACGGTTCGGCGCCCCAGGCGTCGGTCGACCCGGTGGTGCTCGCGGCGTCCGTCGTCCTGCGCCTGCAGACCGTCGTCTCGCGGGAACTGGCCGCCACCACCCCCGCCGTCGTCACCGTCGGCAGCATCCACGCGGGCAGCGGCCCCAACGTCATCCCCGACCGGGCCGTCCTGGAACTCAACGTCCGCACGTACGACGACGCCACCCGCACCCGGGTCCTGGACGCGATCGAGCGCATCGTCCGCGCCGAGTGCGAGGCGTCCCGCTCCCCCGAGGAGCCCGGGTTCGAACGGCTCTCGTCCTTCCCTCCCACCGTCAACGACGAGGAGCCGACCCGGCGCGTGGCGGAGGCGTTCGGCGCGTACTTCGGGGACGACGCCCACACCGTCGAACTGCAGACCGCCAGCGAGGACATGAGCGAGATCCCGCAGGCCTTCGGGGTGCCGTTCACGTACTGGGCCATCGGCGGCACCGACCCGGACCGCTACGCGGAGGCCGCCCGCAACGGCACCCTCGCTCAGGACGTCCCGGTCAACCACAGCGCCTCCTTCGCCCCCGTCCTCCAGCCGACCCTGGACACGGGCGTGAGCGCCATGACGGTCGCCGCCCTGGCCTGGCTCGGCCAGCGGGCCGGGTAGCGGCGGGGCCCCGCGGCCCCGACAGTGCGTCCTTGACTCTCCACCGGCTGGAGACCGGAGAGTGGGCCCCATGAACGGCGCGACGCCCCCGCACTCGATCGGTGACCTGTCCACCCGTACCGGAGTGCCCGTACGGACCATCCGGTTCTACTCCGACACCGGACTGCTGCCGCCCACGGCCCGAACCGCGGCCGGCTACCGCCGATACGACGACGCGGCCGTCGACCGGCTCCACCTCATCGGCGTTCTGCGGGAGCTGGACGTCGACCTCGCCACGATCCGTCAAGTCCTCACCGGAGACCTCTCCGTCGCCGAGGTCGCCGCCGCGCACGCCGACGCCACCGTCCTGCGCATCCGCGCGCTGCGCCTGCGTCACAGCCTGCTGCGGCTCGTCGCCCGGCGCCGCCCCAGCCCCGAGGAGACCGTGTTCATGCACCGGCTCACCCGCCTCACCTGCGACGAACGGCGGCGCATGGTGGCCGACTTCGTCGCCGCTCTCGGCGCCGGCCCGCCACGGGCCCGCGACGCCCTGGCCGCCCTGCGCACCGCCCTGCCCGACCTCCCCGACGAGCCGTCCGACGCCCAGCTCGCCGCCTGGGTGGAACTGGCCGAGCTGATGGCCGACGAGGACTTCCGCGCGCGCGTGGCGGATGCGGCGCTCCCGCCCGCCGACGAGGACGTGCTGCCGGGTGTGGACCCGGAGGTGGCGGCGGAGCTCGTCCTGTTCGTCAGGCGCACCGTCGCCGCGGCGAGGGAGGCCGGCGTCGATCCGGAATCCGCGGACGCCGCCCCGGTCGTCGACACGGTGATGCGGCGCTTCGCAGCCGCCCTCGGCCGTCCCGACGGGCCCTCGCTGCGGGAGTGGGCGGCCCGGCGGTTCGAGAAGGGACACGACCCGCTCGCCGAGCGGTACTGGCAACTGGTGTGGACCGTGAACGACTGGCAGGTCGTCCCCGGCCACCTGCCCTTCCAGCCCTGGATGGCCCGGGCCCTGCGAGCGGTGACGACACCCACGCGGCGCGGGGACGCCCGGGCGGGCGCGAAATGACGGCGCGTCCGGGCCGACCGAAGCCGACCCGGACGCTGCCGGGCAGGTCACAGGACATACAGCCCGCCTGCGCGTGGTAGGCCCTGTGGGACTCGAACCCACAACCAATGGATTAAAAGTCCACTGCTCTGCCAATTGAGCTAAGGGCCCAGGGGCACTGTCGCGCGGTGTCGCGTGATGGTGCCACACCGAGCATAGCCCGCCTCGGCCGGGACTCCGATCGGGTATCGGGGTCCCGGCCGCGTCGCAGGGGCGGGGGCGCCGTGGGGGTTACGGGTCCGCCGGCTCGGGGGCGTTGGCGTGGGCGGCGGCGCGGGCCCGGGTGCGTTCGTGGTCGGGGTTGAGGAACCAGTGCCGCGCCGAGGCCAGCCACCAGGTGGCGGCGAAGCCCAGGACGACCAGGACGGCGATCGGCGCGTAGTTGAAGGTCTCCCAGGTGACCGGGGACACCTGCGGCAGCATGAACAGGACCGTGATGACGCCGACCCACGTCACCGCGACCACGCCCACCGGCTGCGACCAGCGGCCCAGGTGCCAGGGCCCGCGTTCGAAGGCGGCGCCCCGGCGGACGCGCAGGAGCGTCGGGATGACGTAGGCGATGTAGAGGCCGATGACCGCGATGGACGTCACCGCTGCGTACGCCGTGACGTTGATCAGGTAGGGGAGGCCCAGGACCAGCGCGGCCAGGGCCGCCAGCCAGACCGCCGCGACCGGCGTGCGGGTGCGCGGGTTCACCGTGTGCCAGACGTGGGAGTACGGCAGCGCGCCGTCCCTGGAGAAGGCGTAGATCATGCGGCTGTTGGCCGTCACCGATGCCATCCCGCAGAAGAGCTGGGCCCCGATGACGACCAGGAGCAGGAGTTTGCCCGCCGTCGCGCCCAGCGCGTCCAGGAGGATCTGGGCGGGCGGCGCGCCCGTCGGGGACGTCAGGGCGCCCTCGTAGGACTGGATGGCGAAGGTGAAGCCGAGGAGGAGGACGAAACCGGCGATCCAGGACGTCCAGATGGAGCGGACGATGCCCTTCGGACCGGCCGTGGACGCGTCGTGGGTCTCCTCGGTCATGTGGGCGGAGGCGTCGTAGCCGGTGAAGGTGTACTGGGCCATCAGGAGGCCGATGAGGACGACGTACACCCCGCTGCCCCAGCCCGTGTTGTTCACGAACTCGCCGAAGACGAAGGACGCCGGCCGGTGGTGGTCCGGCGCGAAGGTCAGCGCGCCGACGATGACCGCGACGCCCAGGACGTGCCACCACACGCTCACGCTGTTCAGCAGGCCGACGATGCGGACACCGAAGGTGTTGAGCAGGCCGTGCAGGACCAGGATCGCGGCGAAGAGGAGGATCGTGCGGCCCGGCGTCACCTCGAAGTCGAACTGCAGGTTCAGGTACGCGCCGAGGAAGGACGCGGCGCCGAAGTCGATGCCGGCGGTGACCGCGACCTGGCCCAGCACGTTGAACCAGCCCGTGAACCACGCCCAGGCCGCCGCCGTACGCGGGGGCGCCAGGCGGTGCGCCCAGAAGTACAGGCCCGCCGAGGTCGGGTACGCCGAGCAGATCTCGGCCATCGCCAGGCCGACGAAGAGGGTCATCAGGCCGACGGCGACCCAGCCCCACGTGATGACGGCGGGGCCGCCCGTGTTCATGCCGAAGAGGTAGAGGGTCAGGCAGCCCGACAGGACCGAGATGATCGTGAAGGAGACCGCGTAGTTGGAGAACGCCGACATGCGGCGGGCCAGAACCTGGGTGTAGCCGAGCTGGGCCAGCCGTTCCTCGTCCGACAGCCCACTCGCCTTGGCGTCATCTGTCATGACCCCAGCAATTCCCTCGGGCTGAGCGTGACATGCGTCACTCGGCGTCCGGGAAGCGGAAACGCCGCGGCCCCCACCCGTCAGGGCAGGGGCCGCGGCGCGTACGGACGTTCAGGCGTCAGCCGTTGCGCTTCCAGCGCGGCTTGTCGTCGCGGCGGCCGAAGGACGAACCGCGGTGGTCGTCACGGCGGCCGTACGGGCGGTCGTGACCGCCGGAGCGGAAGCCGGGGCGGTCGCCCTGGCGGTCGCGGTTGAACGGACGGTCGCTGCCGCGGTGACCGCCGCGGTCGTCCCGGCGGTCGTCACGGCGGAAGCCGCCCCGCTCACCACGGTCGTCGCGGCGGAAGCCACCACGGTCGCCACGGTCGTCACGGCGGTCGAACGAGCGGCCCCCGCGGTCGTCGCGACGGTCGAAGGAACGGCCACCACGGTCGTCACGGCGGAACCCGCCCCGGTCACCCCGGTCGCCACGGTCGTCACGGCGGAAGCCGCCGCGGTCGCCACGGTCGTCACGGCGGTCGAACGAGCGGCCCCCGCGGTCGTCGCGACGGTCGAAGGAACGCCCGCCGCGGTCGTCACGGTCACGACGGTCGAAGGAACGGCCACCACGGTCGTCACGGCGGAACCCGCCACGGTCACCCCGGTCACCACGGTCGTCACGGCGGTCGTAGGAACGTTCGGTCCGCTCGCCCCGGTCGGCGAAGCGGTCGCGGCCGTGTCCGTGGCCGTGTCCGCCCGTGCGCTCCGGCCGCTCCGCCTTCTCCACGTCCCGCGCGCCGGCCTGCTCGGGCAGCGAGACCACGGCCTCGGACGCGGTGGCGGCCACCTCGGCCAGAACCGTCTCCGGGTCCTCGCCGCGCTCCCGCGCGACCTTGGCGACCAGGCGGTCCGCCTCCTCGCGCAGCTCGGTGGCACGGCGCTGGGCCCGCTCCAGCTCCTTGGTGAGCTGGCCGACCTCACGTTCGGCCTGCTGCGCCGCGTTGCCCGCCGACTCGGCCTGGACCTCGGTCATGGACCGGGCACCGGTGATCTCGGCGACCTCGGGGTCGAAGGCCGCGCCGCCCTGGATGATGTGGCGCGTGGCGTCGACGCCCGCGTCCTCCATCAGCCGGAAGATCTGACGCCGCTGGTGCGGCAGGGAGAGCGAGACGACCGTGCCGGTGCGGCCCGCGCGTGCCGTACGGCCGGCGCGGTGCAGGTAGTCCTTGTGGTCGCCGGCCGGGTCCACGTTCAGGACGAGGTCGATGCCGTCGACGTGGATGCCGCGGGCGGCGACGTCGGTGGCGACCAGGACGTTGACGTAGCCGTCCTTGAAGTCGGCCAGCGTGCGGGTGCGCGCGCCCTGCGTCATGCCGCCGTGCAGCGCGTCCGCCTTGGCGCCCGCGTCGCGCAACTGCTCGGCGACGCGGTCGGCGCCGAGCTGGGTGCGCACGAAGATGATGGTGCGGCCCTTGCGGGAGGCGATGGCCGCGGTGACCGGCGCCTTGTCCTTGGGCTTCACGACCAGGATGTGGTGCGACATGGTCGTCACGGCGCCCTGGGCGGCGTCGACCTCGTGGCTGACCGGGTCCTTCAGGTACCGGTCGACGAGGGTCTTGATCTCGTTCTCCATGGTGGCGGAGAACAGCATCCGCTGGCCGCCGGCCGGGACCTGGTCGAGCAGCTCGGTGACCTCGGGCAGGAAGCCCAGGTCGGACATCTGGTCGGCCTCGTCGAGGACCGCGATCTCCACGTTCTCCAGCGAGCAGGCGCCGCGGTTGATGATGTCGCGCAGACGGCCCGGGGTGGCGACCAGGATGTCGACGCCCTTCTCCAGGGCGTAGATCTGGTTGCCCATGGAGGTGCCGCCGCAGACGACCTTCATCCGCAGGCCCACGACGTCGCCGTACGGCTGGAGTGCGTCGGCGACCTGCATGGCCAGCTCGCGGGTCGGGGTGAGGATGACGGCGCGGGGCTTGTGCTTCTCGGTGCGGCCGCCGGCCAGGGTGGCCAGGGTCGGCAGACCGAAGGAGAGGGTCTTGCCGGAGCCGGTGCGGCCGCGGCCGAGGATGTCCTTGCCCGCCAGCGCGTCCGGGATGGTCGCGGCCTGGATCGGGAAGGGGGTGGTCACGCCGTTCTGCGCGAGCTTGCGGACGACGCCCTCGGGCAGCCCGAGGTCGGCGAAGGTCGGCTCGGGAGCCTCGGCGGCCTCCGGGGACTCGGCGGCCGCGGGGGCGTCCGCGGCCTCGACGACGGCCTCCGGCGCACCCTCGACGCCCTCGGCGTTCTCGGGCACCACGGCGTGATCAGTACTGATGATGGACATGCGAATGCGAAACCTTCCGGAGTCTCTCGTCGGCACGCGCCCGTCAACTCCGTGAATCGCGATTCGCAATACGACCGCCTCGATGCGGTCCACCACGGCAAGGGGAGAGTACGCGCCACACGGCGCGCTCTGCGATGGCGCCGGGCAAATGGGATCAAACGATCTACCACCATACGCACCCTCCACCCCCGAAGGCAAACCGGCAGCGCATCCGCAGCTCAGGCGCAGCCCGCGCCCTGCTCAGAGGCCCCGCGCTACGCAGGGGTCCCGGCGGCCGGTGCCGGCTCCCGCTGCTGCAACTGGGTCCCGGGCGGCTCGTGCGCCGACGAGGACGGCTCGGCCACCGTCGGCTCCGGCGTCGGGGAGGCGGGCGGCTCCTCGGGGGGCGTCGGCTCCGGCTCGGCCGGCCGGGTGGGCTCCTGCGGCGGCGTCCGGGTGGGACCGGGCTCCTGGTTCCCGCCGTCGGGCGGTCGCTCTCCGGTCGGGCGGGCGGCCGGGGGCTCCGAGCCGGACGCGCCCTCGCCCTTCTCGGCTCCGCCGCCCTTCCCCTTGCCCTCGCCCTCGGCCTTGCCCTCGCCCTTCTCGCCCTTGCCGCGCTTCCCGTCGGCGACCGCCGCGCCGTACCCGGCGTTCCCGCCGGAGACCGAGGGGCCGCCC
Organism: Streptomyces sp. NRRL F-5650; assembly: GCF_000721365.1. NCBI lineage: Bacteria > Bacillati > Actinomycetota > Actinomycetes > Kitasatosporales > Streptomycetaceae > Streptomyces > Streptomyces sp. NRRL F-5650. The sequence continues at coordinate 50,705 of NZ_JOGV01000061.1, read as the reverse complement.
TCCGGCGCCTCGCCGCCCCGCTCGCCGGCGGAGTGCGACGGCCTGGCGCCCCCGCCGGGCGCGTCGTCGCCGACGCTCATGCAGCCGGCGGCGGCGGCGACGGCCATGGCCGTGGCGGCCAGACGGACGGGTACGTACAAGGGGCGCACGGGCGGCCACCTCCGGGGGTCAAGGAGTCGCCGTGCCCAACTCCCGTCACCCACAAGAGGACACGCGTCCGGCGAGGCGGACTTGACCCGAGCGCGTCACCCGTACCCGGACACGCGCCGCCCCCGGTCCGATCACGCGCACCCGGGTCCGCTCACCCGTATCCGAGGGAGTGCAGCCGTGCGTCGTCGATCCCGAAGTGGTGGGCGATCTCGTGAACGACCGTCACCTCGGTCTCGGCGACGACGTCCTCGCGCGTCTCGCAGTACCGCAGGGTCGGCCCCCGGTAGATGGTGATCCGGTCCGGCAGCACGCCCGCGTACCACTCGCCGCGCTCCGTGAGCGGCGTCCCCTCGTACAGCCCCAGCAGCTCGGGATCGTCCGCCGGGGGTTCGTCCTCGACGAACACCGCGACGTTGTCCATCAGCCGCGTCAGCTCCGGCGGAATCCGGTCAAGGGCCTCGGCGACCAGTTCCTCGAACTCCTCGCGCGTCATCTCCAGCACGCGTCCATTGTCGGGTACGACCGTGGAGCACGGCCCGCATATCCGCCCCGGGCGACGGGCATACGGGACCAATGGCCCGCGTCCCCGCCGCAGTCCTGCACGTCCTGGCCGAGGTGATGAACCCCATCCGCACCGTCCCGCGCGCTCTCGCCCGCCGCCGCCGCGACCGCCGGGGGTCCGCGACCCCGGAGCTCGCCGCCGGCCCCCGCCCCTGGACCCGCGCCGCCGGCCTGGTCGCCGTCGTCCTGCTCGGCGCCTGGCTGGGGCTGCTGGCGGTCGGCAACGTCCGGGTTCCGGTCGGGCCCATGGACACGACGATGACCCTGCGCCCGTCCCTCGCGGGCGGCACGAAGATCAACGTCTCGCCGCTGGGCGCCCTCCAGCTCGACAGCCACGTCGCCCCGGTCCGCCTCGACGTCAACGTCGACCAGCTCGACCCCGCCCGCGCCCAGGCCCTCGTCGACCACCCCGAGCGCCTCTCCGGCCTCCAGGACGAGGTCGCCCGGGACGTCGAGCACGGCACCCTCGACCTCGCCGTCCGCTCCTGCGTCGCCGTCGTCACCGGCGCCACCGCCCTCGGCCTCGCCGTCTACCGGCGCCCCCGGCGCGCCCTCGCCTCGGGCGGGCTCGCGCTCACCCTGCTGGTCGCCTCCGGCGGCACCGCGTACGCGACCTGGAACCCCGACTCGGTCCTGGAGCCGAAGTTCTCCGGACTGCTCTCCTCCGCGCCCTCCCTGGTGGGCAACGCGCGCAGCATCGTGACCGAGTTCGACGTCTACCAGAAGGAACTGGCCCGCCTGGTCACCAACGTGACCAAGCTCTACGACGTCACCTCGACGCTCCCCGCCTACCAGCCCGACCCGACCACGATCCGCGTGCTGCACGTGTCGGACATCCACCTGAACCCGGCGAGCTGGAAGATCATCGCCTCGCTGGTGCAGCAGTACAAGGTGAACGTGATCGTCGACTCCGGCGACACCATGGATCACGGCACCGCCGCCGAGAACGGCTTCCTGGACCCCGTCGAGGACCTCGGCGCCCCCTATGTCTGGGTCCGCGGCAACCACGACTCCCGCGGCACCCAGGAGTACCTGAAGCACCTGAAGAACGTGCACGTCCTGGACGACGGCCACGCCCGTACCGTCGCCGGTCTGCGCTTCGCCGGCATGGGCGACCCGCAGTACACCCCGGACCGCTCCAAGGCGGACGGTGCCGAGGCGTCCCAGGAGTTGGCCGGGGCCCGTCTCGCCTCCGCCCTGCGCGACGAGAGCGCGGCCGGCACCCCGGTGGACGTGGCCGTCGCCCACGAGCCGTCGGCCGCCCGCGAGGTCGACGGCGACGTTCCCCTGGTGCTTTCCGGGCACCTCCACCACGAGGACATGGAGGTCATGAAGTACGGCACCCGGCTGCGCACCGAGGGCTCCACCGGCGGCAGCGGCCTGCGCGCGGTCGAGGGCAAGTACCCCGACCCCATCCAGGCGTCGATCCTCTACTTCGACCGTGACTCCCGGCGCCTCCAGGCGTGGGACGAGATCAAGCTCGGCGGCCTGGGCCTGACCACGGCCGAGGTCAGCCGCCACCTGCCGAAGGAGAACCAGCCCGGCGCGGTCCGGTCGCCGTCCCCCACCGGCGCCTCCCCCACCAGTGCCTCCCGCTCGGCCCCGGACGGCCCCGCCCGCAGCACTCCGTAAACCGTTTTGGCGATCCCTCCCGCCATCCCATATGCTTCTCACGTCCCCGACGCGCTGAGAAGCGCCCAGGCGGGCCGATAGCCCTCATCGTCTAGCGGCCTAGGACGCCGCCCTTTCAAGGCGGTAGCACGGGTTCGAATCCCGTTGGGGGCACGCTCAACATCAGGTGTCCGGTTCTCCGGGTTTCACGTGAAACCCCGCGGCTGGGTAGCTCAGTTGGTACGAGCGATCGCCTGAAAAGCGATAGGTCGCCGGTTCGACCCCGGCCCCAGCCACAGCATCATGAGAAGCCCCGGACGGTCTCCGTCCGGGGCTTCTCATGTACGTCAGCGACGTGCCCCCGCCTCCGGTGGCCTCCCGCGGACCTGGGCGTGGCCGCACCGGATGCCCTCTCAGGGGCAGGCGACGACTTGGCCGGCCCAGGAAAGGCCCCCGCCGAAGCTGAACAGCAGTACGGGCGCGCCCACGGGCACTTCTCCGCGCTCGACGAGTTTGGACAGCGCGAGCGGGACGGACGCGGCGGAGGTGTTGCCGGAGTCGACGACGTCCCGGGCGATCACGACGTCGTCGCGCAGCGCGAGGCGTCGGGTCAGCGCCTCGATGATCCGCAGATTGGCCTGGTGGGTGACGACCGCCGCGAGGTCGGTGGTGGCGATGCCGGCCCGGCGGCAGGCGTCCTCGACGAAGGCGGGCAGCTCGGTGGTGGCCCAGCGGAAGACCGTCTGGCCCTCCTGGGCGAACTTCGGCTGCCAGCCGTCCCGCAGTCGCACCGCGTCGCCGCGGGTCGGGTCGGATCCCCAGACGACCGGGCCGATGCCGTCGTCACCCGCCTCGGTCGGGCTGATCACGGCCGCGCCCGCACCGTCGGCCAGGAGAACGCACGTCCTGCGGTCGCTCCAGTCGGTGACGTCGCTCATCTTCTCGGCGCCGACGACGAGGGCGTGCCGGGCCGCTCCCGCCCTGAGCGCGTGATCCGCGCCGGCCAGGGCCGTGGTGAAGCCGGCGCATCCGTTGTTCAGGTCGAAGCAGACGGCGGAGGGGATTTCCAGGCGGGCGGCGACCTGGGCGGCGATGGAAGGACAGCGGTCCATGGCGGAGCAGGTGGCGACGGTCACGAACCCGATCTCTGCCGGCGCGAGGCCGGAGGCAGCCAGCGCCTTGGCCGCGGCAGCCGCGGCCATGTCGGTCACGGACTCGTCCTCACCCGCGATCCTGCGGGTGGCGATCCCGGTCCGCCGGCGGATCCAGTCGTCGCTGGTCTCCACCATCTGCTCCAGGTCCGCGTTGCTCAGCACTCGGGACGGCTGATGGTGACCCATGGCGACGATACGGTTACCCGGCACGGCTCTCCTCGGTCGGTCTGCGTGATGTTCGGGCGGAGCTCGCCGGAATATAGCAACCGAACGGTCGGAAGTTAAAGGCCGGGCAAGCGGCTACCATGTGATCCCGTGAGCCCTCGCAACTCCGCCCTGGAGGCCAGTCGCACCCGCCGGCGCATCGTTGACCGGGGTCTGACTCTCGCGTCCGTGGAAGGGCTGGAGGGACTGACCATCGGCCGCCTGGCGACCGAGATGGGGATGAGCAAGGCCGGGGTGCTCGGCCACTTCGGCACGAAGCAGGGTCTGCAACTCGCCGTCGTCGACGCGGCGGCGGAGATGTTCGCCCGTGAGGTGCCGCAACGGGTGCGGAACGTGCCGGCGGGGCTGGCCCACCTGACCGCGTTGTGCGAGGCATGGATCTCGTACCTGGAACGGGCCCTGCTGCCGGGCGGCTGCTTCTTCACGGCCGCGGCCGCGGAGTTCGACGGCCGGGACGGACCGGTGCGCGATGCCGTCGCCGGTCTGGACGCCCTCTGGCGCCGCGATCTGAGCATCCACATCCGCCGGGCCGTCGCCGCCGGCGACCTGCCGGCCGACACCGACCCCGACCAACTGGTGTACGAGCTGTTCGGGATCATGCTGGCCCTCAACCACTCGCTGCAACTGCATCGCGACGGCCGGGCACCCGAACGCGCCCGGTACGCGGTGCGCCGTCGCCTCGGGTCCTCCTAGGAGGGCGCTGGGGCCCCGGCCGCCGAGCACCGCGAGGACTGGTGGATGTGCGACACTGTCGTACGAAGGTCCTGGGTTTCACGTGAAACCCCGCGGCTGGGTAGCTCAGTTGGTACGAGCGATCGCCTGAAAAGCGATAGGTCGCCGGTTCGACCCCGGCCCCAGCCACAGCACAGGCCCCGGTCACGGACCGGGGCTTTGTTGTGTGCGGGGCCGGTACGCGCCCTTGCGGAGGCCACGGCAAAAGCGTTCGCCAGGATTTTCCCGGGGATGAGATCCTGGAACCCGTATGTCTACGCACTCTGCCCCCGCCCTCGGCGCCCTCGCCCCCCGGCTGACCGAGCTGTCCCTGCGCGACGCGCACCGGCTCGGCCGCAGGCTCGAGGGTGCGCGGAAGATCCGTAAGCCGGAGGCCCGCGCCGCCGTCCTCGCCGAGATCGAGACGGAGGTGGCCAAGGCCGAGCAGCGCATCGCCGAACGCAGGGCGCGCGTGCCGGCCGTCACCTACCCCGAGCAGCTCCCGGTCAGCCAGAAGAAGGACGAGATCGCGGCGGCCATCCGTGACCACCAGGTCGTGATCGTCGCCGGTGAGACGGGGTCCGGCAAGACCACCCAGATTCCGAAGATCTGCGTGGAGCTCGGCCGCGGCGTCCGCGGCATGATCGGGCACACCCAGCCCCGCCGGATCGCCGCGCGCACCGTCGCCGAGCGGGTCGCCGACGAGCTGGACACCCCGCTCGGGGAGACCGTCGGCTGGAAGGTGCGGTTCACCGACCAGGTGAATCCGCAGTCCACCTTCATCAAGCTGATGACGGACGGCATCCTGCTCGCCGAGATCCAGACCGACCGCGAGCTGCGCGCCTACGACACGATCATCATCGACGAGGCCCACGAGCGGTCCCTCAACATCGACTTCCTGCTGGGCTACCTCGCCCAGTTGCTGCCGAAGCGTCCCGACCTCAAGGTCGTCATCACCTCGGCGACCATCGACCCCGAGCGCTTCTCCCGGCACTTCGGCGACGCCCCGATCATCGAGGTCAGCGGGCGGACCTACCCCGTGGAGGTGCGCTACCGGCCGCTCCTGGAGGAGGACGGCGAGGACGCCGACCGGGACCAGATCACGGCGATCACCGACGCCGTCGAGGAGCTGATGGGCGAGGGCAAGGGCGACATCCTCGTCTTCCTCTCCGGCGAGCGGGAGATCCGGGACACCGCCGACGCGCTGGAGAAGAAGAAGTACCGGTTCACGGAAGTGCTGCCGCTGTACGCCCGGCTCTCGCACGCCGAGCAGCACCGGGTGTTCCAGCAGCACACCGGGCGCCGGATCGTCCTGGCGACCAACGTCGCCGAGACCTCCCTCACCGTCCCCGGCATCAAGTACGTCATCGACCCCGGCTTCGCCCGCATCTCCCGCTACAGCCACCGCACCAAGGTCCAGCGGCTGCCCATCGAGCCGATCTCCCAGGCCAGCGCCAACCAGCGCAAGGGCCGCTGCGGCCGTACCTCCGACGGCATCTGCATCCGGCTGTACTCCGAGGACGACTTCGACGCCCGCCCGGAGTTCACGGACGCGGAGATCCTGCGGACCAACCTGGCGTCCGTCATTCTGCAGATGACCGCGGCCGGCCTCGGCGACATCGAGAAGTTCCCCTTCATCGACCCCCCGGACCACCGCAACATCCGCGACGGTGTGCAGCTCCTCCAGGAGCTGGGCGCACTCGACCCGGCGCAGAAGGACGTACGCAAGCGGCTGACCGACACCGGTCGCAAGCTCGCCCAGCTACCCGTCGACCCGCGGCTGGCCCGGATGGTGCTGGAGGCGGACAAGAACGGCTGTGTCCGCGAGGTCATGGTCATAGCCGCCGCGCTGTCCATCCAGGACCCGCGGGAGCGTCCGGCGGACAAGCAGGCCCAGGCGGACCAGCAGCACGCCCGCTTCAAGGACGAGACCAGCGACTTCCTCGCCTTCCTCAACCTCTGGCGCTATGTGCGCGAGCAGCAGAAGGAGCGCGGTTCGTCGTCCTTCCGCCGGATGTGCAAGCAGGAGTACCTCAACTTCCTGCGCATCCGCGAGTGGCAGGACATCTACACGCAGTTGCGCACGGTCGCCAAGCAGATGGGCATCCACGTCAACGACGCCGAGGAGGCCGCGCCCGACGACCGCGTGCACGTGTCGCTGCTGGCGGGCCTGCTCTCCCACGTCGGCATGAAGGACGTGAAGGAGAGTGGAGGGGACGGCGGGAGGAGCACGGGGAAGAACGAGTACGTGGGCGCCCGGAACGCCAAGTTCGCGATCTTCCCGGGCTCGGCGCTGTTCAAGAAGCCCCCGCGGTTCGTGATGTCGGCCGAGCTGGTGGAGACCTCCCGCCTGTGGGCCCGCGTCAACGCGAAGATCGAGCCGGAGTGGGTGGAGCCGCTCGCCGGGCACCTCCTCAAGCGCACCTACAGCGAACCGCACTGGGAGAAGGACCAGGCGGCCGTGATGGCGTACGAGAAGGTCACGCTGTACGGCGTGCCGATCGTGGCGCAGCGCAAGGTGAACTACGGGCGGATCGACCCCGAGGTCAGCCGCGAGCTGTTCATCCGCAACGCCCTGGTGGAGGGCGACTGGCGCACGCACCACAAGTTCTTCGCCGACAACCGCAAGCTGCTGACCGAGGTCGAGGAGCTGGAGCACCGGGCGCGGCGCCGGGACATCCTGGTCGACGACGAGACGCTGTACGACTTCTACGACCAGCGAGTGCCCGAACACGTCGTCTCCGGAGCGCACTTCGACTCCTGGTGGAAGCACAAGCGGCGCGAGCAGCCCGACTTCCTCGACTTCGAGCGCGAGATGCTCATCAACGAGAAGGCGGGGGCGGTCACCAAGGACGACTACCCGGACTCGTGGCGGCAGGGGCCGTTGAAGTTCCGGGTGACGTACCAGTTCGAGCCGGGCGCGGACGCCGACGGCGTGACCGTGCACGTGCCGCTCCAGGTGCTCAACCAGGTGACGGACGAGGGCTTCGACTGGCAGATTCCGGGCCTGCGCGAACAGGTCGTCACGGAGCTGATCCGTTCCCTGCCCAAGCCGGTCCGCCGCCACTACGTGCCCGCGCCGAACTACGCCCAGGCGTTCCTGGACCGTGCGGTGCCCCTCCAGGAGCCGCTGACGGTGACCATGGCGCGGGAGCTGAAGCGCATGGTGGGGGTGCCGCTCGACGCCGAGGACTTCGACTGGGCGAAGGTCCCCGACCACTTGAAGATCACCTTCCGGATCGTCGACGAGCGCCGCCGCAAGCTCGCCGAGGACAAGGACCTGGAGGCGCTCAAGCTCCGGCTGCGCCCGAAGGCGCGCAAGGCGCTGTCGCAGGCCGCGGCGGCCACGGCGGAGCGCAGCGGCGGCGAGTCCCTGGAGCGCTCCGGGCTGACGGACTGGACGATCGGCACCCTGACCCGGGTCTTCGAGACCCGCCGGGCCGGCCAGCCGGTCAAGGCGTACCCGGCGCTGGTGGACGACGGGCCGAAGGCGAACACCGTCTCCGTCCGCCTCTTCGACACCGAGGCCGAGCAGGCGCAGGCCATGTGGAAGGGCACGCGGCGGCTGATCCTGCGCAACATCCCGGTCAATCCGGCGAAGTTCGCGTCCGAGAAGCTGACGAACCAGCAGAAGCTGGGTCTGTCCGCGAACCCCCACGGTTCGATCCAGGCACTGTTCGACGACTGCGCCATGGCGGCGGCGGACAGGCTGATCGCGGACTTCGGCGGCCCGGCGTGGGACGAGGAGTCGTACCGCAAGCTCTACGACAAGGTCCGCGCGGAGATCGTCGACACGACGGTCCGCACGGTGGGCCAGGTGCAGCAGGTGCTGGCGGCCTGGCAGGCGTGCGAGCGCCGGCTGAAGGCCGTGCGCAGCCCGGCGCTGCTGGCGAACCTCCAGGACGTGCGGACGCAGTTGGACGCCCTGGTGAAGCCCGGCTTCGTCACCGAGGCGGGGATCAAGCGGCTGCCGGACCTGATGCGCTACCTGGTCGCGGCGGACCGCCGGCTGCAGCAGATGCCGACGGGGGTGCAGCGGGACACGTCCCGCATGGAGAAGGTCCACGAGATGCGGGACGAGTACGCGTGGCTGCTCGAGCAGATGCCGCAGGGCCGGCCGGTGCCGCAGCAGGTCCTGGAGGTCCGCTGGATGATCGAGGAGTTGCGGGTCAGCTATTTCGCGCACGCGCTGGGCACGGCGTACCCGGTCTCCGACAAGCGGATCGTGAAGGCCATCGACGCGCTCGCGCCCTGACGGAAGGGTGACGGAGCCCGTACGGAGGGTGAGTTCGACCGGGGGCCCACCCTCCTGTACAGTCTCTTCTCGCAGCGCACCGCACGAGAAGCGCCGCGAAACCTGGTCCTGTGGAGCAGTTTGGAGTGCTCGCCACCCTGTCAAGGTGGAGGCCGCGGGTTCAAATCCCGTCAGGACCGCAGTGAAGAGGGCCCCGCACCGTCCGGTGCGGGGCCCTCTTCGACATGGGCGGCCACTCCTCGCGTGGCCACCGGCTGGACGCCGGAAGCCCTGAGAGGCCGTCAGAGCCCCTCCCGCGGCCTTGACGGCGTCACATTCGCTCGGTACTCCAAAGGCAGGGCACGTCCCCCGTGTGGCCCCTGGAGGTGGCGTATGGCGGCGTCGGTCAGGCATGAGACCAGGGCCCTGCTCCGGGCGCATCTGTCGGCCGCGTCGTCGTACCGTCACGTGACGCGCCACTGCCCCATCTGCCACCGCCTGTTGCGGCTCGCGCTGGACTCGCCGACGCCACAGTCTCCTACGACTCGTCAAGAGGGCGTCGGGGACGGGAGCGCGACCACGGCGTGAACCCCGTCGGCTCCAACACCCTTGCCGCACAGACCTCGTGGAGGCCGGACCTCCACTAGCGCACGGGCACCGAACCCAACAACCTCCGCACCGTGTGACGGGTGTCACCCCATGAGTTTTTGAAACGGTGGGGCTTACACCTCCCCTACAACTGGTCAATTTAATATGTGCAATTGCACCACCTCGGCAACACTCGCACAGCCGAACCGACACCGCCCCCCAGACTCCGACAAGCCCGCTCACAGAACCGCCCGCCGGCCGACCGGCCGACCGGCCGGGCACAAAAAATCGCGCTGGACCCGGCGGGGTCCAGCGCGATCAACGACGCACCTCTGTTGGGGCAGGGACGGCGTCGCTTGGAGCTGTGGTTCCAGGCGCCTCGGCAGGTTGGGGGACCTGCCGTTCTGCCCGGTTATTCAGTTGTTCAGGCCTCGCTGCGCTGCTGCGGAATGCCCGCGAGCAGGGCGCGGACCTCGGCTTCGCGGTAGCGGCGATGCCCGCCGAGCGTGCGGATCGACGTGAGCTTGCCGGCCTTCGCCCAGCGCGTGACCGTCTTCGGGTCGACGCGGAACATGGTGGCGACCTCAGCCGGGGTCAGCAGCGGCTCGGCATCAGGGGTGCGAGCGGTCATGAGCGGCCTCCTCGGGAGAACCGAACCTTCTCGGTTCATTCCTCTAAATTCTGCACCTTGACCCGCGTTGCCCGAAATGGCGGACGCGAGTCGAGTCGGTTATAGGACGAACGGCTTGTCCTCGGCACTACAACTACACCATCTGTCCAGCCGCGTCGGCCAAACCGATGGAATTGCCCTCCCAGGTGTTCATCAGCGACGGAAGCCGATGGACCATGCCATAGCGGACAGTCACGCCTCTGTGACGATCAGTCACAGGACGCACAGGGGACACCCGACCTGACATCAGACCCCCCAAAGCGTGCAATGCGGAGATTCCGCCCACAGTGCACCACAGCAGGACGGAAGGAGCCCTCCCCGGGCTCCTTGTCCTATTTTGGCATGAGGAGGGGGAAGCGGCGCAAGAGTGATGTACGTGCGGTCCGTCACGCTTGACGCAAAGGCCCGGATCGGGACCTACGTCCTTTGTCGGCAAAGGATGAGCCCACACCGAACAGGTGTCGGAGCGGAAGACGAAACCCCACATCGAGCGGTACGTCAAACATCAGTTCACCGGCCGGCCCGGACGGTCAGTTCGCGGACCGCCGGTCCCGGACCGCGCGCCAGCGCTCCACCAGCCGCCCGTAGGCCGCCCCCGCGGCGGCCCCGTCGCCGTGCCGCAGGGCGTCGATTCCCTCGGCCACGTCCGCCGCGGAGTGGTCCGCCGCCAACTCGCCCGCCGGCAGGGCGTGCACCAGCCCGCCGTAGTCCAACTCGACCAGGGAGCGCGGGTGGAACTCCTCCAGCCAGCGCCCCACGTCCACCAGCCCGTCGATGAGCGGCCCCTCGTCGACGGCTTCCCGCAGGGCCCGCAGCCCCCGGGCCACCCGACGCCGGGCCTGCACCATCGGGGTGCGGTAGCGCAGCACCGGTGCGGCCGCCGCCGGGCCGTCGCCGCCCTCCTCGTACTCGCGCTCCTCGTCGGAGACCAGCACGAACCAGTTGATCGGCACCTGCCAGGTGGCCGTGCGGATCCACGGCCGGGCGTCCGGGTTGCGCTCCAGCCAGCGCTCGTAGTCCTGCGCGCTCTGGCGGCGCACGACCGGCGGGATCAGCGCGTCCAGGACCGGCTCCGGGAAGTCCTCGGCCAGCTCACCCAGCGCCTGCCAGCCGCGCAGCCGGGTCCGCCAGGGGCAGACGCAGACCACGCCGTCCAGCTCCGCCACGAAGGCGTCGGCGCTCTCGTGCACCGGCACCGCCACGGGCGGGGTGGGCAGCAGGTCGGCCAGGGAGCGGCGCAACTCGTCCTGGCAGGAGGGCCGGTCGGCGCGGCGGGCGTAGCGGGTCCAGTGGGCGCGTTCCTCGTCGGGGAAGGCCGCCAGCGGCTCGTAGACACGCAGGTACGCCGCGTACGGGACGATCACCGAGGACACCTTGGGCACGCCTGCTCCCTCCCCCGCGCACCGACGCGAAAACCTGCGGAAAGCCGTGGAAACGGATCACAAACGCGCGAGAATCTCTGCAAATCGTCGCACGCCCGTACTCCGTGCGGAGGTGATCCTGCGCACTGTGCGGCGGGCCGGCACCGCCAGGCTCTAATCTCGTGCCACAGTCCCCGCCACCCGCACGGGGGCTGCCGCCCATCGCCGCACCTACACAGGAGTCACCACCGTGACCGACGTAACCGGCGCACCTGCTGATGTACTGCACACCCTGTTCCACTCGGACCAGGGGGGTCATGAGCAAGTCGTGCTCTGCCAGGACCGTGCCAGCGGCCTGAAAGCCGTCATCGCCCTCCACTCCACCGCCCTGGGCCCCGCGCTCGGCGGTACCCGCTTCTACCCGTACGCGAGCGAGGCGGAGGCCGTCGCCGACGCGCTCAACCTCGCCCGCGGGATGTCGTACAAGAACGCCATGGCCGGGCTCGGCCACGGCGGCGGCAAGGCCGTGATCATCGGCGACCCCGAGCAGATCAAGAGCGAGGAACTCCTCCTCGCCTACGGCCGGTTCGTCGCCTCGCTCGGCGGCCGCTACGTCACCGCGTGCGACGTCGGCACGTACGTCGCCGACATGGACGTCGTGGCCCGGGAATGCCGCTGGACCACCGGGCGCTCCCCGGAGAACGGCGGCGCGGGCGACTCCTCCGTCCTCACCTCCTACGGCGTCTACCAGGGCATGCGGGCCGCCGCCCAGCACCTGTGGGGCGACCCGACGCTGCGCGACCGCACCGTCGGCATCGCGGGCGTCGGCAAGGTCGGCCACCACCTGGTCGAGCACCTGCTCGCCGAGGGCGCGCACGTGGTCGTGACCGACGTGCGCAAGGACGTCGTACGGGCCCTCACCGAGCGGCACCCGTCGGTGGTCGCCGTCGCCGACACCGACGCGCTGATCCGGGTGGAGAACCTCGACGTCTACGCGCCCTGCGCGCTCGGCGGCGCGCTGAACGACGCCACCGTGCCGGTGCTCACCGCCAAGGTGGTGTGCGGCGCGGCCAACAACCAGCTCGCCCACCCGGGCGTGGAGAAGGACCTCGCCGACCGCGGGATCCTCTACGCGCCGGACTACGTCGTGAACGCGGGCGGTGTGATCCAGGTCGCCGACGAACTGCACGGGTTCGACTTCGACCGGTGCAAGGCGAAGGCGTCGAAGATCTTCGACACCACGCTGGCCATATTCGCACGTGCGAAGGAGGACGGTATTCCGCCGGCCGCCGCGGCCGACCGGATCGCCGAGCAGCGGATGGCGGAGGCGCGCGACCGTCGGTGATCCGGCCATCACGGCGAGGGCCCTGCGGGGCCCTCGCAGGCTTGACGGGTACCCGTCGGGACACAGTTCGAGAGAACTCTCACTTATCCCGGCGGGTCGACCACCGAAACGTGGTTAAAATCGCGGTTGACCAGCGAGGACGGGGCGCCTCGACGGTCCTGGGCAGTGCCACGTGCTGCGGGCGACGTACCGTATGGGCGTGGGCTCAGGTACCGTGGAAGCCCTACGGACCGGTCTCTCCGCGGAGAGCCCGTGCCGGACCATGAACGCGTGTCAAGACTCTGGGGCCGTCGAGCCCCGTCGTTGAGGGGGTCGAGCCATGGGGCGCGGCCGGGCCAAGGCCAAGCAGACGAAGGTCGCCCGCCAGCTGAAGTACAACAGCGGTGGGACTGATCTCTCCCGCCTGGCCGAGGAGCTGGGCGCATCGCCGTCGAACGCACAACCGCCGAACGGCGAGCGATTCGAGGACGATGAGCAGGACGACGACGTGTACGCACGTTACGCCGACCTCTATGAGGACGACGACGAGGACGAGGACGGCCAGTCCCCTTCCCAACAGCGACGCGGCGCTTGACCTTGCACTGAACACCAGCCCGGTCGGTGATGCATGTCACCGACCGGGTTCTGTGCTGCCCACGGCACCCGCGGCACCTCAGGCGGCGTAGTCGCCCACCAGTGCCGCGCCCGTCGGGTGCTCGCCGCGGTCGGTGATCTCGCCGGCCACCCAGGCGTCGACGCCGCGGTCGGTGAGGGTCGCCAGGGCCACGTCCGTCGACTCCTCGGGCACGATCGCGATCATGCCCACGCCCATGTTGAGGGTCTTCTCCAGTTCCAGGCGCTCCACCTTGCCGGTCCGGCCGACGAGGTCGAAGACCGCGCCCGGGGTCCAGGTGGAGCGGTCGACCACGGCGTGCAGGCCGTCGGGGATCACGCGGGCCAGGTTGGCCGCGAGTCCGCCGCCGGTGACGTGGCTGAAGGCGTGGACCTCGGCGGTGCGCATGAGGGCCAGACAGTCCAGGGAGTAGATCTTGGTCGGCTCCAGCAGCTCCTCGCCGAGGGTGCGGCCGAGGCCGTCCAGGTGGGCGTCGAGTGCCAGCCCGGCCTCGTTCAGCAGGACGTGGCGGACCAGCGAGTACCCGTTCGAGTGAAGCCCGGAGGACGCCATGGCGATCACCGCGTCACCCGTACGGATGCGGTCCGGGCCGAGCAGCCGGTCGGCCTCCACGACGCCCGTACCGGCGCCCGCGACGTCGAAGTCGTCCGCGCCCAGCAGGCCGGGGTGTTCGGCCGTCTCGCCGCCGACCAGGGCGCACCCCGCCAGCACGCAGCCCTCGGCGATGCCCTTGACGATGGCGGCGACCCGCTCGGGGTGGACCTTGCCGACACAGATGTAGTCGGTCATGAACAGCGGCTCGGCGCCGCAGACCACGATGTCGTCCATGACCATGGCGACCAGGTCGTGGCCGATGGTGTCGTAGACGCCGAGCTGCCGGGCGATGTCGACCTTGGTGCCGACGCCGTCGGTGGCGGAGGCGAGCAGCGGGCGCTCGTAGTTCTTGAGGGCGGAGGCGTCGAAGAGGCCGGCGAAGCCGCCGAGGCCGCCGAGGACCTCGGGGCGGCGCGTCTTCTTCACCCATTCCTTCATGAGCTCGACGGCGCGGTCGCCCGCCTCGATGTCGACGCCGGCGGCTGCGTAGCTGGCACCAGTTGTGTCAGGCATGACGATGAGAACCTTCGTGTCGTACGGCGGTGGAGCGGGGCGGCGGACGGCTACGGGCGCCGGATGGCGTCGGCGGCGGCCGTACCGGCGGGCCCCGCGGCCAGCTCGGTCTCCAGGAGCTGCTTGCCGAGCAGCTCGGGGTCGGGGAGCTCCATCGGGTACTCGCCGTCGAAGCAGGCACGGCACAGGTTCGGCTTGGCGATGGTGGTCGCCTCGATCATGCCGTCGATGGAGATGTACGCCAGGGAGTCGGCGCCCATCGAGGTGCCGATCTCCTCGACGCTCATGCCGTTGGCGATGAGCTCGGCGCGGGTGGCGAAGTCGATGCCGAAGAAGCAGGGCCACTTCACGGGCGGCGACGAGATCCGGATGTGGACCTCGGCGGCGCCGGCCTCGCGCAGCATGCGGACCAGGGCCCGCTGGGTGTTGCCGCGGACGATGGAGTCGTCGACGACGACCAGCCGCTTGCCCTTGATGACTTCCTTCAGGGGATTCAGCTTCAGGCGGATGCCGAGCTGGCGGATGGTCTGCGAGGGCTGGATGAAGGTGCGGCCCACGTAGGCGTTCTTCACCAGGCCGTTGCCGAAGGGGATGCCCGACGCCTCGGCGTACCCGATCGCCGCGGGGGTGCCGGACTCCGGGGTCGCTATGACGAGGTCGGCCTCCGCGGGGGCCTCCTTCGCGAGCCTGCGGCCCATCTCGACGCGCGAGAGGTAGACGTTGCGGCCGGCGATGTCGGTGTCCGGGCGGGCCAGGTACACGTACTCGAAGACACAGCCCTTGGGCTTCGCTTCTGCGAATCGCGACGTTCGCAGGCCGTTCTCGTCGATGGCGACGAACTCGCCCGGCTCGATCTCCCGGACGAAGCTGGCGCCGCAGATGTCGAGGGCTGCGGACTCCGAGGCGACCACCCAGCCGCGCTCGAGGCGGCCCAGGACCAGCGGGCGGATGCCCTGCGGGTCGCGGGCGGCGTAGAGGGTGTGCTCGTCCATGAAGACCAGGGAGAAGGCGCCGCGCACCTGGGGCAGCACCTTGCCGGCCGCCTCCTCGACGGTCAGCGGCTTGCCGTCGTCGTCGACCTGGCCCGCGAGCAGCGCGGTGACCAGGTCCGTGTCGTTGGTCGCCGCGACGCGGGTGGAGCGGCCGTCCTGCTTGGGCAGGTCGGCGACCATCCCGGCGAGCTGGGCGGTGTTGACGAGGTTGCCGTTGTGCCCGAGCGCGATGGAGCCCTGCGCGGTGGCACGGAACGTCGGCTGGGCGTTCTCCCACACGGAGGCGCCGGTGGTCGAGTAGCGGGCGTGACCGACCGCGATGTGACCCTGGAGCGAACCGAGCGAGGTCTCGTCGAAGACCTGGGACACCAGGCCCATGTCCTTGAAGACGAGGATCTGGGAGCCGTTGCTGACCGCGATTCCCGCGGATTCCTGGCCCCGATGCTGGAGGGCGTACAGCCCGAAGTACGTGAGCTTTGCGACCTCTTCGCCCGGGGCCCAGACTCCGAAGACGCCGCAAGCGTCCTGGGGGCCCTTCTCGCCGGGAAGCAGATCGTGATTGAGTCGACCGTCACCACGTGGCACGCCACCGAGTGTAGGCGAGGTCGACCACTGGTCCGAATTGGGGACAAGGGGTCAGCAGGTGATCACCGTTCGGCGTTGATCCGGTTCATGGTGCCGTTGTCCCTGGTCAGAGCGCGGGTTTCATGATCCCAGCGGCGCTGGGGCGGGGCCGTCGGACAGGCCCGGCAGCCGCTTCCCGGCGTCCATGAGTGAGCCTTCGCACATCATTCGGGTCGGGGACCGGACCCCGTGGGTGACGCGCCCGTCGCCGGCGGCGGTGTCCGCCTCGCTCAGCGGAGCAGCGGCAGCAGTGATCCGAGGTCGGCCCGCTCCCCGCTCGCGCTCACCCGGGCCCCGGCCAGGGCGTCCTGCCAGGCCAGCCGTCCGGTGGCCAGCCGGATCCAGGTCAGCGGGTCGGTCTCGACGACGTTGGGCGGGGTGCCCCGGGTGTGCCGGGGACCCTCCACGCACTGCACGACGGCGTACGGCGGGATCCGCACCTCCGTCGCACCGCCGGGCGCCTTCACGGCGAGGGCGTCGGCCAGCAGCCGGGTCGCGGCGGCCAGGGCCTGCCGGTCGAAGGGGACGTCGAGGCCGGGGACCGCGGCGTTCAGGTCGTCGGTGTGGACGACCAGCTCGACGGTGCGGGTGACGACGTAGTCGGCCAGCGGCAGGGCACCCGCGCCGGTCGGGACCGGCCTGGTCCCGGGGTGGGCGTCGAGCCGCCCGGTGAAGCGCCGCTCGGCCTCGGCGAGACGGGCGTCCGGGTCGGGGTGCTCGGCGGCGAGCCGGCGGGCGGTGGCGGCGATGGCGTCCGCGTCGGCGGCGATGGCGGACGGCCAGTCGGCCAGCCGCCCGTCCTGCCGCGCCGGCTCGGGTTCGTCCAGCAGCCGGTCCACGGTGGTCAGCACCGCGCCCACGTGCGCCACCAGTTCCCGCACGGTCCACTCCCCGAGCCGGGTCGGCAGGGCGAGCTGCTCGGGGGTGAGGGTGCGCACGGCCGCCCGTACGTGCCCGAACTGGGCGAGGACGGCGGCGCGGGTGCGGGCGGGGTCGTAGGCGCGGGGGCGCTTTCTGGCCGGGGGCATGCGGTGAGCCTATGCGGGCGAGGTGGCCGGTGCGGGCGTCTCGAAGATCTCACCGTTGCGCGGGACACCGATGCCGCGCCAGGTGAAGGGGACGCCCCGGGCGGTGTCCGGGTCGGGGCCGTCCATCAGTTGGAAGTGGACGTGCGGCTCGGTGGAGTTGCCGGAGTTCCCGCACCGGGCGACCACCTGTCCGGCGCGGACGCGCTCGCCCTCGCGGACGGTGGAGGAACCCCGCTGGACGTGGGCGTACAGGGCGTGGGTGCCGTCGTCGAGCTCCAGCACCAGGTGGTTGCCGACGATGTGCCGGACGCCGGCCATCTCCCGCACCGAGCCCTCGACGGCCATCAGGTACAGCAGCGCGGGCAGCGAGGTCCGGCTCAGGTGGTCGCGCCGGCCGTCGTCGGCCCGTACGACCGTGCCGTCGGCCACCGCGAGGAGCGGGGCGCCGAACGCCGGGAAGGCGCGGGGGCGCCGGGCGAGCGGCCACAGGAGGCGGAAGCCGGGTCGGGCGCCGGGTTCCGGCTCGGCGACGAGGTCGATGGCGAAGGTCTGGCCGTAGGCGTGGACACCGTGGCTCGGGGTGCGGTCGGCGGGGCTGTTCAGCGCGGACCAGCGGCCGGTGACGGGCGGGGCGACCTCGACGGGCGCGGGGGCCCTGCCGGGGGCGTCCGGGGCGCCGCCGTTCCACCGGTTGACCACGGTGATCAGGACGTGGGCGAGGACCAGCGGCAGGAAGACGCACCACCAGGGGAGCGCCGGGTCGAGGAGGACGGCGACGACCACCAGGGCGACGAAGGCGAGTTGCAGCCCCCGGAAGGTCATCATGGCGAGCTTGCGTGCGGACATCGTTCCCCCTTGCTCGTGACGGACCCGAAGGTCCCGGCGGTCCCCGGCCGGTCCCGGTCGGTCCCGGCGGTCCCCGGTCAGTTCCGCGCGGTCGACAGTGCCACGCGCCGTGCTGCCACTCGTACCGCTCCCCGGTCGGCAGCCGCACCGCGCCGGTGAACAGGACGCCTCCGGTCGCCGCCCCCATCCCGGTGAGCTGCTCCTTCAATCCGGCCAGGGCCCAGAAGTCGCCCTCCTGGGACCCGGGGGCGGGCCGGCCGGCGGCCTCCAGGGCGGCCAGGCGCCGTTCGAGGTCGGCCACGCGCTGTTCCAGGTGCTCCACACCTCTGAGATTACGTAAGTTCGTAATTCCCTGCAAGCGCGTTCCGCCGGACATGCGAAAGGGCCGTCCGGAACGCTCCGGACGGCCCCTCCACGTACGTCGTACCGCTGCTACCCGAGCAGCCCCGGGATCGTCCCCTCGTGGGCCTCGCGCAGCTCCGTCAGGGGGAGGGTGAACTCGCCCTGGACCTCGACCGCGTCGCCGTCGACCACGCCGATGCGGGTGACGGGCAGGCCGCGGGCGCCGCACATGTCGTTGAAGCGGACCTCCTCCGAGCGCGGGACGGCGACGACCGCGCGGCCCGCCGACTCCGAGAACAGGAAGGTGAACGCGTCGAGCCCGTCCGGTACGACCAGACGCGCGCCCCGGCCGCCCAGCAGCGCCGACTCGACGACCGCCTGGACCAGACCGCCGTCGGACAGGTCGTGCGCGGAGTCGATCATGCCGTCGCGGGAGGCGGAGATCAGGATCTCGCCGAGCAGGCGCTCGCGCTCCAGGTCCACCTTCGGGGGCAGGCCGCCGAGGTGGTCGTGGATCACCTGGGACCAGGCCGAGCCGCCGAACTCCTCACGCGTGTCGCCCAGCAGGTACAGGAGCTGGCCGTCCTCCTGGAAGGCGACCGGCGTGCGCCGGGCCACGTCGTCGATGACGCCGAGGACCGCGACCACCGGGGTGGGGTGGATGGCGGCCTCGCCGGTCTGGTTGTAGAGCGAGACGTTGCCGCCGGTCACCGGGGTGCCGAGCTGCAGGCAGCCGTCGGCCAGGCCGCGCACGGCCTCCGCGAACTGCCACATGACCGCCGGGTCCTCCGGCGAGCCGAAGTTCAGGCAGTCGGAGACCGCGAGGGGCTTCGCGCCGGTCGTGGCCACGTTGCGGTAGGCCTCCGCCAGCGCGAGCTGCGCGCCCGTGTACGGGTCGAGCTTGGCGTAGCGGCCGTTGCCGTCGGTGGCGATGGCGACGCCGAGGCCGGACTCCTCGTCCACGCGGATCATGCCCGAGTCCTCGGGCTGGGCGAGGACGGTGTTGCCCTGCACGAAGTGGTCGTACTGCTGGGTGATCCACTGCTTGGACGCCTGGTTGGGCGAGCCGACCAGCTTGAGGACCTGGTCCTTCAGCTCGTCGCCCGTCGCGGGCCGGGGCAGCTTGTTCGCGTCGTCGGCCTGGAGGGCGTCCTGCCAGTCCGGGCGGGCGTAGGGGCGCTCGTAGACCGGGCCGTCGTGGGCGACGGTGCGCGGGTCGACGTCGACGATCTTGCCGCCGTGCCAGAAGATCTCCAGGCGGTCGCCGTCGGTGACCTCACCGATCACCGTGGCGATGACGTCCCACTTGTCGCAGATCTCCAGGAAGCGGTCGACCTTGTCCGGCTCCACGACCGCGCACATGCGCTCCTGCGACTCGCTCATGAGGATCTCCTCGGGCGAGAGCGTCGAGTCGCGCAGCGGGACGTCGTCCAGGGTGACGCGCATGCCGCCGGAGCCGTTCGACGCCAGTTCGCTGGTCGCGCAGGACAGGCCCGCCGCTCCCAGGTCCTGGATGCCGACGACCAGCTTCTCGGCGAAGGCCTCCAGGGTGCACTCGATGAGGAGCTTCTCCTGGAAGGGGTCGCCGACCTGGACGGCGGGGCGCTTGGAGGGCTTCGCGTCGTCGAAGGTCTCGGAGGCCAGGATCGACGCGCCGCCGATGCCGTCGCCGCCGGTGCGGGCGCCGTACAGGATGACCTTGTTGCCCGCGCCGGACGCCTTGGCGAGGTGGATGTCCTCGTGCCGCATGACGCCGATGGCGCCGGCGTTGACCAGCGGGTTGCCCTGGTAGCAGGCGTCGAAGACGACCTCGCCGCCGATGTTGGGCAGGCCCAGGCAGTTGCCGTAGCCGCCGATGCCGGCGACGACGCCGGGCAGGACGCGCTTGGTGTCGGGGTGGTCGGCGGCGCCGAAGCGCAGGGGGTCGACCACGGCCACCGGGCGGGCGCCCATCGCGATGATGTCGCGCACGATGCCACCGACGCCCGTGGCCGCGCCCTGGTAGGGCTCCACGTAGGACGGGTGGTTGTGCGACTCGACCTTGAAGGTGACCGCGTAGCCCTGGCCGACGTCGACGACACCGGCGTTCTCGCCGATGCCGACGAGCATGGCGTCGGACTGCGGGGCCTTCTCGCCGAACTGGCGCAGGTGCACCTTGCTGCTCTTGTACGAGCAGTGCTCGGACCACATCACGGAGTACATGGCCAGCTCCGCGCCGGTGGGGCGGCGGCCGAGGATCTCCACGACCCTCTCGTACTCGTCCTTCTTCAGGCCCAGCTCGGCCCAGGGCAGCTCGACGTCGGGGGTCGCGGCCGCGTGCTCGACCGTGTCCAGAGGCGTCCGGCTCATGCGTTGACCAGCTTCTTGAGGATCGAGGTGAAGAACGGCAGACCGTCGGTACGGCCCGTACCGATCAGCGGCTCGACGGCGTGCTCGGGGTGCGGCATGAGGCCGACGACATTCCCGGCGGCGTTGGTGATGCCGGCGATGTCGTTGAGCGAGCCGTTGGGGTTCATGTCGAGGTAGCGGAAGGCCACCCGCCCCTCGGCCTCCAGCTCGTCCAGCGTGCGCCGGTCGGCGACGTAGCGGCCGTCCATGTTCTTCAGCGGGATGTGGATCTCCTGGCCGGCGGTGTAGTCGCCGGTCCAGGCGGTGTCCGCGTTCTCCACCCGCAGCTTCTGGTCGCGGCAGATGAAGTGCAGGTGGTCGTTGCCCAGCATGCCGCCCGGCAGCAGGTGGGCCTCCGTGAGGATCTGGAAGCCGTTGCAGATGCCCAGCACCGGCAGACCGGCCTTCGCCTGGTCGATGACGGTGTCCATCACGGGCGAGAAGCGGGCGATGGCGCCGGCGCGCAGATAATCGCCGTACGAGAAACCGCCGCACAGCACCACGGCGTCGACCTGCTTGAGGTCCTTGTCCTTGTGCCAGAGAGCGACGGGTTCGGCGCCGGCGACGCGGATCGCGCGCTGCGTGTCCCGGTCGTCGAGACTGCCGGGGAAAGTGACGACGCCAATACGAGCGGTCACTTCGCGGCCCCCGCGACTACGTCCTCGGACTCGACCTTGACGGTGAAGTCCTCGATCACGGTGTTGGCGAGGAAGGATTCCGCAAGATCATGGATGCGGGCGAGGGCGGCGTCGTCGACCGGCCCGTCCACTTCCAGTTCGAATCGCTTTCCCTGACGGACGTCCGAGATCCCCTCGAAACCCAGCCGCGGCAGTGCGCGCTGCACCGCCTGGCCCTGGGGGTCGAGGATCTCCGGCTTGAGCATGACGTCGACTACGACGCGTGCCACTGGCACTCCCGGTGTGTGGTGCTGAGCAGGTTCCTTCAGACTACCCGCACAAAATTTCTACGCGCGTAGCCTTGGAGGAATCTACGTGAGCCCAGTCACGATTCGGCATCGGGAGGGGGTGGCCGAGAAAAGCTTCGGGAAAGATCCGGATCCGGAGCGGGGTACCCATTGTGCGGCGGACACGCGGGAAGATTTAGTCGGTCTTCCCATTGCAATGCCGGGCACGGTACAAATGAAATGTCATTAGCCGATACTTTGCCCAATTACAGGCGAACAGTCGGCATCATCGCGGCGTCTTGGCACGTTCGGGCACGTCATCGCGGAGATGCCGCACGAAGGGACCGATATTCGTGGCGCAGCGTGTCGTGGTCACTCTCTTTGACGACATCGACGGCTCGGAAGCGGCGGAGACGATCGCCTTCGGAGTCGACGGCCGGACGTACGAGATCGACCTGAACGAAGCCAATGCCCGGAAACTGCGCAAGGCGCTGGAGCCGTACGTCTCGGCCGGCCGCAAGCGCTCCCGGTCCGGCAGGACCTACCGGCAGACGGAGGTCGCCCCCGATCCGGCGGCGGTCCGCGCCTGGGCCCAGGCGCACCGGATGGACGTGCCGGCGCGGGGCCGGATCCCGAAGAGGGTGTACGAGGCCTTCGCCGAGGCGCAGTGAGCCCGCGGCCGGCACCGGGCGCGCCGGCCGGGCCGCCCGGCGCGGGTGGCCGACGGGCGCTCAGCGGCCCCTCGCGGCAACCGACTTGCGCGGCACCCCGGGTGATCAGCTAAAGTCTGGAGCACGCCGAGGGGCGAGGCCGAAAGGCCCAGCTCACGGAACACGCGGGTGTAGTTCAGTAGTAGAACATCCCCCTTCCAGGGGGAAGGCGCAGTGTGCAATTCCTGTCACCCGCTCTGCACAGCCGTACCGATGACCCGTTTGGATCAGGTAGGCTGGTGCTCGCACCGATCAGTGAAAGCTGGTCGGGAGCACATGCGGACGTAGCTCAGTTGGTAGAGCGCAACCTTGCCAAGGTTGAGGTCGCGAGTTCGAGCCTCGTCGTCCGCTCGGGAATCAGACCCCGGTCCTCCTGGACCGGGGTCTTTTCGTGCGCCGGTTGGGGTGGGTCCGCACCCCGGCCCTCTGACATTTGTCATGCCCGGTGATGACGGCCCGCACTGTCCTACCCACCCGGGCGCCGGAATGCTTGAGCCATGCAAACCAACGGACACGAACACGTGATTGAGGTCACCGACCTGCGGCGTGTGTACGGGGGCGGGTTCGAGGCCGTGCGCGGGGTCGACTTCTCCGTGCGCCGCGGCGAGGTTTTCGCCCTGCTCGGCACCAACGGCGCCGGCAAGACCTCGACGGTCGAGTTGCTGGAGGGTCTGGCCGCCCCGGCCGGCGGGCGGGTGCGCGTCCTCGGGCACGACCCGTACACCGAGCGGGCCGCCGTGCGCCCCCGCACCGGGGTCATGCTCCAGGAGGGCGGCTTCCCCTCCGAGCTGACCGTCGCCGAGACGGCGCGGATGTGGGCGGGGTGCGTGAGCGGCGCCCGGCCGCCGGCCGAGGTGCTGGCGCTGGTCGGCCTCGATGCGAAGGCCGGCACCCGCGTGAAGCAGTTGTCCGGGGGCCAGCGGCGCCGCCTGGACCTGGCACTCGCCCTGCTCGGCGACCCGGAGGTGCTCTTCCTCGACGAGCCCACTACCGGACTGGACGCCGAAGGCCGCCGGGACACCTGGGAGTTGGTGAGCACGCTCCGCGACGGCGGTACGACCGTGCTGCTGACCACGCACTACCTGGAGGAGGCCGAGAACCTCGCCGACCGGCTCGCGATCATGCACGAGGGCCGGATCGCCACCACCGGCACTCCCGCCGAGGTGACCGCCGCGCAGCCCTCCCGCATCTCCTTCGAACTGCCCGACGGCTACTTCGTGGGCGACCTGCCGCCGCTGGGCGAACTGGGCGTCAGCGACCACGAGTCCGAGGGGCGCACGGTCAGGCTGCGCACCCGGGAGCTCCAGCGCGCCGCCACCGGCCTGCTGGTGTGGGCCGGACAGGCCGGGGTGGAGCTGCGCCGCCTGGACGTGCGCTCGGCGTCCCTGGAGGAGGCCTTCCTCAGCATCGCCAAGAAGGTGTCCGAGCAGACGCCCGCCCCCGACCCGAACGGCACGGGCGGGACGAAGCAGAGGAAACAGAAGAAGCAGAGGAAGCAGGAGTACGCGGCATGAGCGCCACGGACACACCGGCCCGCGCCGAGCACGCCGCCGGGACCTCGACCACCACACCGATGAGCCGCATGACCGCGCTGGCCCGCGCCGAGCTGATCCTGCTCGGGCGGAACAAGGGCACCGTCTTCGCCGCGCTCTTCATCCCGTTCGTGATGCCGTTCAGCGTGCGGGCGGGGGCCGAGGAGATGGACCTCGGCAAGGCCGGGCTGACCATCGGCACGCTCGTGCTGCCCGCCGCGATCGGCTTCTCCCTGCTGTTCGCCGTCTACTCCGCCCTGGTCGGCGTCTTCGTCGTCCGGCGCGAGGAACTCGTCCTCAAGCGGCTGCGCACCGGCGAGCTGCGGGACGTGGAGATCCTCGGCGGGTCCGCCCTGCCGGCCCTCCTCAGCGGGCTCGTGCAGTCGCTGCTGCTCGCGGCCGGCTGCGTCGCGCTGCTCGACCTGCCGTCGCCGTCGGCCCCGCACCTGGCCGTCGCCGGTCTGCTGCTGGGCCTGGTGATGTGCGCCGCGCTCGCGGCCGCCACCGCGGGCCTCACCAAGACCGGCGAGAGCGCGCAGGTCACGCCGCTGCCGTTCACCTTCCTCTCGATGCTCGGTTCGGGCCTGTTCCTCCCGCTCGACCTGCTTCCCGACCGGCTGGCCTCCGTGTGCGAGCTGCTGCCGCTGACCCCCGTCATCACCCTGGTGCGCGGCGGCTGGACCGGCGGCCTGTCGACGGCCGAGACGCTGGGCGCCCTGGTGACGGCGGTGGCCTGGACCGTGCTCGCGGTGTTTGCTGTACGACGGTGGTTCCGGTGGGAGCCGCGGCACTGACGTACGGGGCGCGGGGACGTGCGCCGGGCGTACGGCGTGCGGCGTACGAGGCGATCGGGAATGGCGGACGGATGCGCAGGCCGGGCGGATGGTGGCGGCTCAAGAGCACGCCGGAGAAGGTGGAGACGTACACGCGGTGGTCGTTCCACTTCTTCGGGGTCATCGAGGTGTTCGCGCTGGGGGTGACGGCCTACGGCCGGACCGGCGCCGGACTCGCCACCGTGCTGTGCCTGCTGGTCGGCGTGCACGCCGCCGTCTGCATGCTGGTCTCGTCCCGGGCGCTGGACTGGACCCTCGGCCGGCGCCCGCAGCCGGTGCGGCTGATGTGGGCGCTCGTCGCCGTCAGCGCCGCGGTCGCGGTCACCGCGGTCGGGATCGCCCAGCGCGGACCGGCCGGCGAGGTGGAGACCGCGGCGGGCTCGGTGTACGGCGGCGTCCTGTGCTTCGCGGCCGGGATCATGACGCTCGGGGTGAACGGCCGGCGGCGCCGGGCCGCGGTCGTCGGTGGCTTCGCGGTGGGCGCGGGACTGCTGACGTTCCCGCTGGGGATGCCCGTCCTCGCCTCGGTCGTGCTGGCCGGGCTCGCGCTGGTGACCGGGGGGTTCCTCGCCGTCACCTCGATCTTCTCCCTCTGGCTGCTCCACGCGGTCTACGCGCTCGACGACGCCAAGGAGACCCGGACCAGGCTCGCCGTGGCCGAGGAGCGGCTGCGGTTCGGGCGCGACCTGCACGACGTGATGGGGCGGAACCTGGCGGTGATCGCCCTTAAGAGCGAACTGGCCGTCCAACTGTCCCGGCGCGGCCGTCCCGAGGCGGTGGAGCAGATGATCGAGGTGCAGCGCATCGCCCAGGATTCGCAGCGCGAGGTCCGGGACGTCGTGCGCGGCTACCGGGAGGCAGCCCTGGAGGTGGAACTGGCCGGTGCCCGCGGCGTGCTGTCGGCGGCCGGCATCGAGGCGAAGGTCACCGGGGAGACGAGCGGCCTGCCCGCGGAGGTGCAGTCGGCGCTCGGCTGGGTGGTACGGGAGGCGACCACGAACGTGCTGCGGCACGGGGACGCGAAGAAGGTCGCGGTGACGGTGCGGACGTCGGAGGGGCGGGTAGTGCTGACGGTGGAGAACGACGGGGCGGCGGTGCCGGGGGCGGACGGCGGCCCGGCCGGCTCCGGCAGTGGGGCCGGTGTCGCTGGTGGGGCCGGTGCGGCCGGTGGGGTCGGCTCGGGTGGCGGCTCCGGGCTCGCGGGGCTGCGGGAGCGGCTCTCCGCGGTGGACGGCACGCTGCGGGCGGGCCCCGCCGGCAAGGGCGTGTTCCGGCTGACGGCCGAGGTGCCGCTGCCCGCCCCCGCTTCCGGGGCCGCACTGGAGGTGGTGTCGTGACCGTGCGTGTCCTGCTCGCCGACGACGAGCACCTCATCCGCGGGGCGCTGGCCGCCCTGCTGGCCCTGGAGGACGACCTGCTCGTCGTCGCCGAGGCGGCCACCGGCCCGGAGGCACTGGCGATGGCGCGGGCGCACGCCCCGGACGTCGCCGTACTGGACCTCCAGATGCCCGGCGCCGACGGTGTGAAGGTCGCCACATCGCTGCGGGCCGAGCTGCCCTCCTGCAAGGTGCTGATCGTGACCAGCCACGGGCGCCCCGGACACCTGAAGCGGGCGCTCGCGGCGGGGGTGCGGGGATTCGTCCCCAAGACGGTCAGCGCCCAGCGGCTCGCGGAACTGATCCGCACGGTGCACGCCGGAAACCGCTACGTCGACCCCGAGTTGGCCGCCGACGCGATCTCCGCCGGGGACTCGCCGCTGACCGCGCGCGAGGCCGAGGTGCTGGAGCACGCCGCCGACGGGGCGCCCGTGGCGGAGATCGCCGAGCGCGCCGCACTCGCCGAGGGGACCGTGCGGAACTACCTGTCGTCCGCCGCGAGCAAGCTCGGGGCGGAGAACCGGCACGCGGCGGTGCGTCTCGCACGGGAGCGGGGTTGGGTATAGTGGCTCTCGCGCCACGGGGAAACCCACGACGCACCGTGCGAACGTAGCTCAGTTGGTAGAGCGCAACCTTGCCAAGGTTGAGGTCGCGAGTTCGAACCTCGTCGTTCGCTCCAGTGGACAAGCCCCCCGGTTCCGGCCGGGGGGCTTCGTCGTGTCCCGGCCCGCTACGCCCAGGTCTGGCCGGTCAGCAGCTCGTACGCCTCCACGTACTTGGCGCGGGTGGCGTCCACGACCTGCTGCGGCAGCGGCGGCGGGGGCTGCTCGCTCCGCCGGTCCCAGCCGGACTCCGCCGAGGTCAGCCAGTCCCGCACGAACTGCTTGTCGTACGACGGCTGCGCGCGGCCCGGCTGCCACCGGTCGGCCGGCCAGAAGCGGGAGGAGTCCGGGGTGAGGACCTCGTCGGCGAGGACCAGGTCGTCCCCGTCGAAGCCGAACTCGAACTTGGTGTCGGCGAGGACGATGCCGCGCTCGCGGGCGATGTCCCGGGCGCGGGAGTAGACGGCGAGGGTGGCCTGGCGCAGGCGGGCCGCGGTGTCCGGGCCGACCTGGCGGGCCACCTCCTCGTAGGAGACGTTCTCGTCGTGCTCGCCGACCTCGGCCTTGGTGGCCGGCGTGAAGATCGGGGCGGGCAGCTCCGAGCCGTCGACCAGGCCCTCGGGGAGGGCGAGGCCGCAGACGGTGCGGGACTCCTCGTACTCCGCCAGGCCCGAGCCGGTGAGGTAGCCGCGGGCCACGCACTCCACGGGGACCATCCGCAGCGACTTGCAGACCAGGGCGCGGCCCTCCCAGTCGGCGGGGGCGCCGGGGGGCAGCTCGGTGCTCAGGACGTGGTTCGGAGCCAGGTCGGCGAGCTGCTCGAACCACCACAGGGAGAGCTGGGTGAGGACCCGGCCCTTGTCGGGGATCCCGGTCGGCAGCACCCAGTCGTAGGCGGAGATGCGGTCGCTGGCGACCATCACGAGGTCGCCCGCCTCGTTCCGGTACAGCTCGCGCACCTTGCCGGTGTGCAGATGCACCAGGCCCGGAACCTGGATCGGCTCGGGCTTTTCAACGAATCCGGACACGGTTCCTCCCCGTGGTTCTGAACAATACGTCGATTGTCCCGTACGTCGCGGGGAGGGCGGCGGGCGGGGCTGGCCGGGGCGGGTGGGGTCGCCGTGGGAGCGGGCGGGCAGTCTGCGCGGCCTACTCCCGTTTGCAGATGCGGTCCAGGAGGTTGGCGGTGGCGCGCTGGATCCGGGGGTCCACGTGGCCGGGACGGTCCAGGGCCGGGGACCAGGCGAAGGTGCCGGACGCGAAGACCCAGGCGCCCGACGGTGCCCGGTACAGAGACGTCTCCTGGTGGCGCCGGACGCCGTCGGCGTCGGTGTAGGGGGAGTGGGCGAGCAGGACCCGCTCGTCGTGGTCGGGGAGCGCCGTGCGCGGGAAGTAGCGGTCGGCCTCGCCCGCCACCAGGTCCTCGATCTCGTCGCCCTCGTGCGCCCCGGTGGCCTCCCAGAGCCAGTGACCGGCGTTGCGGACGACCATCGGGTGCGGTTCGGGGACGCGGCCGGCGTACTGGATGCCGAGCAGTTGCTGCTCGGGGCGGTCGATCTCCCGCCACAGCGCCGGCCGGCCGGGCCCCTTGCGCTTGCGGCAGGTCAGCAGGCGGTCGGGGACGCCGGAGGGGGAGGGCGCCAGTTCCACCTGCCAGTACATGGTGTTGGCGGAGAGGAAGACCAGCGACGTCCCCTGCTCGCGGGCCAGTTCCGCGGTGCGGCGCATGGCGCTGGACCAGTACTCGTCGTGGCCGGGGAAGACCAGGCCACGGTAGCGGCCCGGGTCGACGCGGCCGGAGTGCAGGTCGCGGGCGTCGGCGTAGGCGACGTCGTAGCCGTAGCGCTCGGCGAAGCGGATGAAGTCGTAGGCGTGGCCCACGTGGAGGGGCAGACCCGCGCCGGCGTACGGGCGGTCGAAGGAAACGGTCGTCGCGGCGTCCGCCTCGCCGAGGAGCCGGCCCTCCTCGTCCCAGGCGTGGTAGAGGCTGGCGCCGGTGCGGCCGTCCTCCGGGTAGAGGTTGTACGCCTGCCAGGTGACGTCCGGCAGGAGGAGGAGCAGGTCGGCCGGGTGGTTGTCGCGGACCGTGAAGGGCACGTGGGAGCGGTAGCCGTCGGCGGTGGTCAGGACGGCCACGTATGCGCCGATGCTCCAGTACGAGGGGACCTGCAGCCGCCAGGACTGCCACCAGTGGTGGCAGGAGACCGTGCGGTCGGCGGTGAGCGGCGCGGGCTGGACGATGCCGGACAGGCGGGGGCTGGTGGTGATCTTGGCGGCGCCGTCGCCGCCGTAGTGTCCGATCCGGTAGATGTCGACGCCGAACTCCTGCGGCGGGTCGACGGTGACGTGGAAGTCGATGGCCTCGCCGGGGGCGACGGCTCCCGTCGCGGTGAAGCCCTTGATCTGGCGGCCGACGTCGTCGGCGGCGCGGGGACCGCCGCCGGTACCGCCGCGGGCGTCGGAACGGTCCTGGTCCGCGTACCAGGGGACCACCTGGCCGGTGTCGCCGAAGTACGTCTCGCCGCCGCGCAGCCACGGCACCGGCCCCTGTCCGAAGGGGTCCGTCACGGCGTGCGCGAGTGCTCCCGACTCCCAGCGGCGGATCTGCTCGGGCCCCATGGGACAGTCCCCTCCCTCGTCCCCCGTGGTCGTGCGTATGACGAACGCCTTTGCCATGTGCGCGATCGGTCCCAGCACATCACATTTCGCACGCGTGCTGTCACTGTTCGTCGCGAAGTGGCCGAAAGTGGAATGGGAGCGTCCGCTTCACTGGGGCCCGTGGGTGCGCGGGGCCAGGGGGACGGCGCGGACGTCAGACCAGACGCACCGGCTTCTCCGGGCGTATGCCGAGCTCGGTCATCCAGGCGCGCAGCGGACCGGGGTCGCCCGTCTCGACGAGGCTGAGCACGCTGGGCTCCAGGTCCGCGGTGCGGGCGCCGTCGAGCATGAGCGACGGCCCGTCGAGCCAGTCGAGGCCGGGGACCGCTCCCGCGGTGTCCATCGCCGCGCAGCACACCATCGCCGTGATGTGCGCGGTGAGGATCTCGCGTCCGGTGCGCGGGGGCTGGAGCGGCAGGAGGGGGAGCACGCGCTCGTCCCAGGGGGCGGCGGCGGACTCCGGGGACGAGGAGGAGGCGGCGGCCCCGGCGCGGGCGGGCCGCGCCCGCGCCTCCTCGCGGGCCAACTGCGCACTGAGCCCGGCGGCGAGGGCCGCACCCCGGGCCGTGGTACCGGCGAGGTCGTCCTCGTCGTCGAGGGGGGTGGTGGGGTGGGCGTATTCCTGATTCGGGGTGGCGGGGTCGGCGTACGCCTGACTCGGGGTCGCGGGGTCCAGGGCTGCGGGGTGAGGGTGCCCGGTGTCCGGGTCGCCGGACTGGGCTTCGGCGTTGGGGTCCGCGGCGGGCTGCCGGACGGGGGCGTCGCTTGCCGCCCACGACCCCGCGAACCGGCCCGCGTCCGGGTGGGTGGGCTGGCCCGCGTCCGGG
Source organism: Streptomyces sp. NRRL F-5650 (assembly GCF_000721365.1). Taxonomy (NCBI): domain Bacteria; kingdom Bacillati; phylum Actinomycetota; class Actinomycetes; order Kitasatosporales; family Streptomycetaceae; genus Streptomyces; species Streptomyces sp. NRRL F-5650. The sequence goes on along the minus strand of NZ_JOGV01000061.1, from coordinate 20,713 downwards.
TCGGCGGGCTGGGGATGCCGCGGGTTTCCGCCGCCGGACTGGACACCGGCGCCGGGGTCCGCGGCGGGCTGCCGGGCGGGGGCGTCGCTTGCCGCCCACGACGCGGGGAGCACGCCCGCGTCCGGGTCGGCGGGCTGGGGGTGCCGGGCGGCGATGCCGTTCGGGTGGCGGGGGTCGCGGGCCGTGCCGGGGTCCGCGTCGGGGGGAGGGGCGGCTGGGTCCGGGGTCGTGAGGTGGTCCAGGACGCGGGCCAGGGTCGGGTCGTCCGTGTCCGGTGCGCCGCCCCCGGCGGTGCGGCGGACGCCCAGGGTGTCGAGCACCTGGTGCAGGCGGGCCGCGTCCGTGCGCCAGGTCCGGTCGACGACCTCCTCGGGATACGCGTCCCATCCGACCGGCGACCAGTCCCGGCCGGTCTCGGCCGGCCCTCCGTGGAAGAGGCGCGCGGCGAGGAGGGAAACCGCCTCGTCCATCACCCCGGGCTCCTCCAGCAGGTCGCAGGCGGGGCGCTCACCCAGGCGGGACGCGAAGCCCTCGGCCAGGCGGTCGCGGCGGGACAGCTCCGTGAGGGCGGCGACGACGCCCACGTCCAGCCGTGAGGGCCAGCGGCCCATCCGCCAGGCGGGCAGCGCCACCCGGGTCAGCAGCCGGTCCCAGCCCGCGTAGGCGAGCCCGACCTGCTCCTGCGCGACGATCCGCAGCCCGTAGTCCACAGCCTGTGCGCGCTCGGACGCCGCAGCCGCGACCCCGCGCTCCATCTCCGCCGCGTGCCCCCGGCAGCTACGCAGCAGGAACCGCGACACCCACCCCAGGCCCGCACACACCGCCCGGGACAGCGGGTCGCGCCGGCCGCCCGCCGAGGCCACCGCCACCGCGGCGTCCAGGCCCCGTATGAAGCGCCGGGCCGCGGCTATGTCGGGGTGCGCCGAGGGTCCCGTACCGGCGACGACCGGGGCGAGGACGGCGCGCAGCTCGCCCACCCGCATCCACCACAGGAACGGTGAGCCGATGACCAGGACGGGCGCCGCGACCGCACTGCGGCGGCGGGCCGAGCCGCCCAGGCCGGGCAGGGCGTCCTCGGGCCCGGCCGCGGCCGGCGGGGCGTGGGGCGGAGGGGTGCGCTCCTCCAGCCAGCTGTCGCAGTCCGGGGTGAGCGCTATCGCCGAGGGGGCGGGGACGTCGAGCCGGTCGGCCAGGTCCCGCACCATCCGGTACAGCTCGGGTGCCGACTCCTCGGCGACCGTGACCGTGGGGGTCGCGGCGGGCTTGGAGCGGGCCACGACCAGGGCGACCCCGGCGGCCGCCAGCAGGACGAGCAGCGCGAGGACGCACACCGCCCAGCGGAGGACGTCCCAGCCCTCCCCGACGAGGTGCCCGGCGGATCCACCGGCAAGGAGGATCACGGCCGCGGCGGCGGGCAGCAGGGCCACGGCCAGCGCACGGCTGCGAACCCGCAGCACCGCCAGCGCCCGGGTGCGCGCCGCGAGCACGCCCATCTCCACACCACCGGTACCGGTCACGGCCGGACCTCACCCCCTCATCGCTGTCCTGTCTGCCCTGTCTGCACGGGACCGTCCTGCTGCACTACCGCTCTTCCCGCTCTTCCCGCTCTTTCCGCTTCTCCGGTTTCGCTCACTCCACCCACTGTGGCACCCGGCACTGACATCGCAATGCCGGTGGGCCAAGTGCCGGAACGCATGCGCGGCACCATAGTTGGGGCCCCCGCGCCCGTCAGCCGTATGGCCCATTGGTCACCCGATGGAATGGCTTTGGGGAAAGGTGGAGACGGACAGCAAAGGTCAGGCCCCGGCTCCTGGGAGGGAGCCGGGGCCTGCCGGAACGGGTTCGTGACGGGAACGCGCAGGGGTTACGCGCCCGCCGCCTTCGCCGCGATGTCGGTGCGGTGCTGCGCTCCGTCGAGGCCGATGCGGGCCACGGCCCGGTAGGCACGGTCGCGGGCCTCGGTGAGGTCGGCACCCGTGGCCGTGACGGACAGGACGCGGCCGCCGGCGCTGACGACGGCGTCGCCCTCGGCGCGGGTGCCGGCGTGCAGGACGTAGGCGTGCGGGGCGTCCTGGGCGGCGACCTCGTCGAGACCGGTGATCGGGTCGCCGGTGCGCGGGGTGCCGGGGTAGTTGTGGGAGGCGACGACCACGGTGACCGCCGCCTCGTCGCTCCAGCGCAGGGGCTCGAGGTCGGCGAGGTTGCCGGTGGCGGCGGCCATCAGCAGACCGGCCAGCGGAGTCTTCAGGCGGGCCAGCACGACCTGGGTCTCGGGGTCGCCGAACCGGGCGTTGAACTCGATCACGCGCACCCCGCGCGAGGTGATCGCGAGCCCGGCGTAGAGGAGCCCGGAGAACGGGGTGCCGCGACGGCGCATCTCGTCGACGGTCGGCTGGAGCACGCTCTGCACGACCTCGTCGACCAGCTTCGGGTCGGCCCAGGGCAGCGGCGAGTAGGCGCCCATGCCGCCGGTGTTCGGGCCCTCGTCGCCGTCGAGGGCGCGCTTGAAGTCCTGGGCGGGCTGGAGCGGGCGTACGTTCTCGCCGTCGGTGACGGCGAAGAGGGAGACCTCGGGGCCGTCCAGGTACTCCTCGACGACCACGCGGTCGCAGGCGTTCGCGTGCGCGCGGGCCGTCTCGAGGTCGTCGGTGACGACGACGCCCTTGCCCGCGGCCAGCCCGTCGTCCTTGACGACGTAGGGGGCGCCGAAGGCGGCGAGGGCCGCGTCGACCTCGTCGGGGGTGGTGCAGACGTAGGAACGCGCCGTGGGCACGCCCGCGCCGGCCATCACGTCCTTGGCGAAGGCCTTGGAGCCCTCCAGCCGCGCCGCCTCGCCCGAGGGCCCGAAGACCGGAATGCCCGCCTCGCGCACGGCGTCGGCGACCCCGGCGACCAGCGGCGCCTCGGGCCCTACGACGACCAGCTCGGCGCCGAGCCGGGTGGCGAGCGCGGTGACGGCCGCGCCGTCGAGGGCGTCGACCTGGTGCAGTTCGGCGACCTCGGCGATACCGGCGTTGCCGGGTGCGCAGTGCAGCGCGGTGACGTCGGGGTCGAGGGACAGGGAACGGCACAGGGCGTGTTCGCGGGCGCCGCCGCCGATGACAAGGACCTTCACGGGGTGAAGCCTAATGGGAAGGGGGCGGCGCGGTTTGTGCGGGCTTCCGAAGGGACGGGGACCGGACGCTTGTGGCTTCCTCCAGTCGCGGGGCCCGGCGGGGCTACTCGTTGGCGATCTCCTCGACCACCGTGGCGCCCAGTTCGCGGACCAACAGCTCCTTGCCGGACAGCGCGGACTCGTCGAGGTCCGGGTCGTCGTCCTCGGGGATGTCGTCCTCGGGGGAGACCGGGGGCGGCTCGGGTGCCGAGGGCCGGGGCGCGGGGGCGGCGGCCGGAGCCGGAGCCGGGGAGGGAGCGGACGCCGCGGGGGGCGCGGCGGGCGGGGACGCGGGGGCGGACGGCCGCGGTGCGGGCGCACCCCCGCCGCCGAAGCCGCCTCCGCCACCGCCGTAACCGCCGCCACCGCCGCCGTAGCCACCGGACGGGCCGCCGGAGGGGGGCGCCGAGCCGCCGGAGGGGTCGACGACCGCGTCGATCTTCCACTGCACGTTGAACTGCTCGGCCAGGGCCTGCCGCAGCACGTCCTCGCTGCCGCTGCTGACGAAGTTGTCCCGGGCGCCGGCATTGACGAAGCCGAGCTGGAGGGACGTGCCGTCGAAGCCGGTGACCTGGGCGTTCTGGCTGAGCAGGATCCAGGTGAAGCGGCGGCGGTTCTTGACCGCCTCCAGGATGTTGGGCCAGATGGAACGGGGGTCGATCCCGGGAGCCCCGGGCGGCGGAGAGGCGGGCGCGGGAGCGGCCGCCGCGGGGGCCGACGCCGGGGCCGGAGTCGCGGCGGGCCCGGGAGCGGTCGCCGGACGGGACTGCCCGCCGCCCGCCGGGGCCGCCGTGGGCCACCCGCCGGGGCGGCGCCCGCCCCCCGCGGGGGACGCGGTCGGCCAGGCACCGGGCGCGGCGGGGGCCGGGGCCGCCGGAGCCGAGGCGGGGGTGGAGGCAGGCGCGGGGGCCGCCGCGGGACCGGCGGCGGCCGGAGAAGGCGCGGCCTGCGACTGCCCGCCCCCGGCGGAAGGACCACCCGCGTCGGCCGCACCACCACCGCCTCCGGTGCCGGCACCGGAGGACGCGTTCTCCCCCGGTCCGCCCCCCGGCGCCCCGGCGCCCTGTCCCCGTACCGCCGCACGGGCCGCCGCCGGACCGCCGCCCGGGCCGGCGTGCGCCTCGGGCCCGGGCACGTACCCCATGGCGGGCGCACCCGCACCGGCCGAGAACTGCACCCCGCGCTCGATCCGGTCCAGCCGCGCCATGACGGACCGCTCGTCGCCGTACGCGGCCGGCAGCAGCACGCGCGCGCAGATCAGCTCGAGCTGGAGGCGTGGCGCGTGGGCGCCGCGCATCTCGGTGAGCCCCTCGTTGACGATGTCGGCGGCACGGCTCAGCTCCGCGGCGCCGAAGGACCGCGCCTGGGCCTGCATCCGCTCGACGACGTCGGCGGGGGCGTCGATGAGCCCCTTCTCCGCGGCGTCGGGCACGGCGGCGAGGATCACCAGGTCCCGCAGGCGCTCCAGCAGGTCGGTGACGAAGCGCCGCGGGTCGTTGCCGCCCTCGATCACCCGGTCCACCACCTCGAAGGCGGCGGAGCCGTCCCCCGAGACGAACGCCTCGACGACGGAGTCGAGCAGTGAACCGTCCGTGTAGCCGAGCAGAGCGGTGGTCATGTCGTACGTCACACCGTCGGCACCGGCGCCCGCGAGTAGCTGGTCCATGACCGACATGGAGTCGCGTACGGACCCCGCACCGGCCCGTACGACCAGCGGCAGCACGCCGTCCTCGACCGCGATCCCCTCCCTGCCGCACACGTCGGCGAGGTAGTCGCGCAGGGTGCCGGGCGGCACGAGCCGGAACGGGTAGTGGTGGGTGCGCGACCGGATGGTCCCGATGACCTTCTCGGGCTCGGTGGTCGCGAAGATGAACTTGAGGTGCTCCGGGGGCTCCTCGACGACCTTCAGCAGGGCGTTGAAGCCCTGCGGGGAGACCATGTGGGCCTCGTCGATGATGTAGATCTTGTACCTGCTGGAGGCGGGCCCGAAGAAGGCCTTCTCGCGCAGGTCACGGGCGTCGTCCACACCTCCGTGCGAGGCGGCGTCGATCTCGATGACGTCGATGGAGCCCGGACCGTTGCGCGCGAGGTCGCGGCAGGACTGGCACTCGCCGCACGGCGTCGGCGTCGGACCCTGCTCGCAGTTCAGGCAGCGGGCCAGGATCCGGGCGCTGGTCGTCTTGCCGCAGCCGCGCGGACCACTGAACAGGTACGCGTGATTGACCCGGTTGTTCCGCAGCGCCTGCTGCAGCGGGTCGGTGACATGCCCCTGCCCGATGACCTCGGCGAAGGACTCCGGGCGGTAACGGCGGTAGAGCGCGAGAGACGACACGCATACGAGGTTATAGGCGCCCACCGACAACCGGACCGCCCGCAAAGGAGACGCCCCCCACGCACCCGCCAGAGCCGACCTACCCTTGCTGCCTTCCGGCCCTGGGGGAGTTCAGTCAGATAGCGCCGCGTGAGGGGCTGGGGCACACGTTACCCGATGTGGGGCCCCCGGAACGAGTTCGCAAGCACTCCCCGGCGTCATGTAATGTTCTCGGCGGAGGATTCGCCTAGAGGCCTAGGGCGCACGCTTGGAAAGCGTGTTGGGGGCAACCCCTCACGAGTTCGAATCTCGTATCCTCCGCCAGTGCCTCACCGGGCACGATGTCGAAGGGCCCCCTGGAAACAGGGGGCCCTTCGACGTTGTCCGTCTCAGTTTTCGTCTCAGTTGGTTTTTTCTCGGAGCCGGGTGGCGTCCAGCGCGCGTCACCAACCTGCTGGGCGACCTTGCGGGGCATGACTCCCGTCACATGCATGTACCGGGCGCGCATCCGTGCCGCTCCCCCAGGCTCGCACCCCGTGATCGAGTCGATCACGACGTCCGGGACGCCGAGGATCAAGAGGACGGTCGCGGCGGTGTGGCGAGCATCGTGGAATGGTGCGCCGTCCGGGTCTGGGGACTGAGTTGCCCAGGATTCCCCGAAGAAGTGAGCCGGGCCCGCCGGTGGACCCGCGACATCCTGCGCGGCTCTCCCTTAGCCGAAGACGCCGAACTGATCGTGAGCGAGCTGAGCGCGAACGCGATCCTTCACACGGCCAGCGGCCGGGAGTACGGCAGCTTCCACCTGGCGGTCGCGGTCTCGGCTCAGGTGGTGGCGGTCTCGGTCACGGACGTCATCGTGCACGAGAGCGACCATGGCCACACGGTCACCGCGGAGCTGTACGCGGACGCCTCGGACGAGGCGTGGGAGTGGCTGTACGAGGGCCGCGTCAAGACCCGACGAGCCCTGTTGCGGACCGAGCCGTGCACAGTGTCGGTTCCCCACGCCGAAACCCGCATCACCTGGACGATCCGACCGGTGCTCTTCCTGCCGCTCGCGCACCGTCAGGCGACTGAACTGCCCGCGTGTGCGCACGACTTCAAGCCCCGACAGACAGACTGAGTTACAACTTTCCCTACTGGTTCAGGGCGGCTCGCTCGGCGCCCAGCGCGGCGATGCGGTACTCACCAGCCGTGCCCATGGTCAGCTCACCGGAGTGATCTCGTCGACCAGGCCGCAGATGCGCTTCTCGATCTCGTCGCGGATCGGGCGTACCGCTTCCACGCCCTGCCCGGCCGGGTCGGGGAGCTGCCAGTCGAGGTAGCGCTTGCCGGGGAAGACGGGGCAGGTGTCGCCGCAGCCCATCGTGATGACGGCGTCGGACGCCTGGACCGCCTCCACCGTGAGCACCTTGGGCACTTCGGCCGCGATGTCGATGCCCACCTCCGCCATGGCATCCACGACGGCCGGGTTCACGGTGTCGGCGGGGGCGGAGCCGGCGGAGCGGACCTGGACGCGGTCGCCCGCGAGGTGGGTGAGGATGGCGGCGGCCATCTGTGAGCGTCCGGCGTTGTGGACGCAGACGAAGAGCACGGACGGCCTGGCGGTGTCAGACATGGGTGGGGTCTTCTTGGGGCGCAGGGACGGCGGGGGCGGTGAAGTAGCGGCGAGCGTACAGGGCGACGTACACCAGGCCGATCAGCGCGGGAACCTCGATGAGGGGTCCGACGACGCCGGCGAGGGCCTGACCGGAGGCGGCTCCGAAGGTGGCGATGGCGACAGCGATGGCCAGCTCGAAGTTGTTGCCTGCGGCGGTGAAGGCCAGCGTTGTGGCCCGCGAGTAGTCGAGGCCGACCGCTCGGCCCAGGGCCATGGACCCGGCCCACATGACGGCGAAGTAGACCAGCAGCGGCAGGGCGATCCGGGCGACGTCGAGGGGCTGTGAGGTGATGGCGTCGCCTTGCAGGGCGAAGAGGATCACGATCGTGAAGAGCAGCCCGTACAGGGCGAACGGGCCGATGCGCGGGATGAGCTTGGTCTCGTACCAGGTGCGGCCCTTGGTCTTCTCGCCGATGCGTCGGGTGAGGTAGCCGGCCGCGAGGGGGATGCCGAGGAAGATGAGCACGCTACGGGCGATCTCCCACACCGACACGTCCAGTCCGGTCTGCTCCAGGCCGAGCCAGCCGGGCAGGACGGAGAGGTAGAACCAGCCCAGCGCCGAGAAGGCGATCACCTGGAAGACCGAGTTCAGGGCGACCAGGACGGCGGCGGCTTCCCGGTGGCCGCAGGCGAGGTCGTTCCAGATGATGACCATGGCGATGCAGCGGGCCAAGCCGACGATGATCAGACCCGTGCGGTAGGCGGGCAGGTCCGGCAGGAACAGCCAGGCCAGGGCGAACATGAGCGCCGGGCCGACGATCCAGTTGAGCAGCAGGGACGGCAGCAGCAGGCGGCGGTCGCGGGTGACGGTGTCGAGGCGGTCGTAACGGACCTTGGCCAGCACCGGGTACATCATCACGAGCAGGCCCAGGGCGATCGGCAGGGACACGCCCGTCACGGTCACCTTGGCCAGCGCGTCACCCAGGCCGGGGACCATGCGGCCCAGGCCGAGACCCACGGCCATGGCCGCGAGGATCCAGACGGCCAGGTAGCGGTCGACGAAGGAGAGGCGTCCGGCCACGTTCCCTTCGGGTACGGCAGTGCTCACGAGACGGCTCCGGCCGACGCGGTGCGCTCGGGCAGCGGCTCACCAGCCGGACGGGTCAGGATGCCGGCGAGCCGGTCGGTCATCTCCGGGACGAGCCAGTAGTAGACCCAGGTGCCGCGCCGCTCGCAGTCGATCAGGCCCGCCTGCCGCAGCAGTTTCAGGTGGTGCGAGATCGTCGGCTGGGACAGATCGAAGGCCGGGGTCAGGTCACAGACGCACACCTCGCCGCCCGCCCGGGAGGCGATCATCGACAGCAGGCGCAGCCGCACCGGATCGCCCAGCGCCTTGAACACCTTCGCCAGCTCTACGGCCTGGCCCTCATCCAGAGGAGCGGTCAGCAGCCCGGGGCAGCACGCTCCGACGTCATCGCTCTGACCGAGCACCCTCAGCTCTTGATTCGACATTCCTCTATGTTGACAGTCTTCGATCCAGCACGCAATCTTGCATCGACAGACGTCAATGCAACCGGATGGGATCCCGTCATGTCCCGTGCTCAGCTCGCCCTGCGTGTCAGTGACCTGGAAGCGTCGATCACCTTCTACTCCAAGCTGTTCGGCACCGAACCGGCCAAGCGGCGCGAGGGCTACGCCAACTTCGCCATCACCGAGCCCCCGCTCAAGCTCGTACTCATCGAGGGCGAGCCCGGCGAGGAGACCCGGCTGGACCACCTCGGCGTCGAGGTCGATTCCACCGACCGGGTCAACGCCGCCACCACCCGGCTCAAGGACGCCGGCCTGGCCACCTTCGAGGAGAACGACACGTCCTGCTGCTACGCGCTCCAGGACAAGGTGTGGGTGCACGGGCCCGGCAAGGAGCCGTGGGAGGTCTACGTCGTGAAGGCCGACGCCGACAGCCTCGGAAAGAGCGCCGACCCCAGCGCCACCGGCGACGGCTGCTGCACCAGCCAGGCCACCGAGGAGCCCCCGACAGCGACCGGATGCGCCTGCGGCTAGGGATCCGAACGGCCTGACCAGCCCGCGGCCGTCCGTCTCAGTTTCCGTCTCATTCAGAGGCGGTCACCACCGTTCAGGCGAGTTGGGCCGACGACTTCCGCTGAACAGGCGGACGGGTATGAACACAGGCGAACGCGTGGTCCAGCGGCCATCATCCCGGCGCCAGTGCCTCACCGGGCACGATGTCGAAGGGCCCCGTGGAAGCAGGGGCCCTTCGACGTACCTGCTTCCGCTCGGGCGGCAGCCGGAGGCTCTTCGGGGGCTCTTCGGTTTCGGGGCCGCGTACGATGCCCGCGTGGAGGGGGAGTCCGGGCCGGTGGGGCGGCGGTTGGTGGCGGTGGTGGCCGTCGCGCTGGTGCTCGCACCCCTGCTGAAGGGGCTGGGGCGGGTCGCGGCGGAGCCCGGTGCGGGAGCGGCGGTGGTGCTGGGCTGCCTCGCGCTGGTGGGGCTGCAGTTGCGGCACACCCGGGGCGTCGCCGGACGGGCCGAGTGGGCCGGGTCGGTCGGGTGGGCCGGGTGGGCGGTCCTGGAAGCGGGGGTCGGGTTTCTCGCGACGGGTGCGCTCGGGGCGTCGATCGGCCTGCTGTGCCTGCCCGTGGCATCCGCGCTGGTGGAACGGCGCCGACTGCTGCTGGCCCTGTTGGCGGCGGGAGCGGTGGTGGTGGAGGCGGACCGGGCCGCCGGGGTGCGGGAGGCCGTCGACCTGCTGCTGATGGTCGCCCTGGGCGGCGCCATGCTCTACACCGTGACCACGCTGGCCCTGTCGGCGGGCCGGGTCCACGGCACACGGCTCGAACTCGCGGCCTCCGCGGTCACCGACGAGCGGCTGCGCATCGCGGCCGCGCTCGGAAGCGGACTGGACGCGGGCATGGCCGGGATCCGGGAGGCGGCGGAGCGCCGGGATCCGGCGGAGCTGGACAAGGTGACCGACGTGGCACGCCGGACGCTGGCGGCGGTCCGGGCCGCCGCCGCCGAGTTGCGCAGCCTCTCGCTGGCCCCGGAGGCGTCCAGCGCCCGCGCCCTGCTGGACTCGGCGGGCGTCGCGGCCGAGCTGCGGATCGGGCACCGGGAGCCGCTGGGTCCGGCCGGGACGGTGCTGGCGACGGTGCTGCGGGAGGCGGTCACCGCCGTGGTGCGGGTCGGGGACGCCCGGCGGTGCGAGGTCTCGACCGAGGAGCGGGCCGGGCGGGTGGTGCTGCGGGTGGTCAACGACGGCGTGCCGACGGCGGCCTTCGGCGCGGACCTGCTCGACGACCTCGCGGAACGGGTACGGGCCGTGGACGGCCGGCTGACGACGGGCCTGCAGGCGGACGGACGCTTCGCGGTGGAGGCGTCCGTCGCGGTGCCCCCGGCCCCGGCCGCCGTCGATCCTCCCGAGCTGCGCACCGCACTCGGTCTGTACTGGTTCCTGCTCGCCGTCTTCTGCGTCCGGGCGCTGATGTTCGTTCCCGGCCCGTGGTTCGTCCTCGGGGCGGGGTGCGCGGCGCTCTTCTGCGCCTTCCAGGTCCGCTTCTCCATCCGGGACGCGACCCGGCACGCCCGTGCCGCTCTGCTCGCCTCGGCGGTGCTCGCCCTGCTGCCGCTGCCCTGGCTGGGCCCGAACTGGATCGGTGCGGCCGGCATCCTGGCGGGTTCGCTGCTGATCGCCCTGCCGCTGCGCACGGGTGCGGCACTGGCCGGCGCGCTGGTGGTCGCCGCCGGGGTGATCGGCGGCGGTGGGCCGGCGTCCTCGCTGCTGACCGCCGTCAGCGCGTCGATCTCCTGCGTGGTGGTGTACGCGGTGCTGCGCCTGGTCCGGCTGGTGCGGGAACTGCAGCGGGCGGTGGCCGGGCGGGCCCGTGCGGCCGTCGTCGCCGAGCGGCTGCGCGCCGCCCGTGATCTGCACGACCTGCTGGGGCACGGTCTGGCCGCGATCCTGCTCAAGGCCGAGCTGGCCCGGCGGCTGGTGGACACCGATCCGGTCCGCTGCCGGGCCGAGCTGGCGGACATCGCGCGTCTGGCCGAGCGGGGCCGGGCCGAGCTGGGCGCGGTGGCGGACGACGGGCCCCGGCTGTCCTTCGCGGCCGAACTGGCTTCGGCGGCGGCGGTACTGGAGGCGGCCGGAATCACGGTGGAACTGGAGGACGGGCCGCTGCCCGACGCGGTGGGTTCGGTGCTGGGCGTGGTGCTGCGCGAGGCCGTCACCAACGTACTGCGGCACAGCCGGGCCCGGCACGCGCGGATCGCCGTCTCGGCGGCCGACGGCGTGGCCCGGCTGGAGGTGGAGAACGACGGCGTCGGGGCGGACGTCACCGCCCCCGGCTCCGGGATCGGCGGGCTGACGGTCCGGCTGGCCGGGGCGGGCGGGACCCTGGCCGCCGGGCCGGACGACGGCTGGTACCTGCTGCGGGCCGAACTGCCCCTGCGGTGAACCGTTTCGCCCCGCGGTCCCGTACGGCGGGTCAGAGCCAGCCGGTCTCGCGGGCGATCCGGACGGCGTCCGTGCGGTTGCGGGCGTTCAGCTTGCCGACGACCGCGGTCAGGACGTTGCGCACCGTGCCGGTGGACAGGTGCAGGCGGGCGGCGATCTCGGGCGGCTCGGCGCCGCCCGCCAGTTCGCGCAGGACGTCCTTCTCGCGGGGCGTGAGCGGATTGTCCGCCAGGTCCCAGGCGGCGACGGCCAGGGCCGGGTCCAGCACCCTGCCCCCGGAGGCCACTTGACGGACCGCCGCGATCAGTTCGGCGGGCGGTGCGGTCTTCAGCAGGAAGCCGTCGACCTTCGCCTCCAGGGCACGGCGGAGCAGACCGGGACGGCCGAGCGAGGTGAGCATCAGCGTCCGGCAGTCCGGCAGTTTCTCCTTCAGCGCGGCGGCCGCCTGCAGGCCGTCGGTCCGGCCCGGCATCTCGATGTCCAGGACCGCCACGTCCGGGCGGAAGGCCAGCGCGCGGGGCAGTACGTCGTCGGCCGAACCCGTCTCCGCGACGACCTCCAGGTCGGGTTCCAGACCGAGGAGGGCCACCAGCGCGCCGCGCACCACGTGCTGGTCCTCGGCCAGCAGGAGTCTGATCACGGCCCGACCCTACCCGTGACGAGATCACGGGTGGGCCGTGATCCCGTCCCTGGGAAGGGAGTTCACGGGCCGGAAGGCTGGAGCCATGAGCGATGCGATCACTTTGGACGCCGTGAGCAAGGTCTACGGCAAGGGGCGGGGGGCGGTAGCCGCCCTGCGAGAGGTGACGGTGCGGCTGCCCAGGGGCGGGTTCACCGCGGTGATGGGACCGTCCGGTTCGGGCAAGAGCACCTTCCTGCACTGCGCTGCGGGGCTCGACCGTCCGACCTCCGGGACGGTCCGGCTCGGCGGCACCGATCTGTCCGGGCTGAGTGAGCGGGAACTGACCGAACTGCGGCGCGACCGCGTGGGCTTCGTGTTCCAGGCGTTCAACCTGGTCTCCGCGCTGACCGTCGAGCAGAACGTCACGCTGCCGCTGCGGCTGGCCGGTCGGCGGGCCGACGCCGGGCGGCTGGCGGACCTCGTCGGCCGGGTGGGCCTGCGGGAGCGCACCGGGCACCGGCCGGGTCAGCTCTCCGGCGGCCAGCAGCAGCGGGTGGCGATCGCACGGGCGCTGGTCTCGGACCCGGAGGTGGTGTTCGCCGACGAACCCACCGGCGCGCTGGACACCATGACGGCCCGTGAGGTGCTGGTCCTGCTCCGGCAGACCGTCGACGAACTCGGCCAGACCCTCGTGATGGTCACCCACGACCCGGTCGCCGCGTCCTACGCCGACGAGGTGCTGTTCCTGGCCGACGGCCGCATCGCCGACACCATGGCCGGGCCGACCGCCGCCAAGGTCGCCGACCGCATGACCCGGCTGGGAGCGTGGAACCGATGATGCTGGGACTCGCCCTCGCCACCCTCCGGCACCGCCGGGCCGGGTTCGCCGGCGCCTTCGTCGCCCTGTTCTGCGCCGCCGCCCTGGTCTGCGGATGCGGGACCCTCCTGGTCACCGGGCTGGTCGGCACCGTCCTGCCGGAGCGTTACGCGGCCGCGCCGATCGTCGTCTCCGGCGACCAGGACGTCCACGTCACCGTCGACAAGGGGAAGGGGAAGGTCAAGGAGAAGGCCAAGCCGATCGCGGACCGCGCCTGGGTGCCGGCCGCACTCGTCCCCCGGATCGAGGCCCTGCCCTCGGTGCGGTCCGTCGCCACCGAGGTGACCTTCCCCGCGCTGCTGGCCGACGGTCCGGGCAGCGGCTCGTGGGGACACGGCTGGGAGTCCGCGCCGCTGGCCGGCCTCGACCTGGCCGCCGGTCACGCGCCCGCCGCCGACGACGAGGTGGTCGTCGACGCCGCCACCGCCGCCCGGGCGCACCTGTCGCCCGGCTCCACCACGGCCGTACGGACGCCGTCCGGGACGCTGGAGGTGCGGGTGTCCGGCGTCACCGCGCAGGGCTTCGACAACCAGGCCGCGGTGTTCTTCACCACCGGCCGGGCCCGCGTGCTCGCCGGCCACGAGGGCCTGGTCGCCGCGATCGGTGTCTTCCCGTCCGCGCCGTCGGCCGCCGACGACGTACGGGCGCTGCTGGACGGCACCCTGGGCGCGGTGGTCCGCACCGGCGACGACCGCGGGGCGGCGGAGTTCCCGGACGCCGCCGGGGCCGGAGTGCGGCTGGTCAGCATGGGCGGCGTCCTGGCCGGCACCTCCCTGCTGGTCGCCCTGCTGATCGTGGTCGGCACCTTCGGCCTGTCGATCCAGCAGCGGCAGCGGGAGATCGCCGTCCTGCGGGCGGTGGCCGCGACCGGGCGGCAGGTCCGGAGGATGATCGGCGGCGAGGCGCTGCTGCTCGGCCTGTCCGCCGGGCTGCTGGGCGCCGGTGCCGGTCTGCCGCTGGGCGGATGGCTGCACGGCCGGTTCGTCGCCCTGGACGTCGTACCGGCGAACCTGCCCGTCGTGCTCTCGCCCTTCCCGGCCCTGGCCGCCGCGGCCGTCACCACCCTGGCCAGCTGGGCCGCGGCCCGGATCTCGGCCCGGCGGGCAACCGCCGTCAAGCCGGTCGAGGCGCTCGGGGAGGCGGAGACGAAGCCGCCGCGCCCGGCCGCGGTCCGGATCGGCTTCGGCATCCTGGCCGCCGCCGGGGCCCTGGTGCTGACCGCTCTCCTGACCGTCCTCCACTCCGACCAGGCCTCGACGCCGGTCTGCTTCCTCGCCGTCCTGCTGTGGTGCACCGCGCTCTCCCTGCTCGGCCCGCTGGTGGCGAGGGCCGGGACGGCCGTCCTGGGCCTGCCGCTGCGGGCGTCCAGGACCGGGGGCTGGCTGGCCCTCCAGCACCTGCGGGCCGGAGCGCACCGGATGGCGTCGGTGGTCATGCCGCTGACCCTGCTGATCGCCATGGCCTGCACGATCCTGTTCGCCCAGACCACCACCGAGCACGCGGCCGCCGCCCAGCGCGAGCGCGGCAACACCGCCGACTTCGTGGTCGGCCCGCACGCTCCGGCCCCCGCCGCCGAGGCGCTCGCCGCGGTGCCCGGCGTCCGGACGGTGACCCGGGTCCTGCACAGCCAGGTCCGGGACGGGCTCACCCGGCGCAGCGTGCAAGGCGTCACCCCCGAGCGGCTGACGGACACCCTGGACCTCGGTGTCACCGCCGGCGACCTCGGCGAGCTGGCGGACGGCACCGCGGCGGCCGCGGACGGGCTGGGCTACCGGCTCGGCCAGCGCGTCCGGCTGACCCTCGCCGACGGCACCCCGGCGCAGGTGACGGTGGTGGCGCTCTACAGCCGCGGCCTGGGCTTCGGCGACCTGACCCTCGCGCACCGCCTGGTCGCCGCCCACGTCGACGTGCCGCTGGACGACGAACTGCTGGTCAGCGGCGACGGCCTGACCCGCCGGTCGCTCGCCGGCGCCCTGCGGGGCGAGCCCGGCCTCGGCGTACTCGACCGGGCCTCCGCCGCCACGGCGAACCGGTCCGGCGCGCAGATCGGCTACGTCACCCTCGGACTGATCATCACCTTCGTGGCCATCGCCGTTCTGAACACGCTGGCCATGGGCATCTCCGACCGTCGCCGCGAGTTCGCCGCGCTGGCCCTGGCCGGTGCCACCCGCCGCCAGATCCGGCGGATGCTCGGCTGGGAGACCGCCGTCGCCCTCGTGCTCGCCACCGTGCTGGGCCTCGCCGTCGCCCTCGCCGTGCTCACCACCTACGCCGAGGGCATCACGCGCGGCACCGCCGGGGCCGCCGTCCCCGCCGCCGGGCTCGCCCTGGTCCTCCTCGGCGCGGCCTCGCTCGCCGCTGTCGGCACCTGGGTCCCCGCCCGCACCACGCTGCGGGGGCTCCTCCGCCGGGCCTGACGGAAGCCGGACCCGCGACGGCGCGACCGCCGGCCCCGACGTCCGGGCCGGCGGTCGCGCCACCGGGTCCGGCGTTGCTCCGTCCGGGGGAAGTCCCGCGTGCCAACCGGTGCACTCTTCGAGTCGGACACCCGGGCGTAGCTTTCTGCGGGTATGGAGCGGATTGGTGTGTTCCGTTCCAGCGAAGGAGGGCAAGCCGGTGGCCGAGCGCGTGGTGCATCGACGCGGTTATCGAAAAGGCCTCGGCGGCGAGATGTGCGCCGAGTTCCTGGGGACGTTCGTCCTGATCCTGTTCGGCGTCGGTTCGGTGGCCGTCGCGGTCGCGGGACTGCCGGGCTCGGGCCGTCAGGCCGTGGCCTTCGGGGCCGCCAACTGGCTCATCATCTCCTGGGGCTGGGGCCTCGCCGTCGTGTTCGGCGTCTACGTGGCCGGCGGCATCAGCGGGGCGCATCTCAACCCCGCGGTGACCCTGGGCTTCGCGGTACGGCGGGACTTCCCGTGGCGGAAGGTGCTGCCCTACTGGCTCGCGCAGGTCGTGGGGGCCTTCGTCGCCGCCGCGCTCGTGTACGCCTGCTACCGGTGGGCGATCGACGCGGCCATCACCAAGGCGGGCGAGACACGGCAGACCTCGCTGAACACGTACTCGATCTTCGCGACGTTCCCCGCCGAGTACTTCGGGGACTCCTGGTGGGGCCCGCTGCTCGACCAGATCGTGGGCACCGGCATCCTGCTGCTGCTGATCTGCGCGCTGATCGACACCCGCAACACGGCTCCGATGTCCAATCTCCACCCGTACCTCATCGGGCTCGTCGTCGTCGCGATCGGCCTCGCCTTCGGCACCAACGCCGGGTACGCGATCAACCCGGCCCGCGACTTCGGTCCACGCCTGTTCACCTTCTTCGAGGGCTGGGGGGACATCGCCCTGCCGGGCACCTTCCAGTGGTTCAGCGGCTACTGGTGGATCCCCATCGTCGGCCCGCTCATCGGCGGGGTCGTCGGGGTGCTCGTGTACGACCTGCTCATCAGCCCGGTGATCAAGGCGAGGCTGAGCGAGCGCGAGGAGGGGCCGGCCACCGAGGAGCCGTAGGAGGCGGGCGGCGCCCGTCCGAACGATTTGCCCCGATCCGCCGACCGGAGAACCATGAGAGGTGGGTCACGGGGGAAACCGCGCGCGGACGGAGGTCGCGACCATGAGGGCTGTCGTCTACAAGGGGCCGTTCTCCGTGGCGGTCGAGGACGTGGAGAAGCCGGACGTCCGGCACCCGAACGACGTGGTCGTGCGCGTCACCTCCACCGCGATCTGCGGGTCCGACCTGCACATGTACGAGGGTCGTACCGCCGCGGAGCCGGGCATCGTCTTCGGCCACGAGAACATGGGGATCGTCGACCAGGTCGGTGAGGGCGTCACCGGGCTGAAGGAGGGCGACCGCGTGGTCATGCCCTTCAACGTCGCGTGCGGCTTCTGCACCAACTGCACCGCGGGCTACACGGGTTACTGCACGACCGTGAACCCCGGCTTCGCGGGCGGCGCGTACGGCTATGTGTCCATGGGTCCCTGGCAGGGCGGCCAGGCCGAGTACCTGCGCGTCCCGTACGCCGACTTCAACTGCCTGAAGCTGCCCGAGGGCGACGCCCACGAGACCGACTTCGTGCTGCTCGCCGACATCTTCCCCACCGGCTACCACGGCTGCGAACTGGCCGACGTCCGCCCCGGGGAGAGCGTCGCGGTGTACGGGGCCGGGCCCGTCGGGCTCATGGCCGCCTACTCGGCGCTGCTGCGCGGGGCCAGGAAGGTGTTCGTCGTCGACCGCGTCCCCGAGCGGCTCCGGAAGGCCGAGGAGATCGGAGCGGTGCCCGTCGACTTCTCCGCGGGCGATCCGGTCGAGCAGATCAAGGAGCAGACCGGCGGCGCGGGCACCGACAAGGGCGTGGACGCCGTCGGTTACCAGGCGACGGCGGGCCAGAGCGGCGAGGAGGAACCGGCGACCGTGTTGAACTCGCTGGTCAACACGGTCAGGCCCACCGGGGCGCTCGGCGTCCCCGGACTCTATGTCCCGTCCGACCCGGGCGGCCCGGACGAGCAGGCCAAGCAGGGCATGCTCCTGGTCGCGATCGGCCGGCTCTTCGAGAAGGGGCTGCGGGTCGGGACGGGCCAGTGCAACGTCAAGCGGTACAACCGGCGGCTGCGGGACCTGATCATCGAGGGCCGGGCCAGGCCCGGCTTCGTCGTCTCCCACGAACTTCCGCTGGACCAGGCGCCGTCCGCCTACGACAAGTTCGACAAGCGGGTCGAGGGCTACACCAAGGTGGTCCTGCACCCCTAGAGGGAGCGAGAACCCCGGGCCCCTATCGCTCGACGTGGAGCCGTCGGGTCTCGCTCACCTGGTCGGTCTCCGTCACCCGGACCGTCGCCTTCATCGTCCAGGTGCCCGGGAGGGGCAGGGTGAGGGTGTTGGCGCTCCAGTAGCCGCCCCGGTCGACGAGGTCCGCCTCGATGGGGCCCACCTCCCGGTCGGGGAGGGTGAAGGCGAGGCGGAGTTCGGGGACGGCGGCCAGGCTCCCGTCGGGGCCGAAGACGACGGCCTGCACCGCGTTGTCGCCGGTACGGCCCGGGTCCAGGGTGACCTGGACCGTGCCGCGGCCCGAGGCACCGATCCGGAACGGGATCGTGGTGACGGACGCGGGCAGCACCCCGCCCGCCGGTACGGCCGCCCGCACGGCCCCGTCGGCGGAACGGCCGGGCGGGGTGGCGGTGAGCACGGCGGTGACCGCCAGCACGACGGCGGCGACGACGGCCTCGACGAGGACGGAACGGTACAGCCCCCTGCGCAGGACGGTTCCGGCCGCGGCGTCCCCCACGCCGGTGCCGGGGGACGGGTCGGCGCCGGGGGACGGGTCGGTGCCGGGGGACGGGTCGGTGCCGGGGTACGGGTCGGTGCCGGGGGACGGGTCGGTGCCGGAGTGCGGGACGGTGCCGCAGTGCGGGTCGGCCTCCGGTGATCGGGGTGCATCCGTCGGGGGGCCGTCGCCCGTCGGTTGCGGCAGCCGTTCGGGCACGGGCATGCGGGGCGGCACGGGCACGCGGGGCGGCTTGCGTACGGTGGCCGGCTCCGGCGTCGGCGTCAGCGCTGCCGTCCATCTCCGGGAGAGCGCCGCCGCGCCCAGCAGGACGGCCACCAGGGCCACTTTCGCCAGCAGCAGCCTGCCGTACGTCGTCCCGGTGAGCGCCTGCCAGGAGCCGAGGCCCCGCCAGGACTGGTAGACGCCGGTGACGACGAGGACGGTGACGGCGGCGAGGGCGGTCCGGGAGAAGCGGGCGACCACGGCCGCGTCGGCGGCGTGCCGCGAGGCGCGCAGGGTGGTGAGCAGGGCCGCGAGGCCGCCGGCCCAGACCGCGGTGGCCAGCAGGTGCAGTACCGAGGACGCCATCGCGACCGGTACCTGCGGGCCGGCCGCGGCGTGCTCGGCGGCGGCCCAGGTCAGGGCGAGGCCGACGGCCAGGACGACGCCCACTGCGGCCGTGGGCCGAGCGCTCCCCCGGCGCGCACGCGCTGCCCGGACGAGGTACGGCCCGACCGCTGCGAGCAGCCCGAGCCGGATCAGGAGCAGGACGCCGGGGCGGGTCGTGAGGGTGTCGCCCAGCGCGGCCGGGTCCAGGGCCGCCGACGGGCCCGTGCCCGCCTCGTACGGGGCGCGCAGCACCAGCAGGGCGACGGTGGCCGCCAGCAGGGTCCACCAGGCCGCCACCAGGGGGCGGCGCAGCGGCGCCGGGTCCGGTGGGCGGCACAGGGCGACGAAGGCGGCGGTGCCGAGGAGCAGGGCGGCGGCCAGGTAGGAGAGGTAGCGGGCGGTCTTGTGGAGGGTCGCGGTGAGCGGGTCCTCGGTGCGGCCGGTGTCCACGGGTGCGGCCGACCGCGAGGGCGCGCCGACCGAGAAGGTGAAGGCGCCCGAGACGGGGTGGCTGTCGGCGGACACCACCCGCCAGGCCACGGTGTACGTCCCCTCCCCCAGCCCGCCGGGCAGCGCGACGCGGGCGGTGTCGGCACGTCCGTCCGCGTGTCCGGCCTTCCCCGTGCGCACCCGGTGGCCGCCCGGGTCCAGGACGCGGAAGGAGTCGTCGCGCAGGCCGACGGACTCGCTGAAGGTCAGGGTGACGTGGGCGGGGGACCGCCCGAGGACGGCTCCGTCGCCGGGGTCGGTGCCGCCGAGGGCGGCGTGGGCGGACGCCGGTGCGGCGGTGCCGAGGAGGAACAGGACCAGCACGGTGCCCAGCAGCACCAGCCGCGGAACTCCCCGCGGAGCCGCCGGTCGCCGTCCCCGGTCTCCGGCGCACGCACCGCCGCCACACCTCACGTCGCATCTCCGTCGTCGGGAGCCACTGCCTCGCCGGTACGTACGGACGCGGAGGCCGTCGCGCTCACCCGGGCGTCCGGCGGCTCCTCACCACGACGGGCGGGCCGTCACCCCGCCGTCCACCACGAGGTCGTGGCCGGTCACCCAGGACGCCAGCCGCGAGGCGAGGAACACGCAGGCGTCGCCCACGTCCTCCGGGCGCCCGAGCCGTCCCGTCGGCGCCGCCCGCCGCCATCGCCGTACGCCCTCCGGCCAGGCCTCGGACAGGCCCTCGCGGTCGATGAGGCCCGGGGACACGGAGTTGACCCTGATCCCCCACGGGCCGTACTCCAGGGCCGCCGACCGGGCGTGCATCACGACCGCCGCCTTGGAGGCGCTGTAGTGCGCGTGGGCGGGAGCGGGGGCGCCCGCCTCGATGGAGGCGATGTGCGTGACCGTGCCGCCGCCGTCCTGGTCCCGCATGATCCGGGCGGCGGCCTGCGTGCAGGCGAAGACGCCGGTGAGGTTGGTGTCCACCACCTCCCGCCACTCGGCCGCCGTCATGCCGGGCAGTTCCCGCACCGGCTGCACGCCGGCGTTGTTGACCAGCGCGGTGAGCCGTCCGCCGCCCCAGTCGGCGGCCTCCTCCACCAGGCGCCGGCAGGCGTCCTCGTCGGTGAGGTCGGCGCGCAGCACGGTGGCGCGTCCGCCCCGGTCGCGGACGCGCCGCGCCACGTCCCGCGCCGTCTCCGTCGCCGTACGGCAGTGCACCGCCACCGCCGCGCCCTCCTCGGCGAGACGCAGCGCGATGCCCCGGCCGATACCGCCGCCCGCGCCGGTGACCAGGGCGACCTGGCCGTCGAGGAGGGGGAGCGAGGGGGCACGGGAGAGGAAGGGCAAGGGGAAGGGGAGGGCGGGGGTGGGGGTGAGGG
>NZ_JOGV01000060.1:0-33834 GCF_000721365.1 Streptomyces sp. NRRL F-5650 | reverse complement strand
CATGAACAGCGCCATCACGCCGCCGATCACGAAGAACGCGAACGACGTCACCAGATACAGCGTGCCGATGGTCTTGTGGTCCGTGGTCGTCAGCCACTTGATGCTCTTGAGGTTCCTCACGCCCCGCCTGTGTCCGCGTCCGGCCCGCACGTCACACTCGACGGACGAGACGAGCGTCACGAAAACAGCCGTGACGACGACGAGGGTGCCGGACAGATACGGAGCATGAGCAACGACGAGATCTTCGCCGCTGCCTACCGGGAGCACTACTGGGCGGTCAGCCGCTATGTGGCGCGCCGGCTGGCCGGGCACACGGGCGAGGTCGAGGAGGTGGTGGCGGAGGTCTTCACGGTGGCCTGGCGCCGCCGTGCCGAGCTGCCGCACGCCCCGCTGCCCTGGCTGTACGGGGTGGCACGCAACTGCCTGGCCAACGCGGTACGCGGACAGGGGCGCCGGCGCCGGCTCCTGGCCCGGCTGGGCAACGACGACGCGGCCCACGGGCGGCACATCACCTCGGGACCCGAGGCGGAGCCGCCCGGCGGCTGGGTGCACGAGGCCCTCGCCCGGCTCTCCGCCAAGGACCAGGAGGTACTGCGGCTGACGGCCTGGGAGCAACTCGGCGTGGACGAGCTGGCCGTCGCCCTCGGCTGCGGCAGCCGGGCCGCGTCGATGCGGCTGCACCGCGCCCGCGCCCGGCTGAGAACGGAGATCGACCGCATGGGCCCGCCCACCGCCGAGGCCCCGCACGCACCGCGTCCGGCGGCCACCGCCGACGCCACCCCCGCGAAGGAACACGGCCATGGCTGACGAACTCGACCTCCTGCGCCGCGCCGATCCGGCGCCGGCCGACGCCCCGCCCTTCGCCGACGGGCCGCTCGACCACCACGGCGAGCGTCACCTGCACCGGCTGCTGCACGGGCGGACCCCCTCTCCGGGGCGGCCGGCCCGCCCGCGGCCCGCCCGCCGCGGAGTCCGCCTGGCCTGGGGCCTCGCCGCCACCGCCGTGGTCGCCGTGACCGCCGTGGCCCTGCTGCTCGGCGGACCGGGAACGCCGCCCGCCGTCGCCGCACCCCGCCCGCTCGTCGTGCGCGCCGACGCCACCCCCGTGTCGCTGGACCGGCTCGCCGAGCGTGCCGAAGCGGTCGCGGCCGACGGCGGGCCCGCACTGCGCAGGGGCACACACGTGCAGTCCTGGAGCCTGGGCATGTCGGACGACGCGCCCCCGATCACGCTGCCCGAGGAGCGCATCGTGCGCTGGACGGCCGACGGCCGGCACACCGAACTGGTGGTGGCCACCGACCCGCGCCATCCCGGCCGCCCGGTGCTCGGCGAGGACGAGGACGGCAACCCCCGCCAGGTCGAGGACGGTCACGTCATCAGCGACAGGACGTACCCGCCGAGCTGGAGCGACGCCCCGCCCGCCGCCCGCCCGCCGCACGAGGCCGGCCGGCTGCGCGCCTATCTGGAGGAGGCGCAGCGCACCCCCTCCCTGGACACCTCCCAACTGCTGGACGCGGCCGCCCTGCTCCTCGACAACTGGACCCTGGGCGCCCGCGAGTCGGCGGCGCTCGCCCGGCTCCTGGCCGACA
This sequence comes from Streptomyces sp. NRRL F-5650, assembly GCF_000721365.1. Taxonomy (NCBI): domain Bacteria; kingdom Bacillati; phylum Actinomycetota; class Actinomycetes; order Kitasatosporales; family Streptomycetaceae; genus Streptomyces; species Streptomyces sp. NRRL F-5650. The sequence goes on along the minus strand of NZ_JOGV01000060.1, from coordinate 32,245 downwards.
CCGGCGGACTGCGGCCCGCCGGGAAGGTCACCGACCGCCTCGGCAGGCCGGGCCAGGCCTACGTCCACGAGACGACCGGCGTGCGCCGCATGCTGATCATGGACCCGGCCAGCGGCGCCGTCCTCGGTCTGGAGACCACGTTCACCGAGGCACAGCCGGAGTACGGCGTCACGGCGGGCGACGTCATGGAGTACAGCGCCTGGACCCGCTGACCGGCTGGCCGGCTGACCCGGTCGTCCCCGAGGGCTCCGGGTCTACTCGTCCCAGGCCTGGATCATGGTCTGCTCGACGATCTCGCCGTCCCGCAGGGACAGCATCGACTCCGAGAGCACCCGCACGCCGTCGGGATAGGTGCACTCCTCGGCGAACGCGGCCCCGTCGCCCTGGACGACGCAGCGCGTCATCCGGTGGGTCATGTCACGGCTGTAGACGTCGTCGAGCATCTCGGCGATCTCGTCCCGGCCGTGCAGGACCTTGGGCCGGCTCGGCTGGTCGTACCGGTCGACGACGCGGACCTCCGCGTCCCGCGCGTACAGCGACAACAAGGGTGCCGCCGACTCTCCTTCGATGCCCCGGCGCAGTGCTTCGGTGTCGAAGCCGGGACCTGTCGCGGTACTCATGACGACCTCCTTCGTACGTCGAAGGCCGCGGCCCGCAGCGGGAACGGGCCGTCTCGGCCCTCTCCCTCCGAGCCTGCACCCTTCCGGCGCCCGGGGCAACGCCCGCCGGGGCTGCTCCACCCGGGTGACCGGCACCGTCGGCCCGTGTCCGCCCCCGGCCCGTCGGAGTTGCGCAGCACATGATCTCAACACGACGTATCGTCGCCGTCGTCGGCCTCGCCGCCGGGGTCACCGGCCTCGCCGCCCCGATGGCGAGTGCGGCCGGCGGCCCGCCGGCCGCGGAGAAGCTCAGCGTGACCGACACCCTCGACTCGCTCGCGGTCGGTGACATGCCCGCCGAGGACCGGGCGCGGATGCCGCTCCCGTCCCAGCAGCTCAACCGGCTGCACGACCTGGAGCAGCTCCAGCAGGTCACCGGCCTGGTCTCGCCCCTCTTCGGCGCCGTTCCCGCCCTGGGCTGACGCCCTCGTCAGCCGCCCGCCGCCAGGAACTGGGTGGCCGCCAGCTCCGCGTACAGCGGATCGGCGGTCACCAGTTCCCGGTGCGTGCCGACCGCGCGGACACGGCCCGCGTCCATCACCACGATCCGGTCGGCCGTCGTCACCGTCGACAGCCGGTGCGCGACGACCAGCACCGTCGTCGTCCGGGCCACGTCCGTCACGGTGTCGCGCAGCGCGGCCTCGTTGACCGCGTCGAGCTGCGAGGTCGCCTCGTCGAGCAGCAGCAGGCGGGGCCGGCGCAGCAGCGCCCGGGCGACGGCCACCCGCTGGCGCTCGCCCCCCGACAGCTTGGTGCCGCGATGCCCCACGAGAGTCTCCAGGCCGTTGGGCAACCGCTCCACCAGACCGTCCAGCCGCGTGGTCTTCAGCACGGCGGCGAGGCCGGACTCGTCCGCCTCCGGATTGCCCAGCAGCAGGTTGTCCCGCAGGGAACCCGACAGCACCGGGGCGTCCTGCTCCACGTACCCGATCGCGGCCCGCAACGAGGCCAGCTCCCACTCCCCGAGGCTCCGGCCGTCCAGCGTGATCTCCCCGGAGTCCGGGTCGTAGAACCGCTCGATCAGGGAGAAGACGGTGGTCTTGCCCGCGCCGGACGGGCCGACGAACGCCGTCATGCCCCGGGCCGGCACCTCGAAGCTCACCCCGTGGTGGATGTACGGCGCGTCCTCGGAGTAGCGGAAGCGGACGTCGTGGAAGGCGACGGACGCCGGCCGCTCGCCCGGCGACGGCAGGGGCACCGGCCGGGCCGCCGGTTCCGCGGGCAGGCGCAGCGCTTCCTCGATCCGGCCCAGCGCCGCCCGGCCCGTCTGGTACTGCGTGATCGCGCCGACGACCTGCTGGATCGGTGACAGCAGGTAGAAGACGAACAGCAGGAACGCGACCAGCGTGCCCACGTCGATCGCTCCGGTCGCCACCCGCGCGCCGCCCACCGCGAGCACCGTGATGAAGGCGACCTGCATCGCGAGGCCGGCCGTGTTGCCCGCGGCGGCCGACCACTTGGCGGCACGCACGCTCTGGCGCCAGGAGTCCTCGGCCGCCCGGTGCAGCACCCTCTCCTCCCGCGGCTCGGCACCCGAGGCCTTCACCGTGCGCAGCGCGCCGAGGATCCGCTCCAGTGCGGCGCCCATCACGCCCACCGCGTCCTGGGCCCGCCGGCTCGCCCGGTTGATGCGCGGCACGATCAGGCCCAGCACCGTGCCCGCGCCCACCACCACCGCCAGCGTGACCGCGAGGAGCACCGCGTCGACCACGCCCATCATCACCAGCGTCGCCACCAGGGTCAGCCCGCCGGTGCCCAGGCCGATCAGGGAGTCGGTGGTGACCTGGCGCAGCAGCGTCGTGTCGGAGGTGATCCGGGCCATCAGGTCGCCGGGCTCGGTCCGGTCCACCGCCGTGATCCGCAGCCGCAGCAGATACGACGACAGGGTCCGCCGCGCCCCGAGGACCACCGACTCCGCGGTGCGCCGCAGCACGTACGAACCCAGCGCGCCCAGCACCGTGTTGGCGACCACGAGCGCCGACATGGCCAGCAGCGCCCCGGTGATGGGCCGGTCGTGCGCCAAGTCGTCGATCAGCTCCCGCGCCACCAGCGGCAGCAACAGCCCCGTGGCCCCGGTGACCAGGGAGAGCAGGGCGCCCCCGAACAGGGCCGTGCGGTGCGGCCGTACGTAGGACAGGAGCAGCCGCCAGGCGGGCGCGGAGGTCTCCGGCTGTGCGGTGGTCACGTCGCTCCTTCGGCACGCGGACGGGGCCCTCAGGCTACGTCGGCGTCCGGCGCCGTCCTGCGGCGGTCCGCCCGCGACCTGCCGCACCCCGCGAACCGCCCTGTCACCTGCTCCTTTCCGATCACTTGCGCGTAGGGTCTGGGGGAACGCTGAACGGCCGAGGAAGGGGTCAGGAGCATGGCGCAGGAAGTACGCGGTGTGATCGCGCCGGGCAAGGACGAGCCGGTACGGATCGAGACGATCGTCGTGCCGGACCCCGGTCCGGGCGAGGCCGTGGTGAAGATCCAGGCCTGCGGGGTGTGTCACACCGACCTGCACTACAAGCAGGGCGGCATCAGTGACGACTTCCCCTTCCTGCTCGGCCACGAGGCCGCGGGCGTCGTGGAGTCGGTCGGCGCCGGAGTCACCGACGTGGCCCCCGGCGACTTCGTGATCCTCAACTGGCGTGCCGTGTGCGGCAAGTGCCGGGCCTGTCTGCGAGGGCGGCCCTGGTACTGCTTCGACACCCACAACGCCGAGCAGAAGATGACCCTCGCCTCCACCGGCCAGGAACTCTCCCCGGCCCTCGGCATCGGCGCCTTCGCCGAGAAGACCCTGGTCGCCGCCGGACAGTGCACCAAGGTCGACCCGGCCGCCTCCGCCGAGGTGGCGGGGCTGCTGGGCTGCGGGGTGATGGCCGGCATCGGCGCCGCCATCAACACCGGCAACGTCGGCCGCGGCGACACCGTCGCCGTCATCGGCTGCGGCGGCGTCGGCGACGCGGCGATCGCCGGGTCCCACCTGGCGGGCGCGGCCAAGGTCATCGCCGTGGACATCGACGACCGCAAGCTGGAGACCGCCCGGGGGATGGGCGCCACCCACACCGTCAACTCCCGCGAGACCGACCCCGTCGAGGCGATCCGCGAACTGACCGGCGGCTTCGGCGCCGACGTCGTCATCGAGGCCGTCGGCCGCCCGGAGACCTACCGGCAGGCCTTCTACGCCCGCGACCTGGCCGGCACCGTCGTCCTCGTCGGCGTCCCGACCCCCGAGATGAAGCTGGAACTGCCGCTGCTCGACGTCTTCGGCCGCGGTGGCTCCCTCAAGTCCTCCTGGTACGGCGACTGCCTGCCCTCCCGGGACTTCCCGATGCTCATCGACCTGCACCTCCAGGGCCGCCTGGACCTCGGCAAGTTCGTCACCGAGACCATCCGCCTCGACGAGGTGGAGCAGGCCTTCGACCGCATGCACGCCGGTGACGTGCTGCGCTCGGTGGTGGTGCTCTGATGGCCCCCCGCATCGAACGCCTCGTCACCTCCGGGCAGTTCAGCCTCGACGGCGGCACCTGGGACGTCGACAACAACGTCTGGCTCGTCGGCGACGACCACGAGGTCGTCGTCATCGACGCCGCCCACGACGCCGACGCGATCGCCGAGGCCGTCGGGGACCGCCGGCTGACCGCCATCGTGTGCACCCACGCCCACAACGACCACGTCAACGCGGCGCCCGCGCTCGCCGAACGCACCGGCGCCACGATCTGGCTGCACCGCGACGACCTGCCCCTGTGGCAGCAGACCCACCCGGACCGGGACCCGGACGCCTGGCTGACCGACGGCCTGGTCATCGAGGCCGCGGGCGCCGACCTGACCGTCCTGCACACCCCGGGCCACGCGCCCGGCGCGGTCTGCCTCCACGACCCCGGTCTCGGCACCGTCTTCACCGGCGACACCCTCTTCCAGGGCGGACCGGGCGCCACCGGGCGCTCCTACTCCCACTTCCCGACCATCATCGACTCCATCCGCGACAAGCTGCTCGTCCTCCCGCCCGAGACGGAGGTCCGCACGGGTCACGGCGACTCCACGACCATCGGTGCCGAGGCCCCGCACCTGGAGGAGTGGATCGAGCGGGGGCACTGACCGGCCGGGACACGCGGCAAAGGTGACAGAAGATGTCCGGCTTTCCCGCCACCCTCGAACCTGACACCACCCGTGCGCGACCGCGTGCGGGACGTGAGGGAGAGGAACGGGAGCCGGACATGACAGGGTCACCGAAGGGTTCGCAGGCGGGCAGGGTCGCACTGGTCGCCGGGGCGACCCGCGGCGCCGGACGCGGCATCGCCGTCGAACTGGGCGCGGCCGGCGCCACCGTCTACGTCACCGGCCGCAGCACCCGCGCCCGGCGCTCGGAGTACGACCGCCCCGAGACCGTCGAGGACACCGCCGACCTGGTCACCGAGGCGGGCGGCCACGGCATCGCGGTACCCGTCGACCACCTCGACGCGGCGCGGGTCGCCGGCCTCGTCGACCGCATCGCCCGCGAACAGGGCCGGCTCGACGTCCTGGTCAACGACATCTGGGGCGGCGAGAGACTCTTCGAGTGGGACACCCCCGTCTGGGAGCACGACCTCGACAACGGGCTCAGACTGCTGCGGCTCGCCGTCGAGACCCACGCGATCACCAGCCACCACGCCCTGCCGCTGCTGCTGCGCCGCCCGGGCGGCCTGGTCGTCGAGGTCACCGACGGCACCGACGCCTACAACCGCGACCACTACCGCAATTCCTTCTTCTACGACCTCGCCAAGACGTCCGTCCTGCGCATGGCCTTCTCCCTCGGGCACGAGCTGGGTCCGCGCGGCGCCACCGCCGTCGCGCTGACCCCGGGCTGGCTGCGTTCCGAGATCATGCTCGACGAGTTCGGCGTGCGCGAGGAGAACTGGCGCGACGCCCTCGACCGCGTGCCGCACTTCGCCATCTCCGAGACCCCCCGCTACGTCGGCCGCGCGGTCGCCGCCCTCGCCGCCGACCCGCGCGTGGCCCGCTTCAACGGGCAGTCCCTCTCCAGCGGCGCGCTGGCCCAGGAGTACGGCTTCACCGACCTCGACGGCAGCCGCCCGGACGCCTGGCGCTACCTCGTCGAGGTCCAGGACCCGGGCAAGCCGGCCGATGTCACGGGGTATCGCTGAGGGACGGCAGGGGCAGGCGGGCGGAATGCCCGGTGGGCAGGCCCAGGTCGGTCCGTACGGCGGAGTAGTAGTCCGCCCGTGCCGCGCGCTGCCGTTCGAGCACGTCCCGCCACGCCGCACGGTCGGAGGTCTCGGCGCGCACCAGCCGTTCCATCTCCATGAGGACGACGACCCAGGCCCGCGCCTTCTCCACCACCTCGGGACTGCCCAGCAGGAGCAGAGCCTCCCAGTAGGGGTCGCGGGCCGCCGTGGCCTCGGCCATCGAGGCGTCGGCCTCCGGGGCCGGCAGCGGGTGCGGGTGCGGGTCCAGACCCAGGGCGGAGGCTCCCCGGTAGGTCAGGGTCACGGACTTCTTCACCGCCCGTGCGTAGTCCGCGTACGCCGTGAACCGCCGCTCCTGCCAGTGGGCCTCCCGTTCCCGCCGGAACCGTGCCCGGTCACCGCGGACCACGGCGAGATAGGAACCGAGCGCGCCGATCACGACGCCTATGAGTGCGGGGAGTTGCTGCCAGAACGCGGACATGGCCGCACGGTATCTGCCCCTGTGATCGTCGCGGTACTACCGTCTGGCCCATGACGGACACCACGCGATTCACCGACCACACGGCACTCGTGACGGGCGCGGCCCGGGGCATCGGCGCGGCCACCGCGCGGCGGCTCGCCACGGAGGGGGCGCGGGTGCTGCTGACCGACGTGGACCTCGACGCGGCGCGGGATACGGCGGCGCGGCTGACGGAACAGGGGCTCACCGTCGAGGCGTTCGCCTGCGACGTGGGTGACGGGGCGTCCGTCGAGGCTGCCGTGGCCCACGCCGCGGACGCCTTCGGCGGTCTCGACGTGCTGGTCAACAACGCCTACTCGTGTGCGCCCGACGCCCCGCTCTTCGAGGACGGACCGGACGAGACCTGGGCCCGCGACCTCGACGTCACCCTCACCGGCGCCTACCGCTGCTGCCGGGCCGCACTGCCCCACCTCGCCGCCTCGGGACGCGGTGCGATCGTGAGCATCGGCTCGGTCAACGGCGTGCAGGACTTCGGGAACCACGCCTACAGCGCCGCCAAGGCCGGGCTCGCGTCGCTGACCCGCACCCTCGCCGGGCACGCGGCACCGCGCGGTGTCCGGGTGAACCTCGTGACGCCGGGCACGGTGCGGACCACGGCCTGGGAGGGCCGGGAGGAGGACCTGGCGGCCGTACAGGGGCTGTATCCGCTGGGGCGCGTGGGCGAACCGCAGGACATCGCCGCGGCCGTCGCCTTCCTCGCCTCGCGCGACGCCTCCTGGATCACCGGGACCACCCTCACGGTCGACGGGGGCCTGACCGCGGTCAACACCGGCTTCCGGCGGGCCGTGGCGGAGCGGGACGGCAGGGACTGACGGGTAAGGGCCGTCCGGTGGCGTTTGTCACTGTTTCGTCGCGACGCCCGGCGGCAGGCAACCAAAGCCGCCGGGCGGCGGTCTAGCAGGCGGGGATCGCACCAAGGCGACCTTCCGCCCAGCGCACCGCCTCGACGCGAAAGGCATGACCGGCCATGGGGGACACACGTCGACGGGGAGCCGTCGCACTCGGGATCACCGCACTGGTGGCACCGCTCACACTCGCACTCACCGCGGCACCGGCCCAGGCCGCGAGCTGCACCGCGAAGGCGGGCCCGTACCAGAAGAAGGTGGAGAAGTTCCTCGGCCGCACGGCCGACGGCAAGCAGTCCACCGCCGACTGCCAGGCCATCCGCGCCTTCCAGACCAAGCACGGCATTACGCCCAACGCCGGCTACGCGGGTCCCGTCACCTGGGGGGTGATGGACCTGATGACGAAGCAGAAGGCGGTCGGGAAGAACCCGAACAAATCCGGCAAGTGCCCGACCAACAAGGGCCGTATCGCCTGCGTGAACCTCACGCTCCAGCTGAGCTGGATCCAGGACGGCAAGAAGCTCGTGTACGGGCCGGTCCCGGTCCGTACCGGGCGCGACGGCTACGAGACCCGCACCGGGCTGAAGAAGGTCTACTGGCGCCACATCGACCACGTCTCGACGATCTACCACGTGGCGATGCCCTACAGCCAGTTCTTCGACGGCGGCCAGGCCTTCCACTCCGTCGGCGTCAGCGTGTGGAACCCGCCGGGCTCGCACGGCTGCGTCAACATGACGAAGACCGACGCCAAGAAGTACTGGTCGCTGCTGAAGAAGGGCGACGACGTCTACGTGTACGGCCGCAAGCCGGGCACCTGATCCCGGCGCGTGTGCGGCAGGACGCAGGGGAGGGGAGCGAACTCGCCCGCAGGTCTTGACAGATGAGAAGATCGACGTGATCAGTAACACGGTCCGATATGTCCGATTGGCTCGCGATTACTCACATCGTCTTCACGCCGGGCGCCGTATGCTTCACAGCATGTCCACTGTTGAACCCTCCTCCGAGCGATCGGCTGCCGAGGTCAACGAGGAGATCCGGGCCCTGTGGCTCCGGTCGGGCGGGACACTGAGCGTCGAGCAGCGCGCGGAGTACCAGCGGCTCGTCATGGAGTGGGCCAGCGCGGCCCCGGAGTCCGCGAACGCCGCCTGACCGGCCCCGAAGGCTCCTCGCCCCGGCCCGTCGGCAGCAGTCACGGGCCGGTCCTCGCACCGGCCCGGGTCAGCCCCACATCGCCGAGTACCGCCGCCGGTACGCCTTGCGGTCCTGCTCCGTGCGGATCCACCGCGTGGCCACCAGCGCCACGAGGCTGCCCGCCACGACCAGCAGCCCCGGACCGAGGCCGCGACGGTCCGTGAGCCGGGCGAGCAGGGGCGTGCCCCCGGCGTCCGGCACCGGGGCCGGTGTCCCCGCCGGCGCGCCGCCCGGCGCCGAGGTGCCGGCCGCGGCACCCTCCCGGCCGGAGACGATCAGGCGGACCCCGAGCGACTCCATGGCCTCCGGCAGCGGCTGGAAGAACGTCGTGCCGCCCTCGGCGCAGTCACCGCTGCCTCCCGAGGCCACGCCGAGCGCCAGGCCCTCGGAGAACAGCGGCCCGCCGCTGTCCCCGGGTTCGGCGCACACGTCCGTCTCGATGAGGCCGGTGACCCTGCCCTCCGGGTAGTTGACCGTCGCGTCCAGCGCCGTCACCCGCCCGCCCCGCAGCCCGCTGGTGCTCCCGCTGCGGAACACCCGCTGCCCGACCGCCGGTTCACCGGTCCCCGTGATCCGCACGCCCTTGCCGTCGCCGACCGCCACCACGTCGGCGCCGTCGCCCGCCTCGCCGTCCGCGTACGCCACCAGGGAGAAGTCGTCCCCCGGGAAGCTGCGGGCGACCGTCCTGCCGATCGGCCGGTCCCCGCCGCGGTCGCCGAACCAGACGGAGCCCGTCGGCCCGCAGTGGCCCGCGGTCAGCACGAAGTCCTTCGTGCCGTCGCTCACGTTGAACCCCGCCGAGCAGCGGCCCGCCGTGGACAGGATGGGCTCGGCCCCGTTCAGGCGGGTGGTGAAGGCGCCCCCGGTGCGTTTCGTGCGGACGAACCCGCCGATGCCCTCGGCCACGCCGGTCAGCCGCGCCCAGTCGGACCCGGAGACCGTGCGGTCGCCGCGCACGACCACCTCGTTGGCGCGGTAGTCCAGCACCCACGCCGTACCGGGCACCTGGGGGGCCGCGCGCAGCGCCGAGACCGCCGACCTCAGCTCGGACATGCTGTGCCGGACCGTCTTCGCCGTGGCACCGGCCCGCCGCACCGCGTCGGCCGCGGACTCGTCCGTGACCGCCACGACCGGCCGCCCGTCCGGGTCCACCCAGTGACCGGCCGTGCGGTCGCCGCCCAGCCGGGCCACGAGAGCGGCGCCCGTGCCGGACGCGCTCCGCGCCGAGGGGTGCGGCGCGGCGGACGGGCCCACGGGCTCACTCGCCACGGCCCGGGTGACCATCGTCGCGCCGAGCAGCAGCCCGCCCACGGCCGCCAGCCGTGCCACTCGCCGGACGCTGCGTCGTCGTGCGTGCCTCATGCGTGCGCTCCCCACCCCGACGGCGCGGCGTCACCGCCGCGGGGGCCTCCGGACGAGGAGCACCCTCCTCCCGTACGGCGGCGGAACGCGCGGTGTTCACCCCGCCCGTCACGGCGTCCTATCTTGGGCGCATGACCAGCATCCCGCAGGACCAGTCCGGAGAACCGAACCCCCTGCACGCGCTCACTTTGGAGGAACTGCGCCGCCGCACGAGCATGAAGTGGCGCACCCACCCGGCGGACGTACTGCCGCTGTGGGTGGCCGAGATGGACGTGCCGCTCGCCCGATCCGTCGTCCGCGCCGTCTCGGGCGCCATGGAACTCGGAGACACCGGCTACCCCGCCGGCACCGCCTACGCCGAGGCACTGGCCGGCTTCGCGGGCAAACGCTGGGGCTGGGACGACCTGGCCGTGGAGCGCACGGCGCTCGTGCCCGACGTGATGCTGGGCGTCGTCGAGATGCTCAAGCTGGTCACCGGGCCCGGTGATCCGGTGATCGTCAACCCGCCGGTGTACCCGCCGTTCCACGCGTTCGTCGCCCACCTGGACCGGCGGGTGGTCGAGGCGCCGCTCGGCCCCGGTCTGCGGATCGACCTCGATGTGCTGGAGGAGGCGTTCCGGCGGGCCGTCGCGGGTGGCGGCCGGGCGGCCTACCTGCTGTGCAGCCCGCACAACCCGACCGGCACCCTGCACACCGCGGAGGAACTGGCCGCCGTCGCCGCCCTCGCCGAGCGCCACGGCGTCCGGGTCGTCGCCGACGAGATCCACGCGCCCGTCGTCACCGCACCCGACGCGCGCTTCGTGCCCTACCTGAGCGTGCCCGGCGCCGAGCGCGGCCTCGCGCTGATGTCCGCGTCCAAGGGCTGGAACCTGGCCGGCCTCAAGGCGGCCCTGGCCCTCGCGGGACCCGGTGCCGCCGCCGACCTGGCACGGATGCCCGAGGAGGTCGGCCACGGGGCGAGCCACGTGGGCGTCCTCGCCCACACCGCAGCCCTGCGCGACGGCACCGCCTGGCTGGACGCCGTGCTCGCCGGGATCGACGAGAACCGGCGGCTGCTCACCGGCCTGCTCGCGGAGCGACTGCCCGGGGTCGTCCACCGCCCCGGGGAGGCGACCTACCTCGCCTGGCTCGACTGCCGCGCCCTGGGCCTGGGCGACGACCCGGCGCAGGTCTTCCTCGACCGGGGCCGCGTGGCGCTCAGTTCCGGGGTCCCCTTCGGCAGCGGCGGGGCGGGACACATACGCCTCAACCTGGCGACCTCGCCGGAGGTGCTCACGGAGGCGGTGCGGAGGATGGCGGCGGCCCTGGAGTGAAGCGCGGGGGCCCGGGCGCCTGCGCGTCGCGGGCCCGTCCGCGTACGGGTCTAGACTCCCGGACCATGGACGACGCGTCACTGGACCGGCTCGGCACCGGCAAGTACCTGCTGGTCACGACCTACCGCAAGAACGGCACCCCGGTCGCCACCCCGGTGTGGGTCGTGCGCGACGGGGACGCGCTCGGGATCTGGACGGTGGCCGACTCCTGGAAGGTCAAACGCGTCCGCAACCGCGCCGACGTGCTGGTGGGCCCCTGCGACGTGCGCGGGAGGCCGACCGGTGACCAGGTCCCGGGGACGGCGGAGATCTGCGACCCGGCCACCACGGCCCGGTACCGCAAGCTGCTGATCCGCAAGTACGGCGTCCTCGGCCTGCTCACCCTCCTCGGCAGCCGCCTGCGCCGCGGGCTCGACGGAACCGTGGGGATCCGCATCACGCCGGGACCCGCACCGGCGGCCGGGAACTGACCCGCCCTCAGGTCCAGGCCCGGCAGGTATCGTCGACCAACTGGAAGACCGGCTCGCCCCGCACCGGGTCCTTGGCCGTGGACAGCCGTACCCGGTCACCGCTGTGGATGCCGATGAGCGGGCCCATGACCCGGCCGCGCAGCACGAAGCCCTCGGTCATCTCGATGAGGGAGACGTTGCGGGCGGCAGGGGTGTTGCGGTGCACCACGGTGGCGTGGCGCACCGTGCCCGTGCCCTCGCTCCGTTCGGTCCGCAGATCGCTGCCGCGGCAGACCGGACACAGCACCCGGTGGTACATGGCGGTGCCGCACCAGGTGCAGCGCTGGTAGAAGACGGCCTCGGTGTCCTGAGCGCGGCCGTCGGCCGCGGGCTCGAGCAGGCCCGTCGCGGGGCCGGCCGTCTGCTGAGCGACGTTTCCTGAGTGGTACACGCTGGTCAACTCCCTGCGCTCGGGCCGGAATCCCGCATGCGCGGTCACCGGGCACGCGGGTGCGCGGCTCACCGTGCCGCCGTGCACGCAGCACAGCGTATGGCACTCAGTGTCACTCGTAAAGGCACTCCGTACCCCGGATTCAGAAGGCCGCTTCGATCTCCCGCAGCACCTGCCACAGGGGCGTGCCCCGGCGCGCGGCCACGACCACCACGTCCTCGGCCGACTCGCCGCGCGGCGGCGCGGGCCCGTCGCCGAACGCGGACTGCGCGTACGCCAGCGCGTGGTCCACCGCGGCGCCCGCGTCGTCGCGGCCCTCGGAACGCAGCCAGGACCGCAGCGCGTTGTTGTGCGCCGCCACCACCGCGGCCGCGATCACGTCGGCGCGCAGGGCCCCGTCCGGGCGCCCGTCCAGCCGCCCGCGCAAGTACTCGGCCAGCGCGCGCTCGTAGCGCCACACGACCGACAATTCGTAGGCGCGCAGCCCGGGGACCTTCTTCGTGAGGTGGTAACGCTGCACGGAGAAGGCCGGGTTCTCGGCGTACATCGAGAGCACGAGCCGGGCCGCGTCGCACACCCGCCGCACCGGGTCGGCGTCCTCGGGGGAGCGGGCCAGGAACGCCTTCATGTCGGTCAGGCACCGCTCGTGGTCGGGGAAGACCACGTCCTCCTTCGACGGGAAGTACCGGAAGAACGACCGCCGTCCGACACCGGCGAGGGCGACGATGTCGTCCACGGTGGTCTGTTCGTACCCCCGCTCCAGGAACAGCCGGAACGCCGCCGCGACCAGCGCGTCCCGCATGGGCGGCCGGACCTCCGCCGCCTCCGTCCCGTCCCCGCGGCGGGGCGCCGCACTGCTGGTGCTCATGGAGGGGAACGTAGCAGTCCGGCAAGGTCAGTGGCACTCGGTGCACCGAATCGAGGGAACTGAGTGCACCTGCTGGTGCGCCACGCCGGTCGCATACGATCACTTCCGGTCAGCCCCGGAGGAGTCCGCATGCCGTTCACCCGCCCCCGCATCCTGTACGTCACCGACCTGGCCTACCCGGCGCGCGGGCGGCGGTACTGCGACGAGGACATCTTCCTGACCGCCCGGCTGCGCGAGGAGTTCGACCTGGCCCTGTGCCATCCGCGGGACGCCGCCGCGCTCCTGGACGGCTTCGACGCCGTCGTCGTGCGCAACAGCGGTCCCGTGCAGGGGTACAAGGCCGCCTACGACGCCTTCCGCGAGCGCGCGGCCGAGCGCGGGACGCGTGTGTACAACCAGCTCACCGGCCGGGCGGACATGCGCGGCAAGCAGTACCTGCTCGACCTGACCGCGGCGGGGTTCCCGGTCATCCCGACGGTCGGCCGCGTCGAGGACCTGCACCTGTTGCCCTCCGCGGACACGTACGTCGTCAAGCCCAGGCTCGGCGCGGACTCGGCAGGACTGCGGACCGTCCCCGCGGCGCGCGTGGCGGAGGCGGTCGCCGGTGCGGGGGACCTCCTCGTCCAGCCATGGATCGACTTCGCCTACGAGGTCTCCTTCTACTTCGTCGACCACGACTACCAGTACGCCCTCCACGCCCCGCACCCCGACCGCCGCTGGCAACTGGAGCCGTACGAGGCCACCGTGGCCGACCTGGACTTCGCGCGCCGGTTCATCGAGTGGAACGCCGTCGACCACGGCATCCAGCGCGTGGACGCCTGCCGCGCGCCCGGCGGCGAACTGCTGCTGGTCGAACTGGAGGACCTCAACCCCTACCTGTCCCTGGACGTCCTGGACGACCCGGCCCGCGACGCCTTCGTCGCCGCCCTGCGCACGGCCCTGCGCCGCCTGCTGGCCGCCTGAGCCGCGCCCCGTGTCTAGCATGGCCGTCATGGACGTGTTCCTGGACCGGCTCGACCCGGACATGTGCGTCGTCACGGCCGCCGCGGGCGGGGAACGGGCCGGCTGCCTGGTCGGCTTCTCCTCCCAGTGCTCCATCCGGCCCGTGCGGTACGTCGTCTGGATCTCCGACGCCAACCGGACCTTCCGCGTCGCCCGCTCCGCCGACGTGCTCGCGGTCCACCTCCTGGCCCGCGACCGGCGCGGCACGGCCGAGCTGTTCGGCGGGCGCAGCGGCGACGAGGTGGACAAGTTCCGGCGGGTCCGCTGGCGGGAGGCGTACGGCGGGGCCGCCGTGCTGGAGGACGCCGAAGCGTGGTTCGTCGGGCGGGTCCTGGAGCGGATCGCGGGGGGCGACCACGTCGGTTTCGTCCTGGAGCCGGTCGAGTGGGGCGGGCGCGAGAAAGCCGCCTGCGGCCCGCTGCTGCGGCTCGCCGACGCGCGCACCATCGCGCCGGGTCATCCGGTGGACTGAGACGCGCCCTGCGCTCAGCGCCCGGCGGCGCCCCGCTCGGCGAGCGCCTGGGCGACCGCCCGCACGCTGCGCGCGATGTGCTGCAACTGGAGGACCTCCGCCGCGTAGAGCTTGATGGTGTGCTCGATGGCCGCCTCGTGCAGGCCGAGCCGCGGCAGGTCCGCCCGGGCGGTCTGCAGCGCGGTGCGGGCCACCCGGATCTCCTGCTGGACCTGGAGCTGGGCGTGCCGGGCGAGCAGTACCGGGTGCCGGATCAGGGCCGGGTAGCCGGCGTAGCGGGCCGGCACCAGTTCGCGCAGCCACCGGGTGGCCGAGCGTTCCCAGTCGTAGCTGCCGGGCGTCTTGACCTGGCAGGGCCAGTCCGGGCTGATGCGCGTGGTCGTCAGGGGCATGATCATCGCTTCCGGGGGTGCGGCGTCGACGGGTCGCCAACCGTGAGCAGAGTATTTATATATGCCATCAGCTTTGCAAGACGTATGAAAACATTCATGCCCGCCCGGGGGAGGGCGCCGGTTCAGTCCCGCAGGAAGAACTGGTGCTCGTCCGCGACCCTTTCGTACTCCTCCAGGCGGGCCTGCGTCCGCTCGGGGTCCGCGTCCGTCATGGCCTGAAGCAGCGCCGCGCACATCACGCCCGGCGCCGCGTAGGAGTCGAAGACCAGCCGGGACCCCGTGCCCGTGGCGAAGGTGACGTCGGCCTCGTCCACGACCGGACCGAGCGCCAGGTCGGTGATCAGTGCCACCTTCAGTCCCGCACCACGCGCCACCCGCACGGCACCCAGCGTCTCGTGGGCGTGCCGGGGCATCGAGAAGGCCAGCACCCAGGTGCCGCCCGCCTCCCGGGACTGCAGCAGCGCGTCGTAGGCGACGGTGCCGCCCCGCGTCACCAGACGGACGTCCGGGTGGATCCTGCGGGCCGCGTAGGCGAAGTACTCGGCGAGCGAGACGGAGATGCGCAGCCCGAGGACGGTCAGCGGGGCGGAGGCGGCCAGCGCGCGGCCGATGCCGATCACCCGGTCCGCGTCCGCGAGGTCGCGCCGCAGGTTCTCCAGGTTCTCGATCTCGGCGTCCACGGCCGCCTGGAGTTCGTTGCCCCGCTGCTCCTCGGCCGCGAAGCCGCCCCGGCCGCCCAGCGCGATCGCCTGGAGCCGCTCCCGCAACGCCGGGTAGCCGCTGAAGCCGACCGCCGAGGCGAACCGCGTCACCGACGGCTGGCTCACGCCCACCCGGTCAGCGAGGTCGGTGATCGACAGGAACGCCGCCTCGGTGAGGTTCTCGATGAGGTACTGCGCGATGCGCCGCTGCCCGGGGGAGAGGCGGGGCCGGTCGAAGAGCGTCCTGAGCCGCGAGGTGGGGGAGATCTCCGTCTCGGGGGCCGCCCGGCCCGAGGTGATGGCCGACGCCCGGGCACGTGCCTGCTGCGGCGATGGCACGGGCGCGTCTCCCTCGTCTGCCGGGTCTCCCACAGGGGTCAACATAGCTCACCCCCCGTGCCGGGCAGGGCGGACAGCCGCGCACGGCGCCGCGGCACCGGACCCCCGGACGGCAACCGCACGGCCCGGACGGGGATAGCCCCGCGCCGCCCGGGAACCCGCTGCCGGACAAGGAACCGGACACGGACGAGGAGCCGACGTCATGACCGTCCCGGAAGAGAACCGGCCGAAGACCGACACCACCGACGACGTTCTCGAGCAGCCCGCGGACCGGCGCGAGGACGGGCCCCGCCCGCCCGGAGGCACCGGCCGGACCCTGCGCGAGGCCCTGGAGGAGGCGGACGTCCGTCCCGACGACTTCGACGAGAAGTGACCGCCTCGGACGGGCTTCGACGAGGAGCGACCGCCTCGGACGGACTTTCACCGGGCTTCCGCGAGGAGTGACTGCCTCGGACGGGCTTTCACCGGGCTTCGACGAGGAGCGACCGCCTCGGACGGGCTTTCACCGGGCTTCCGCGAGGAGTGACCGCCTCAGGCGGAAGCTGAGGACGCGGAACCCCGACCGTCCGGCCTCGGGCGGCCCACGGCCCGGCCGTTCCGCGGCCGGCCCGTCACCGCGTCCGGCGGCACCACCAGGTCGGCCCGGTGCCGGGTCGCGGCGACCAGCTCGGCGTTGCGCCGGTCGGGCCCGAGCGCCCACGCGGCCGCGTCCGCCGGGGACTTGCCGAAGCGCTCGTGCCGTGCCACGAGCCGCCGCACGCGCTCGCCCTCCTCCAGCGCGCAGAACCACACCTCGTCGAGCCGGGACCGCACCCGTGCCCAGGCCCCGCTCTCCAGCAGCAGGTAGTTGCCCTCCGTCACGACGAGCCGCGCCGTCGGCGGCACCGGTACGGCCCCGGCGAGCGGCTGCTCCAGCACCCGCTCGAAACCGGGCGCGTAGACCGTGTCGCCGTCCGGTTCCGCACCCTGCTCGCGCAGCCGCTCCAGCAGCGCCGCGTACCCGGCCGCGTCGAAGGTGTCCGGCGCGCCCTTGCGGTCCCTGCGGCCCAGCCGGTCCAGTTCTGCGTCGGCGAGGTGGAAGCCGTCCATCGGCACGTGCGCCACCCAGGGCTCGCCCGTGCCGTTCAGCTCCCGCACCAGACGCGCGGCGAGCGTCGACTTGCCCGCGCCGGGGGCGCCCGCGATGCCCAGGATCGCGCGCCGCCCGTCCCGGGGGAGGCGGCGGGCACGGGCGAGCAGGTCCTCGAAGGTCACGGGCACATCCCACAGTGTGTCACCTGATCGGATCCGCCCCGACGGGGAACTGTGGGGGGTATGACGCAGCTAGGACTTCCCGACGGCATCCGGGCCTGCCTCTTCGACCTCGACGGGGTCGTCACCCGTACGGCGGTGGTGCACGCCGCCGCCTGGAAGGCGACCTTCGACGCCTTCCTGCGCGAGCGGGACGGCGCGGACTTCCGCCCCTTCACCGACGCCGACTACGACCAGTACGTCGACGGCCGTCCCCGCGCCGACGGCGTGCGCTCCTTCCTCGCCTCCCGCGGCGTCGAACTGCCCGAGGGCACCCCCGACGACCCCCCGGACGCGCAGACCGTCAACGGCCTCGGCAACCGCAAGAACGAACTCCTGCTGGAGAAGATCCGCACCGACGGCGTGGAACCCTACGAGGGCACACTGCGCTACATCGACGCCGTGCGCGCCGCCGGCCTCGCCACCGCGATCGTCTCCTCCAGCGCCAACACACGCGACGTGCTGCGCTCCATCGACGCCGAGCGGCTGTTCGACGTACGGATCGACGGCGTGGTGGCCAGGGAGCGCGAACTGCCCGGCAAACCGCACCCCGACACCTTCCTCGCCGCCGCCCGCGACCTCGGGGTGGAGGCGTCCCGCGCCGCCGTCTTCGAGGACGCGCTGGCCGGCATGGACGCGGGCCGTTCCGGGCACTTCGGCTACGTCGTCGGCGTGGACCGCGTCGGCCAGACCGACGCCCTGTACGCCCACGGCGCCGACCGCGTCGTCAAGGACCTCGCCGAGCTGGGAGGCCACGCGTGATCACCAACCGGACGTACACCGTCGAGCCCTGGCGGGTGCGCGAGACGGCCCTCAACCTCGACCTCCTCGCCCAGAGCGAGTCCGTCTTCGCCCTCTCCAACGGACACGTCGGCTGGCGCGGCAACCTCGACGAGGGCGAACCGCACGGCCTGCCCGGCAGCTACCTCAACGGCGTCTACGAACTCCACCCGCTGCCCTACGCCGAGGCGGGCTACGGCTACCCGGAGTCCGGCCAGACCGTCATCAACGTCACCAACGGCAAGCTGCTGCGGCTGCTGGTCGACGACGAGCCCTTCGACCTGCGCTACGGGCGGCTCCGCAAGCACGAACGCACCCTCGACTTCCGGCGCGGCGTGCTGGAACGGACCTGCGAGTGGACCTCCCCGGCCGGCACGACCGTCCGGGTGCGCTCCACCCGCATGGTCTCCCTGACCCAGCGGGCCATCGCAGCCGTGGAGTACGAGGTCGAACCCGTCGACAGCCGGGCCCGGGTGGTCATCCAGTCGGAGCTGGTCGCCAACGAGAGCCTGCCCTCCTCCGACGGTGACCCCCGCACGGCCAAGGCACTGCAGTCCCCGCTGGAGCCGGAGGAGGACCTGGCCGACGGTTCGCGGCTGCGGCTGGTCCACCGCACCCGGCGCAGCGGCCTCAGGGTCGCCGTGGCCGCCGACCACGTCGTCGACGCCCCCGGGGAGATCAGCACCAGCAGTGAGAGCAACCCGGACGTCTCCCGCCTGACCGTCACCTCGGTCCTCGACCCGGGCCAGCGGCTGCGGGTGCAGAAGACCGTCGCCCACGGCTGGTCGGGCGCCCGCTCCCGCCCCGCGATGAGCGACCAGGTCGAGGCGGCGCTGGCCGCCGCGGCGCACGGCGGCTGGGACGGGCTCGTGGCCGAACAGCGGGCGTATCTCGACGACTTCTGGGCCCGCGCGGACGTCGAGGTGCACGGCGACGAGGAGATCCAGCAGGCCGTCCGCTTCGCCCTGTTCCACGTGCTGCAGGCCGGGGCACGCGCCGAGCAGCGCGCGATTCCGGCCAAGGGACTGACCGGTTCCGGGTACGACGGCCACGCGTTCTGGGACACCGAGATGTTCGTGCTGCCGTTGCTGACCTACACCGCGCCCCGGGCCGTGGCCGAGGCACTGCGCTGGCGGCAGGACACCCTGCCCGCCGCCCGGGACCGCGCCGCCCAGCTCGGCCTGCGCGGTGCCGCGTTCCCGTGGCGGACCATCGACGGCTCGGAGGGCTCCGCCTACTGGCCCGCCGGCACCGCCGCCTTCCACGTGGCCGCCGACATCGCACACGCGGCGGTGCGCTACACCGCGGCGACCGGAGACACCGGCTTCGAACGCGAGACCGCCCTGGAACTCCTCGTGGAGACGGCCCGGCTGTGGCGCTCACTGGGCCACCACGACCCCCACGGCGTCTTCCACATCGACGGCGTCACCGGACCGGACGAGTACAGCGCCGTCGTCGACGACAACACGTACACCAACCTCATGGCGCGCGCCAACCTCCTCGCCGCGGCCGACGTGTGCGAGCGGCACCCCGCGGAAGCGGCCCGGCTCGGCGTGGACGAGGAGGAGAGCGCGGCCTGGCGGGACGCCGCCGAGGCCGTGCACATCCCGTACAACGAGGAGATCGGCGTCCACGAGCAGCACGCGGGCTTCACCCGGCACCAGCGCTGGGACTTCGCGAACACGGCGGCCGACCAGTACCCGCTGATGCTGCACTTCCCCTACTTCGACATCTACCGCAAACAGGTGATCAAGCAGTCCGACCTCGTACTGGCCATGTACACCTGCGGCAGTTGGTTCGACGCCCACTGCGACGAGGAGCAGATGGCCGCCAACTTCGCCTACTACGAGCCGCTGACCGTACGGGACTCCTCCCTGTCCGCGTGCTGCCAGGCCGTCGTCGCCGCCCAGACCGGACACCTGCGGCTCGCCTACGACTACGCCACCGAGGCCGCCCTGATGGACCTGGCCGACCTGGAGCACAACACCCGCGACGGACTGCACATCGCCTCGCTGGCCGGTACGTGGATGGCGCTGGTCGTCGGCTTCGGCGGCACCCGGCGGGACGGCGACGCCCTGCGCTTCACCCCCCGCCTGCCCGAGAAGTTCAGCCGCCTCGCCTTCCGGCTGCAGTTCCGCGGCCGGTGCCTGCAGGTGGAGATCGGCCCCGACCGGGCGTCGTACTCGCTGCTGGGCGGCCCGCCGCTGACGATCCACCACCACGGCACCGAGGTGCACGTGAGCGGGGACGAGCCGGTCACCCTCGGCATCTCCGCGCCCAAGTGGCGGCCCACCCCGGAACAGCCCCCGCACCGCCGCCCCGGCGGCACCGACCGGCCGGGAACGGGTGAGGAGTGAGCGCGCGAGTGGCCGAGTTCCCCGCTGCACGCCGCGGCCACGTGGGTTAGTTTGACCGTGTTTTCCGGGATTCCGGCCCCCGGCACGGGCGGCGGGAGGTGAGGAACGAGCGGCCCCGCCACGCGCGGGGGTGAAAGGTGCGCGATGGCCGACGGCGTGAACGCCCTTGTCGTCGCAGGCCGCCGGGGTGCGGACGCGACCGGGTCCGGCACCGGGCGACGGCTGCGTGGACGGGCGCCGGTCGCGGCGGTCGCCGCCGTCTTCACGCTGGTCCAACTGGTCTTCGTCCACCCCTGGATGGGGCTCGGCTGGGACGAGATCGTGTACGTCAGCCAGGTCACCACCCACCACCCCGCCGCCTTCTTCAGCGCGCCCCGCTCCCGCGGCGTCCCCCTGCTGGTGGCGCCCGTCGCCTCCTGGTCGGCCTCCACCGAACTGCTGCGCGTCTACCTCGCCCTGCTCTCGGGCATGGGCCTGTACCTCGCCCTGCGCGCATGGCGGGGCCTGTTCCCGGCCCGGGTCCTCGCCACGGCCGGCGCCTTCTTCGCCACCCTGTGGGTGACCCTCTTCTACGGCCCGCAGGCCATGCCCAACTACTGGGTCGCGATCGGCGCCCTGATCACCGTGGGCTGTGCCGTGCGCGCCCTGGGCGACCGGCGGGCCGGACGCAGGTCCGCCCCGGGCGTGCTGTGCGCGGCGGCCGCCGGGGCCCTGCTGATGGCACTGATGCGCCCCACCGACGCGGTCTGGGTGGCCGCACCCCTGCTGCTCCTGGTCCTCGTGCGCCGCCACTGGCCGCTGCTGCTCGCCGTCGCGGGCGGCCTGGCGGCCGGGGGAGGGGAGTGGGTGATCGAGGCGTACGCCTGGTACGGCGGCCTCGGGGAGCGGCTGCACCGGGCCTCCGAGATCCAGGGCGGCCTCGGCTGGAACATCGCCGTCGACGACCAGATGCGCAGCCTCGGCGGCCGGGGCCTGTGCCGCCCGTGCACCGGCGCCATGCCGCACCCGGTCGTCACCCTGTGGTGGCTGCTGCTGCCCGCCGTCGCCGCACTCGGCGCGGTCGTCGCGGTCCGGGCCCGGCGCGCCACCGCGACGCTGCTCCCGCTGGCCTGTGCCGTCAGCGCGGCGGTGCCGTACCTGTTCCTGATCGGCTACGCGGCGCCCCGCTTCCTGCAGCCCGCCTACGCCCTGCTCGCCCTTCCGGTGGCCGACGCCCTGTGGCACCTGGTCAGAACGGGACGCGACCGGTGGCGGCCGGTGGCCGCGACGCTGGTCGCGCTCGCGGTGGCCGGGCATCTGGCGGTCCAGGTCTCGGTCCTGGTGGGCACCGTGAACCGCAACGTCGACAGCCGCGAGGAGTGGGCCGGCGCAGCCGGCGAGCTGCACCGGCTCGGGGTCCGGCCGCCCTGCCTGCTCACCGAGCACGACTCCATCCCGATCGGTTACTACACGGGCTGCGCCTCCGGCAACACCGGCGGCAGCAACGAGAACACCACCGCCGCCGAGATCGAGGACACCGCCCGGCGGATGCCGGTCGCCGCCCTGACCGGACCGGGCGGTACCCCACCCGCCTACGCCCGCGACTGGACCCTGCACCGCGTCGCCGGCCTGGAGATCCGCGTCGCGCCGCCGGGTTAGAGATCGCGTATCGGGAAACGCGAACCGGACAGCGAGACCACCGAGCCGACGCGAGCGCGAAAGGGAGGCAGCGATGGGCACGGACCCGATGGCGGACGACGCCTACCAGCCCACCGGCAGCAACGAGGAGCAGGAGGACGCCGCGCCCCTCGACCTCCAGGACGCCCTCGACGAGCGGACCTACGACGACACGCTCGACGAGGGCTACTCCCCGCCGGAGAAGCCCCTGGGCGTGACCAAGCACGGCACCACCGCCGCCGAGCAGCACGACGGCGAGAGCCTCGACGAACGGCTGGCCGAGGAGGTCCCCGACGAGCCGGTGCCCGACGGGGACGGCGTGGGCGACGCCCCCGGGGGCGAGGGCGAACCGGTCGACCCGGAGGCGGGCACCGACCGCTCGGGCCGCCTGGTCGCCCCCGACGAGGGCGTACGCACCGACACGACCAAGGAGACGGTCGCGCAGGACGTCGGCATCGACGGCGGAGCCGCGGGCGCCGAGGAGGCCGCGGTGCACGTGGTGGAGGACGAGACGGAACCGCCGGCGCCCTAGGAGCGGCACGACTGCGGGGAGCCCCGTGCCGGACCGGCGTCCGGCAGGGGGCTCCCGGCGGTCAGGGCAGCAGTTTGTCGATGGCCGAAGGGCCCTCCTCGGCCAGCTTGCGCCTGGCCCGCTCCAGGGTCTCGGGGGTGACGTCCTGGCCGGCCGCCAGGACGAGGTCCTCCGGGGACACCTCCGTGCCGGTGCGGGCGTGGAGCAGGTCGTCCGGGGTGGCGCGGTCGTCGGACGCGCGGGATTGGGAGGGTCGGGAGGCGTCGGGCTGAGACGTCGACATGATTCAGTGCTCCTCGGATCCGGATCGCTGCTTCGGTGCCGTGCTGTTGTTCGGTTCCGAATGTCCCGTTACCACCATTCCCCGCGGACCCGGCCCGCGCATCCGGAGCGCCGGCACGAGCGGGTCCGACGGTGAGTGTCTGTCTTCGCGGCGTTCGTCATCAGCGACTGCTCGACGCCGAGGGGGAGGGCGAAGGGGCGGCCACGGCCCCGGGCGGTGGCGAAGGAGTGAGGACGAGCATCGTCACGTCGTCCTGCACGTCCGGGCAGAAGCGCACCAGATCCGCCCAGACCAGATCCGGGAGCGCGGCGGAGTCCTCGCCCGCGAGCCCGGCCAGCCGCTCGGCCAGCGGATAGAAGGCGCCGTCGGCGTCCCGCGCCTCCACCACGCCGTCGGAGGCCAGGAAGAGCCGGTCCCCGGGGCGCAGCGCCACCGCCCCCGCCTCGATCGCCCCGGCGTCCGCGAGGCCCAGCCCGAGCGGGGTCCACGGCGCCACCTCCAGCTCCGTGGCGTGCGCGCCATGCAGCAGCAGGGGCGGCGGGTTGCCGCACACGACGACCCGGACCTCCAGCGCGTCGGCGGAGAACTCCAGCAGCGCGGCCGTAGCGAACAGCTCGGCGTGCCGCGCGTCCGCCGAGTCCACCAGCAGCCTGCGGTCCAGCCGCCTCGCCACCGACGCCAGGTCCGGCTGGTCGAGCACCGCCTCCCGGAACGCCCCCAGCAGCGAGGCGACCGTCGACACCGCCGCCAGGCCGTGCCCCTGCACGTCCCCCATCACCGCCCGTACGCCGAAGGGGCCGTCCCGCACGTCGAAGAAGTCGCCCCCGACCAGCGTGCCGCGCTGCGCCGCCCGGTACAGCCCCGTGCAGCGCACCGCTCCCACCCGCTTCGGCAGCGGGGGAGCGACGGCACGCTGCGCGGCCTCGGCGACCGTGCGCTCCCGGCCCAGCTCGACGTCACGGCGGCTGCGCACGAAGGACAGCAGGACGCTCAGGCCGGCCACGAAGGAGACGGTCACCAGGTCGGCGTTGCCCGGATGGCCGAGATGGAGCGCCGGGACGTGCAGCAGCGCGACCACCCCACCGCCCACCACGGCGGTCGCCAGCGGACCGTACGACAGGACGGCCAGCGGTGGGACGGCGCCCAGCAGGAAGCCGATGTCCTGCGGCCGGCTGCTGAGCAGCGTGGCCGCGCAGATCGCCACGACGAGGGCCGGCGGGAGCACCCGGACCCAGCGGGGCGGCGGCGCCCCGCTCAGCCAGCTCCGCCGGTCCTCGCCCCGGCGCGGGGACAGAGCGGGCACCTTGCGCACACCCCCACGCTCCTACGTCCCCGCACCGCGCGCACGCGGAGGGCGGGGGTCGCACTCCCGCCCTCCTCGGCGGGCCCCCGCGCACCGCCCCGCTCCCGGAAACCGGTGGACGGGCCCGTGAGGCGTCTCCTAAGCTCTGCCCGACGCCCCGAGACCGACGGAAGGAGGGCAGAGCCGTGCAGTCCACCTCACTCCCGCGCTCCCTCCCCGTTGTCCCGGCGTACCTCGACTGACCCGGGAGCGCACCACGCGTACACCTCCCGGAGGAACCGTGACCGACCTGGTCATCCGCGCGCTCGACGCGAGCGACGCCCATCTCTTCGACACCCTTCCCGACCCGCTGGACGCCCGTGCGGGCCACCGGCTCACCCGCCACCGGCCCGAGTGGAAGCGGGTCGCCCTGCGCGACGGCGTCGTCGTCGCCCGGGCCGCCTGGTGGGGCGGGCCCGACGACACCGAACCCGTCAACGTCAACTGGTTCGACGTGGCCGAGGGCGAGGAGGCGGCCGGAGCCGAACTCCTGCGCACCGCGCCCTGGCGGGTCGAACTCGAACTGAACCCTCCCGGCACCTGGCGCGAGGACCCCGCGGTGCGCACCGCCACCGAGGCACGCCTGGCCGCCGCACGGGCCGCCGGCTACGAGCTGCTGGTCGAACGCTTCCTCTACCGGTGGACACCCGAGTGCGGGCTCCCCGAGCGGCCCGGGCGACTGGACTTCCGTCCGGAGCCCGACGACGCGGTGTTCTTCGAGGCGCTGCGCCGCATCCACTCCGCCACCCTCGACGCCCACGCCCTGCAGGACATCGAGGAGGGCGGGCTCGACCGGGCCGCGCAGTCGGAGCTGGACTTCTTCCACTGGTGCCCGTCGCCGCGGGAGTGGTGGCAGGTGGCGTACACCCCGCGGGGCGAACTCGTGGGGATGCACATCCCCGTGCACAACCCGTCCGGTCCGTGCGTCGGCTTCATCGGCGTCCTGCCGGAACACCGCGGGCACGGATACGCCTACGACCTGCTGGCCGAGTGCACCCGCTTCCTGGTGGAGCACGGCGCGGAGTCCGTCACCGCCGCGACGGACCGGGGGAACCACCCCATGGCCGCCGGCTTCGCCAAGGCCGGTTACCCGGTCGTGAGGGAACGGATCAATCTCCGTCCGGTGGACGCCGTGCGCTGACGGACCGGACCGGCAGGACCGGGCCGGGTGACTCCGGCCCGGTGTCGGCGGCGGATGGCATGCTGACCCCGCGATCCGATCACCAACGAGGGTTCCGGCGGAGGCGACATGGGGTTCGAGGGCGAGACCTGGCACGTGCGTGGGGTGCCCGACGCGGCGGAGCCCGCGGCGGCCGGAGCGGAGATCGGGGAGATCTCGATCGACGACGCCGACTTCCCCTGGCTCTCCGGTCGCTTCCGCGCCGGTCCGGGTTTCGGCGCCGTCCGGGACCTCTTCGCCCGCGAACTCGCCCTCGCGGAACAGGACGACGACGAGCACTGGGCGGAGTGGGAGGCCGTCTACCGGGAGATCGGGCGACGGGTGCGCCTGGTGTCGCCCGACGGTCCGGTCGCCGAGTTCCTGCTGCACATCGACGGCGACCGGGCCTGGTTCCGGTGGAGCGAGAAACCCTTCGGGCGGGAGCCGGACGAGGGCTGACCGCGCTCACCCCCGGTCGGTCAGCAGAGCCTCGGCCTCGGCGAGGATCTCGGTGACCCGCAGTCCGAACACGGCGTCGCAGGGATGCGGGCGCCCGCCGCCCGCGGCGGCCAGCAGGGCGTCGGCGGCCCGCCGCAGGGCGGGCACCGGACCCTCCGGGGCCCGGGGGAGCAGCGCCACGCCGGCCGTGCCGCGCAGCTCCACGGCGGCACCCGCCGCGGCGGGCGGCGCCGTCAGGCTGAGCGTGAGCGTGCTGGACGCCCCGCCCGCGTGGTCGAGCACCAGGTGAACGGTGTCCCCGGGGCCCGGCGCCGCAGCCGTAACCCGCCGGACGTCACCGAGGACCGGCAGTAGTACGGACAGGGCGTGCGGCCCCACGTCCCACAGGGCGCCCTTCTCCCGCCGCCACGGCGAGTCGGCGAACGCGCTCCCGCCGTCGCCGAACACCGCGCCGAGCCACTGCGCCCGCGCGGTGAACCAGCCTTTCTCGGCGGCCTGTCCGGTGATCCACGCCTCGGTCTCCGGCTGGAACCGGGTGGTGAAGAAGACCACCGAGGCGACGCCCGCCGCCCGCACCGCCTCCGCCACCGCCCGCCCCTGGGCCACCGTCGGCGCGAGCGGCTTGTCGAGCAGCAGATGGCGCCCAGCCCGCGCCGCGCGCACCGCAAGGTCGGCCTGCACGGCCGGGGGCAGTGCTACGGCGACGGCCTCCACGTCGGCCAGCAGGGCGTCGACGTCGTCGTAGGCGCGGGTGCCGTGCCGCCCGGCCAGTTCCTTCGCGGCGTCCGGTCGGCGCCCCCACACCCCCACGAGGTCCAGCCCGCCGTGTCCGGCCAGCGCGGGGGCGTGCGCCATGTCCGCCCAGGGGCCGGTGCCGAGCAGTCCGATGCGCATGCCGCCGCCTTTCCACGGTGCCGGACCCGGTGCGGGGCCCCGCGACGTTCCTCCCTGCCGACCGGAGCGTCACGGCCCCGGACGCTGCCGAGCGTGCCACACCGACCGGGTGTCCGGACAGGGCGGTGCGCGCCCGGGCACGGCCGGACCGACCCGTCCGGGCGAGGGGACCACCCTGCCCGGGAGGAGCGCCCCGCCCCGGGGCCCCACCGCGGCCGTACCCGTCGTACGGCCGCACCCGTCGTACGAGACCGGTGATTCTGCCGATCCCCCCGCCCGCCCCGCCCGTCGACAGTGGCATCGCCAACTCACCGGCGAAGCCCGTCCGGCGGACGGCCCGGGACGCGACCCCACGTGTCCCCGGGCCGTGTGCGGTCGACGGGCGGGCCGCTCGCCACGACCGAGAGGACCACCCCTCGTGCAGAACCCCCACACCCACGCCACCGCCGCCGCCCCACGCCCCGCCTTCCGGGGCACCCGGCGGCGCCTCGCGGGTCTGACGGCCGCCGTGGCCGCGGTCGTCGCGCTCACCACCCTCACCGGACCGGGCGCCCAGGCCGCGGACAACCCCTACGAGCGCGGTCCGGCGCCGACCGAGGCATCCATCGAGGCGCTGCGCGGCCCCTACTCCGTGGCCGACACCAGCGTTTCCCCGCTCGGCGTGAGCGGATTCGGCGGCGGCACCATCTACTACCCGACCAGCACGAGCGACGGCACGTTCGGCGCCGTCGTGATCTCGCCCGGGTTCACCGCCTACCAGTCCTCCATCGCCTGGCTCGGCCCGCGCCTGGCCTCCCAGGGCTTCGTCGTGTTCACCATCGACACCAACACCACCCTCGACCAGCCCGACTCGCGCGGCCGGCAACTGCTGGCCGCGCTGGACTACCTCACCGAGCGCAGCTCCGTCCGCGGCCGGATCGACGGCAGCAGGCTCGGCGTCATGGGCCACTCCATGGGCGGCGGCGGCACCCTGGAGGCCGCCAAGTCCCGGCCCTCGCTCCAGGCGGCGATCGGCCTCACGCCCTGGAACCTCGACAAGACGTGGCCGGAGGTCAGCACCCCGACGATGATCGTGGGGGCCGACGGCGACACCATCGCCCCGGTGCTCACCCACGCCGAACCGTTCTACTCCAGCCTGCCGTCGAGCACCGACCGCGCCTATCTGGAGCTGAACAACGCGACCCACTTCTCGCCCAACACGTCGAACACGACGATCGCGAAGTACAGCATTTCCTGGCTCAAGCGGTTCATCGACAACGACACCCGCTACGAGCAGTTCCTGTGCCCGCTGCCCCGGCCGAGCCTGACCATCGAGGAGTACCGGGGCAACTGCCCGCACGGCTCCTGACCCTCCCCCTCGCCCCACACGCCTCACCGGCACCGGCCGGCGGCGGTCGCGGACACCTCGCGGCCGCCGCCGGTCCGTTGTGCGGCCGCACGGCGCCGGCGGGGTCCGCCTGGGCGGCGGCACAGTCCGCGGACCGCGTACACGGCCCGCCGTCGCAGGTGGCGGCGCCGAAACCGTGGTGGGGCCGACCGGACGGAAGCCTTCCACCGCGGGTTACGCGCGCGTAACCTCCCCGGAATGAGCGGAGAGACGACCGTACCCACGGCCGTGCGGATCCACGGCCGCGGTGCGCAACGCAAGGCGCTGCGCGCCCTGTTGGACGGGCTGCCGACCCACGGCGGCCGGCTCCTGCTGACCGGCGAACCCGGACTGGGCCGCACCACGCTGCTCCAGTGGGCCGCCCGCTCCTTCCGGGCGGGGCCCGTGCTCCACCTGAGCCCGGAACCGGACCCGGAGGCGCCCGGTACCGCCCGGCGCCTGCTCGACACCCTGCGGGCGACGTCCGGCACGGCACCCCTGCTCGTGTGCGTGGACGACGCGCACCGGTGGGACGCCCCGGCCCGGCACGCGCTCGGCCGTGCGCTGGACCACCTGAGCGGCTCCGGGCGGGTCGGCCTGCTCCTCACCGCCGCCTCGGACCGCGCCGTCGCCCCGGACCTGGCCCGCCTGCCCGTCGTCTGCCTGGACCCGCTGGCACCGGCACCGGCCGCCGCGCTGCTCGACGACATGACCGACGGCGCCGCCGCCCCGGCCGTCCGCGAACGGCTCCTGGCCGAGGCGGAGGGCAACCCGGCCCTCCTCGTCGCCCTCCTGCGCAGGCTCTCGCCGGCCGAACTGCGCGGCCACCGGCCCCTGCCCGGCCCGACGGCGGACCCGGCGGCCCTCGTCGAGGCGGTGGGCGGCGTGCCGGCCTGCCCGTCCCCGCACGCCCGGGACCTGCTGCTGACGGTGGCGGCGGCCGTACGGGCCTCGGACGGGCCGGACGTCGACGCCGCCGCGGTCGGTGACGCGCTGCGGCGCCTGCGCCCGGCACGGGAGGCGGCTGCCCGGCTCGACGCACCGCTGCCCGTCCAGCTCGCCGCGGCCGGTGACCGGCTCCGCTTCCACAGTCCGCTGGTCGGCCGCACGGTGTACGCCACCGCCGCGCCGGACCGACGCCGCGCCGTGCACGAGGCGTTGGCCGACGTGCTGGAGAGCGGCGGCGACCGGCTCCCCGGGCTGCTGCACCGGTCCTGGGCCCGCAGCGGTCCGGCGCCCGCCCCGGCACACGCCGACCGGCTCGCGGCGGTGGCGGCCGAGGGCACGGTGCCCGCCTCCCACCGGCTGCGCGCGACGGCGTACGCCCGCGCCGCCGAACTGACGGCCGACGGAGCGCGGCGGGCGGAACGGTACACCGCCGCCGCCGAACAGGCCCTGCTCGCGGGGCGACCCGAACAGGCCCGCCCGCTGCTCGACGCGGCCCGCGACCGCACCGCGCCCGCGGCCGTACGGGGCCGGGCCGAGCTGGTGCGCGGCCTCCTCGAACTCGGGGACGGACCGGTCGGCGACGCCCACGAGTCCCTGCTGCTGGCCGCCTCCCTGCTCGCCGCGGACGCGCCCGCCGACGCCGCACGCGCCGCCCTGGCCGCCGCCGACGCGGCCTGGGCGGCGGGCGACCTGTCCGGCTGCCTGGCCACACTCGCCCCCGGACCGTTCCACCGCGCCGCCGAGGCGCCCGGCGTGCGCGACCACGGTGCCGGCATGCGGGCGCTGCTCGAAGGGCGGTTCGACCGGGCGGGGACGCCGCTCGCGCACGTGGTGGAGCGGGGCAGGACCGAGGACCGGCCCGAACCGCTGCTGCGGTCGGCGGCGGCCGCGCTGCTGCTGGGGGACGTGGACGCGGCCCGCCGCGCCGGCGCCCGCGCCCTGGCCGCCGCCCGGCAGCACGGGTCCCGCACGCTGGAACCGCAGGCACTGGAGTACCTCGCCTACGCCGAACTCCGCGCCGGCCGCCACCCGCAGGCCCGCACCCACGCGGAGGAGGGGCTGCGCACCGCACTGCGGGCCGGGCAGCGCAACACGGCGGCGCACCACCGGTCCGTACTGGCCCTCGCCGCGTCGATCGAGGAGGAGCCGGACGTCGTCGCCCGGCACGTCGCGGCGGCCCTGGACACGGCCCGGCGGCACGGGCTCGCCCAGGCGGCCACCCTCGCCCAGTGGGCGGCGGCCCGCGCCGACCTCGGGCGCGGACGCCCGTTCGACGCCGCCGACCGGCTCGGACTCCTCGTCCTGCCGGGCCCTGGGCGGGGCCATTTCGCGGTGTGGCGGCTGGCCGTGCCCTGCTTCGTGGAGGCCGCGGTCCTCGCCGGGCGCCGGGACGACGCGCGTGCGGTCCTCACGGACTTCGCCGGCTGGGCGGCGTTCGGCGCCGACCCGCAGGCCGCCGCCCAGCTCGCCCGCTGCCACGCGCTCCTCGCCCCGCCGGACCGTGCCGACACCCTCTACCGGCGCGCGCTCGCCCGGCACGACGAGACGGGCGGCGACTTCGAACGCGCCCGCACCGCGCTGCTGTACGGCAAGTGGCTGCGCCGGCGCCGCAGACCGCGCGAGGCCCGCGGCCGCCTCGGCGCGGCGCTGGCCGGCTTCGAGCGCAGCGGCGCCGGCGTCTGGGCGGCGCAGGCGCACGACGAACTGCGGGCCCTCGGGGCCGCTCCGCAGGGCGGCGGCGCCGCGGCACCGGCCCGCCTCGGCCGCCTGACCCCGCAGCAACTGCGGATCGCGCGGCACGTCGCCGAGGGCGCCACCAACCGGGAGGTCGCGCTGACCCTCGCGGTGAGCACCCGCACCGTCGACTACCACCTCCGCAAGGTGTTCGCCGCGCTCGGGGTCCGCTCCCGCCTGGAGCTGGCCCGCGCGATCGGGCAGGCGGAGCGGGCCCAGGAGGCCCGGCGGACGGCCGGTCAGCAGGAAAAGACCGGTGCACAACCCTAGGGACCGACCGGACGGTATGTCATCCTTCGGGGCAGGACGAGTCAGGGGGCAGGCCCGGCGCGGCGGGACGGCCCGTCGCGCGGCGGCGCCCGTGCGAGCCCTGCCCCGGGGAGGACCGCGATGCAGCACGCCGTACGGTCACGAGGAGCGATCCGCACCGGGCTGACGCCCGTTCCACGCCCGCGGACACCCGGCGTCACGTCGTTGATCGACGCCGACGCCCTGCGGGTCCTGCACCGGGCCGCCCGCGGCCTGCTGGACGACCTGCCGGACCTGACCGACCGCCTGATGGCCCTGCTGCAGGAGCAGGAACCCGCCTACCGGGCCGCCGTCACCAAGGACCCCACCGCCACCTGGCAGGAGGCCCACCGCTCCCTGCGGCACAGCGTGACCTCGCTGCTCGACCCGCGCGGCACCCGCGACGCGGCCCGCCGCTGCTCCTGGCGGATCGGCGCCTCCCGCGCCGAGCAGGGACTCCCGCTGGACGCCCTGCTGCACGCCTTCCGCCTGGGCGGCTCGCTGGTGTGGCAGCGGCTGATCGAGGAGACGTCCAGGGCCGCCCCCGAGGACGTGCGGCTCCTCGTGCACGTGGCCGCCGACGTGTGGAACTTCGTCGACGAGCACTGCACCCTCGTCGCGGACGCCTACCGGCAGACCGAGTGGCAGATCGGCCGGCGCCGCGAGAACCGCGTCCGGCTGCTGGCGGCCGGCCTGCTCGACGGTACCGGCCGCATCGCCGACCTGCCCGAGGCCGCCCGCGCCCTGGACCTGCCGGAACAGGGCCGGTACGTCGTCGTCGCCGTCAGCGGCGGACCCCCCGGCCGGTGCGACGCCGCCCGCGCCGCCGCCGTACCGCCCGGCTCCCGCGTCCACTGGCACGCCGGGCCCGGGACCGACTACGGCATCGTCCTCGTCGGCACCCGCGAAGCGCCCGGTGAGCCGGAGCCGCCCGGCGCGCGGCCCCACGCCGCCGCCCCGGGCCTGCGGATCGGCGTCGGCACCCCGGTCGACGGACTCGCCGCCGTGGGCGACGCCCGCAGGCTCGCGGACACGGCCCTGGAGATCTGCCCCTCGTCCGGCGGCACGGTGCGCCTGGCCGAGCAGCTCCCCGCGGCCCTGGTCGTCTCCAGCCCCGAGCTGGGGAGCACCCTCGCCGAAAGGGTGCTCGGCCCCCTGCTCCGCCTCGAACCCGCCGACCGCGAGGTGCTGCTGGACACCCTCACCACGTGGCTGGAGTGCGACGGTTCGGCCCAGCGCGCCGGGGAGCGCCTCTACTGCCACCGCAACACGGTCCTCAACCGCCTCCGCCGCTGCGAACAGCTCACCGGCCGCTCCCTGGCCCGCCCGGCCGACGTCGTCGAGTTCAGCCTGGCCCTCACCGCCCGCCGGGTCCTGCCGGACTGAGCCGCGGGGCGGGGCGGCCGCCGGTGAGCGCCCCCGCCC